>CAYSDE010000157.1:0-4243 GCA_964429685.1 uncultured Pseudobdellovibrionaceae bacterium
TACGACAGCTTCTTGCCCCCATTTAAGAACAAGCTGAGGTCCCCATTTAAGAACAGCCAGCAGGTTGGAATATTCGTCGCTCCATGCCTTGATGGCCGGGTCGCCTTTCATATCGCGCCACATTGGGTTTTGGCTCTTCAGGCGGTCAATCGTTGCCGCCTCTGGAGCCAACACGACCCAGAGAGCAGGAAAGTCGATTTCGGTGGCGGTGGCTTCCAACAGCATGTTTTCACCGTATGCCCCATAGAGTCCCATATCTTTGGCGAGCGCGGCCAGCATCGGCTCAAGGTTAAAAAAGCGGTTGGTGGTATGGAGGGCAATGGCGCCACCCGGCCTCAGCTTGGTCAGATAGAGGGCGAAAGCCTCTTTGGTAACGATATGGGGCGGGATGGAATCAGAGGCGAAAGCATCCAGCACGATCAGATCAAAACTGTGGTCGGGCATCCTGCCCATTTCCAGACGGCCATCGCCGATAATGACGGTGGGCGGTGTGCATTTGTCCAGAAAGTTGAAGTAGGCGCGAGCCACCTGTTCAACCAAGGGATCAATTTCGATGAAAGTATAATGGCGGTCGGGGGCCATGAAACAGTTGATGGCGCCACTGCCAAGCCCGATCACGGCGACGTTTTGAGGCATGAGTGTCTTGATGGTTATGGCAACCGGGCTGCGCGGAGAATAATAGCCGGTAGGAATGGGCGGAATGGGCCCGTTGACCAGTTCAACCCCGTGCCGGGTAGTGCCATGGTCGAGGGAGCGGAATTTGAGTCTACTGGCTTCGCCAGCAGGGGTGGTATAAGCGAAACCATCTTCCCGTACCGAGACGGTTCCGAAGAAATCACGGTCAGAGAAAATGACGCTACCCGTAACTCCAAGTTTGAAGAATATAAAAATGATGCCAACCCAGATAATCAGCCAGCGGTTTTCGGTCTGGCTGATGAAGAGCAGGGTTCCAAGGACAAAGAGGGCGATAGTGCGGTTATCGGTCAGCCCGGTCACATTATGAGCTATCACACCCTGAATATAGGACAGGACTGCCGCTGCCAGAATGCCCAGAATTAAAGCCCGTTTTTTGTCCGTACGCCCCACTGGCAGCAGCACCAGCGCGGCGAGCAGGACGAAGGGATATTCAAGCAGGCGGTCAAAGATGACCGGGGCCAGAAAAGCGTTGAAGGCCCCACCGAGTGCGCCGCCGACCGAGAGCCAGAGATAAAACCCGGTCAGGTGGCTGGCATCAGGCCGACTGGCCGCCAGTTTGCTGTGACAGGCCAGCGCAACGGTCGCGAAGACCAGCAGATGCAGGCCGAGTTCCGTCAGGATCATATGCAGCGGGGCCATGGTCAGGGCCAGCCCGAGGCCAGCCAGCCACGGGGCGGCGATAATTGCAGCTTTGCGCAACCCGGCTCCGGTTTTAGCGAAGGCCAGAATGAAGGTCAGCAGATAGAGGGCCAGCGTCACGGCCCACAGCATCGGGGTGGCGGCGATGTCGGTGGTAATATGGGTGGTGACGCCGAGGGTCAAACTGGACGGGATGAAAGCCAGCAGCACCCATACAGCAATATCTTTGGGGTTCACTACTGTTCTGGTTCTGACGGCCTCGCTTCTGGGGGCGGGGGCGCTTTTGTTGGCTTGTTGCAGCAGAATACAGAGCAGGGCAATTGCCATCAGGGCAAAATAACCCAGCCGCCACAGGCCGGTCTGGGCGGGAACGGCGTAGTTGGACTCCAGCCAGAGCGGATAGAGCAGCAATCCCGCAAAGCTGCCGAGATTGGAGGCAGCGTAGAGGAAATAGGGATCGGTGGCATCCGGATGGGTGGTTGCCGCAAACAGACGCTGCAAGGTCGGCGCACTCAGGGACAGGGCGATGAAGGGCAGGGCCACACTGATAACCAGCACCTTGAATACCGACAGCGCCGGGCCCAGCGCGGGGTCGGGCTGCCAGCCAGCGGGCAGGGTGATCGGCAGCAGCAGCGCGGCCAGCGCGAGCAGGGCGGCATAGCCCAGAGCATGACCAAGCGGCGGCAGTTTGCCGAGCAGATGAGCGACGAGGTAGCCGGTCAGCAGGGAAATCTGGAAGAAGGCCATCGCCACATTCCAGACCGCCGGGGCCCCGCCCACCAGCGGCAGCAGCATCTTGCCGATCATCGGCTGGATGTTGAACAGCAATCCCGCCGAAAGGGTGAGGGCAAGGGCAAAAGCGGTCAGGAGCGTCAGATTCTTCAGATTCACCACTGTTCTCCGGGGCTAGCGAGCGTATATAACCAGCGACTAGCATCATTCGCAGCAGGCGGCTAGTATGCGCCATTCAAGACAGGCAAGAAGGGAACCCCGTTATGTCTTTGCGCACACGTTTTACCGAAGAGATGAAGAAGGCCATGATTGCCAAGGAGCAACGTCGCCTTTCCACCATCCGCTTGATCCTTTCGGCATTGAAGGATCGGGATATTGCCGCTCGCCCTTCGGGGGTAACGGACGGTATCCCGGAAGACCAGATTCTTTCCATGCTGTCGGGCATGGTCAAGCAGCGCCGCGAGTCGATAGAGCAGTACGAGAAGGGCAATCGTCCCGACCTCGTGCAGCAGGAAGCGGAAGAAATCGCGGTCATTGAAAGTTTCATGCCCAAGCAGATGAGCGAAGATGAGGTCAAGGCTGTGGTTGAGAAAATCATTGCTGAAACCGGTGCGACTTCGGTCAAGGATCTCGGCAAGGTGATGGCCGAGTTGAAGTCAAAATATGCCGGTCAGATGGACTTTTCCAAGGCCAGTGCGCTGGCCAAGGGAAAGCTGGCGTAATCAGTTATGCCTTTCCCCCCCGGCTTTCTTGATGAGATCAGAACGCGGCTGCCGCTCAGCGAAGTGGCCAGCAAGCGCATCAAGCTGAACCGGGCAGGGCGGGAGCATAAGGGCTGTTGCCCGTTTCACAACGAAAAGACGCCCAGCTTTTATATCAATGATGGCAAGGGTTTCTTTCATTGCTTTGGTTGCGGGGCTCATGGCGATGTTATCGGCTTTGTCATGCGGCATGACCGGCTGTCTTTCCCTGAAGCGATAGAGCAGTTGGCCCAGCAGGCCGGGCTTGAAGTACCCCGCCTCACCCGTGAGGAAGTGGAAGCGGAAGACAGTCGCAAAACCCTGCATCAACTCTGCGAGGCCACCTGCGTCTGGTTCGAGCAGCAGTTGCGCACGTCACGGGGCAGACCGGCGCTTGATTATCTGGTTGGGCGGGGGCTGAGTGAAGCGGCGATGACCCGCTTTCGTCTTGGCTATGCCCCGCAGGATGGGTCATTGCTGATTAGCCATCTCAAAACGCTTGGCTTTGAACCGGGACAGATGATGGAAGTCGGGCTGGCGCGGCAGCCGGAGGACGGACGGGCGCCCTATAGTTTCTTCCGTGACCGCGTCATGTTCCCGGTAACAGACCGGCGCGGGCGGGTGGTGGCTTTCGGGGGCCGTATCATGAGCGGGGACGGGCCCAAATATATCAACAGCCCGGATCATCCGCTTTTTCACAAAGGCAAGCTGCTCTACTCGCTGGCGCGGGCGCGGGAAGAAGCGCCGCGGGGCCAGCCGATTGTGGTGGTGGAAGGCTATATGGATGTTATTGCGATGGTGGAAGGCGGATTTACCGCCGCCGTCGCTCCCTTGGGCACGGCCATTACTGAAGAGCAGATTGAACAGCTGTGGAAACTCGGCTCCAGTGCAGGTGATCCGATTATCTGTCTGGACGGGGACAGCGCCGGTCAGAAGGCGGCAGCGCGGGCGATTGACCGGGTTCTGCCTCGACTCGGTCCGGCCCGCTCGGTGCGTTTTGCCTTCCTCCCCGATGGCTGCGACCCGGATGAGTTGATTGGCCAGAAGGGGCGGGCGGCCATGCAGCAGGTGCTTGACCAAGCCATCCCCCTGATTGACATGCTGTGGAAGGTCGAGACGGTTG
The DNA here is from genome assembly GCA_964429685.1 of uncultured Pseudobdellovibrionaceae bacterium. GTDB lineage: Bacteria > Pseudomonadota > Alphaproteobacteria > UBA2400 > UBA2400 > CAYSDE01. The sequence continues at coordinate 3,931 of CAYSDE010000157.1, forward strand.
GCAAAGACTTGTCCACACCCGAATCACGGGCCGGACTCAAGGCTAATCTGCTTTCCCGTATTGAAGCGATTGCCGATCAGGATGTCCGGGGCTTCTATAAAAGCGAGATATTAAAACGGGTTAGCGAGAAATACAGTTGGAGCAAGCCCAAATCAAAGCCAGCCGGGAACTGGACGCAGCGTCAGGGAGGTTTGGGGTTATCCACAGCCACTTTGCGCCGTCCTGTGGATAAAGGCGCCCTCCGTCAGCGGCTTTTGCTACTGGCAGTTTTGCGACATCCGGCCATATTCGAGCGGCTGGGGGAGCGTCTGGT
>CAYSDE010000158.1:0-3885 GCA_964429685.1 uncultured Pseudobdellovibrionaceae bacterium
CATACAAAAGATAAAGTAGGCCCATGACCATTCCCTCTCCCTACACAAAACACTGGCAGCTGGATGAAAACATTCTCGCCGTCGCTTTTTCCCGTGATGGCAGTCTGGGTGCGGCCAGTCTGGTTGATGGCACTGTGCTGTTGCTCAAAGATGGTGAAGAGAAGCGGGTGACGGCCCATCCCAATGGCGCACCGCTATCCTTCTGCCGCGATGCCGAAGCTGATGCTTTCCTCAGCGCGGGCGATGATGGCCGCGTGGTGCGCCTCTGTTGGGATAAAGAGCCGGAAACGCTGATTGAACAGAAAGGCGCGTGGATTGATAACGTCGCCGCGCATGAAAGCGGGCTACGGGCTTACTCTACTGGCCGGATGGTCTTTATTCTTGGCCGCAAAGACCCCCTGCCCCATCCCAGCACCGTCGGTGGCCTTGCTTTTCATCCCAACGGCAAACGGCTTGCCGCCAGTCATTACAACGGTGTTTCATTGTGGTGGCTCAATGCCAGGGACAGCAAGCCACACACCTTGATCTGGAAAGGCTCGCATCTGCGCTGCCTGTTCAGTCCCTCGGGCGACTATCTGATGACCACGATGCAGGAAAACGCCCTGCATGGCTGGCGGATGAAAGATTTTGCCGAATTGCGGATGGCTGGCTATGCCGGGAAAGTCCATTCCTTCGAGTTCTCGCAGAAGGGCAAATGGCTGATTACCTCTGGCGCTGACCAGCTGATCTGCTGGCCCTTCACCGGCGGCGGGCCACAGGGCAAACCACCGATGGCGCTCGGTGTGCCGGAAGGCATGCCCGTCACCGTGGTCGCCCCGCACCCCAAAGATGACATGACGGTTGCCGGTTATGCCAGTGGCCGCGTCATTCTCGCTTTGTTTGAAGACCGCCTGCCGATTGAGCTGATCCCGCCCGACAACGTCCCCGTCTCCGCCCTCGCCTGGTCACCCGATGGCACGCAACTTCTGTCCGGCCACGAAAATGGCCGCCTCTGCCTCTATACCAGCCAGAGCATTATTGCGGCCTCGGAAGCGGCGCTGAGCGGGGTATAAACAACTCCCGCTCTTGCCCCCACCGAGGAAATCTCTATGCTGGCAAGGGTTCCCTTCTGAAGGGAAACCATGAGCATGATAAAAGGGACGTTGATGAAACTTGATCCTGAAAAACAAGACCTCCTCGACAAAACGCTTGTCGTTCTTGGTCTGGCGCTGATGGCCCTGTCGGTTGCTTTGCTTTTTTACATTGGCATAAGCGCATATAATTTTCTGCAGAACCCGGAGCAGATTGCCTTCGTGCGCATAATAACCGAAAACGCGACGGCTTCAGACCGGGCGGCCTATGGCACATTTCAGGGCGAGTCTTTTGAGATTCACCTGTCCCCGGCTGTAACCTCGGGATTTGTACTGCTTGTTCTCGTCATGCTCCTCGGCACACTTGCCGGTGTCGCCGGGACCATTATGACTGCGGGACTGAAACTCGTGAAAGCGGGTCAACGCCAAAACGTCCTGGAAAAGACCGACTTTCCCTCCACACAGGAGAGATTTACCCGCCACGATAGATAATACCAACGGTCATATCTTTTGACACACACCAACCGTTATCCCGGCCAAGCCCGTCGACTCAGACAGTTCATACCCTACGTTTGAGACGACGATTTGACGTAGAATAAAAAGCTACTTCTGCCAAGCCGCCCGTAGGGCAGCGGCGGCATCTTCGCTGCTAAGAACCGGGGCTTTGTTAACTTCCTCGGCTTTGGCTTGCCGCTTGATATAGCGCACGGTATCCCCTTCCTTGCGCTCTATTTTGTAGCCCAGCACCCGCAAGGCGACCGGAAGATCAGACTGAGGCAAGCCAAGCGAGCGGGCGATGTTGACTTCGGGCGGAGCCGGGGTCTGGTGGAGCATACTGACCACTTCTTCCAGCACATCGGCCCTGACCGCCCGTCCGGCCAGCACGCTGTAACCGACGGCGTGCCACGCGGCTTTGGGCAGGTCGCCAAGGGGGAGGGTTTTGCCCTGCGGCGGCGGCGGCACCGGCTGTTCGTTCCACATCGCCCACATGAAGGCGCGGGCACGCATGGCTTCGGGCGTCCACAACCGGTCAATCCAGACCAGAGCGCTGCCGGGATGCACGCCGCACCCGGCAAAGGCGCTGCGGTCATCCTTGGTAAACTGGGCGATGAAGCTGGCCACGTCCTTGCGCTGCATACAGCCCATCGCCTCAACCAGTTGATAGGCAACCGCCCGGGCCGAGGGCGACAACTCAAGCTGCGAGACGTCCAGCAGCGGACGAATGGTATCCTCGCACCAGCTTCTGACCCGCGCTTTCAGGCGGGCTTCGGCGCGCTGGCGAATATCGCCGCTCAGCCAGTCTCCGGCGATCAACTCGGCGGAGGGTTTGAGCAAAGCGCCGCCTTTGGCAATCCGGCCCACAACAGCCCGCTGCCACAGCAATTCGCCCTTGGAATTAAGGGTCAGTTCGGCATCGCTGGCCTCGGCCAGCAAGGCCCCGCGCCGGGCCGCTTCATGAGTCAGGGCCGGACGCACCGCCCGCAGCACTTCCCGCGCTTCAACCACATTTTTGGCTTCATGATCGGGGTTGAAGTGGAAGCCGTTGAACCAGCCCACCCGTTTGCCGTCAATCATCACCGTATTGTCATCCTGCACATAGCAGAACATGCTGTCCTTGCCGGTCAGACCGGCGCGGCGTTCAACAAAGCGCTCGGTCAGCTTGTCATGCAGGGCATCGGACAAACGATCTTCAACCATGCGCGAAACTCCCTGCCAGTGAGCGCTATCCTTGAGCCAGCCGCCCCGGTTGGCAATATAAGTCCAGGTGCGGATGCGGCCCAGTCTTGTGGTCAGACTGTCAATATCGCCATCAACCTTGTCGATGCGGGTCACCTGCTCGCTCACCCAATCTTCCGGCAACACGCCCTGAGGGGAGGTGAGATGCAGGAAAATCTGCTTGAGCAGACGTAGATAGGATTCCGAGAGGATTTTCTCGAAGTCGGGCACCTGACAGACTTCCCACAGGATGAAAAGCTCGCCCGGTTTGCCGAGACGGGCTTTGACCTCGCTATCATGAAGCAGCGCGGCCAGCGCCTCGGCGTCTTCCACCCCCTGCGGACGGCGCAGAAAAGGATGCGGCGGTTTTTCTTCCAGCGCCCGCAGCAAGGCGGGGGGAGAAGAAAAATCCAGATCGCTGTTGCGCCACAGCAGAACCGGCAGCGGCGGGAAGGTATGGTTCTCGATGGCCTGCACCAACTCCGGGGACATTTCTTCGGCCTCACCGGTGACGCCAAAGGTTCCGTCGGTGGTGTGGCGACCGGCGCGACCGGCAATCTGGCCCAGTTCATCGGCCCGCAACGGGCGTGTACTGCGCCCGTCATATTTGTTCAGGCGCGAGAAGGCGATATGCTCAATGTCCATGTTGAGGCCCATGCCGATAGCATCGGTGGCCACCAGATAATCGACCTCGCCGCCCTGATAGAGCCCGACCTGTGCGTTACGGGTGCGCGGGCTGAGTGCGCCCAGCACGACCGCCGCCCCGCCCAGCCTTTGTCGCACCAGTTCGGCAATCGCATAGACATCATCCGCCGAGAAGGCGATGATGGCGGAGCGCTTGGGCAACTTGGTCAGTTTCTTGTGACCGGCATAGGTGAGTTTAGAGAAGCGGGGCCGGGTGATAATCTCCAACTCGGGAATCAGCTTGAGCAGCAAATCCCTGATGGTTTCCGCCCCGACAAAAACCGTTTCACACCGGCCCCGGGCGTGAAGGATACGATCGGTAAAGGCATGGCCGCGCTCGGGATCGGCAGCCAGTTGCACCTCATCAATCGCCACAAAGTCCACCGGCTTGTCCAGCGGCATCGCCTCAACTGTG
>CAYSDE010000158.1:3895-4234 GCA_964429685.1 uncultured Pseudobdellovibrionaceae bacterium
GGCTTGTGGGGAACAATGCGTTCTTCCCCGGTGACCAGCGCCACTTTGGCCGGGCCAAGCTTTTTGGCCAGCCGATCATAATTCTCCCGCGCCAGTAGACGGAGCGGAAACCCCATCATCCCCGTGGCATAATGCTGCATCCGTTCCAGCGCCATATGGGTCTTGCCGGTATTGGTGGGGCCTAGAATGGCGGTCAGTTTGGCTGTGGCTTCATTCATACAGCTGAGAGTGCCTGAGCTATAGACGATTGCAAGCCTGCAATTTGCCGTCTAAAGAAGGAAAGCTCCTGCCCCCTAGCCGCCCCCTCTAGCCACCGAGGCCCCTCATGACCCAGCTGAC
>CAYSDE010000159.1:0-4173 GCA_964429685.1 uncultured Pseudobdellovibrionaceae bacterium
CCGCCGATAATCAGAACCTTGGCATGATGCGTGGTCATAATTCTGTCTTTCCCGGTTGGTTATGTGTTGCTCAACTTATTTGCCACGGGTCATCAGCAAGCGGCGGACACGTGGCAGTACCCAGTTCATATCATTGATTCTGACCGGCAGCCATTTGCTGAGGGTGCCGGTGAAGACATGAGCATGATGCCCGGCGGTCAGTTTTTTCAGAAAGCGCTCAAGCTTTGGATTATGGCCGCTGAGGGGCAGGGCCCAGACCGGTTTGTCCGTCGAACAGGCTTCACTGAGCATACTGACGCTGTCTGCGGTTACCGCCAGTTCGTCGGCGCAGGAGAGAATACCCGCATAAGGGTTGTTGCCGGTTTCATCCCACAGATAGCCGCCCGCGGCCCGGAGGGCCTCGCCGATCCGGGCCCGCAAGGCCGGATCAGTCCGGCGCGAGGCGGTCGCCAGAATGGTGCCGCCGCTCTGGCTGACTTCATTGATGAAAGGCAGAATTGTTTCATCAACCGCCCGCGCATCAAGGGTCAGGCCCCGGGTCGAGCCGCCAATCAGCAGGCCATACCACGGGCGCGGACTGTTGCTGAAAAAAGGCTCCCATTCGGCTTTGGCCGCCGCCAGCCGGGCTGGCGTCATGCGATGCAGACTGCCAAGGGTAGGAATGATATTGTCGCCGCTCAGGCGGTCATGCTGGGGGGCAATGACCAGATCAAAATTCTCCGGCGCAATGCCGGGATTGGTGATGTGAATGCGTATCGTCTGTTCTCCCGCCTGCTTGCCGACATAGAGCGAGGCGACCGCCGGAGTTCGTCCGGCCGTAATCAGGATGTCCGGCCAAGGGGGGGCGGGAACAAAACGGTGCGGGTCAAAACTGGCTTTACAGGGCCGCAGCCACGGCGACAGGCTCTTCCAAGGCTGTTTCAGGGCAATCACATGCAGCTCAGGCTCCAGGCACAGCGCTTCGGCCAAGCCAAGAGCGTTGCTTTCGGTGCCTTTACGGCCATCGGTTAGTATCCAGCAGGTTTGCGTCATCTTCCTTCTGTTTTGCCTGGTGGCGTCTGAAATGCAAGTTGAAACTTTCAGTGCTTGAAGTGACTGAATTAATGCTATAAAAAACCATATTGTGAAATGAAATTACAGTTTCATCGTTTTTGGGAGATGTGATGACCCGCCGCATCAAGCTCGACAAGATAGACCGCAAGATTCTGCGCGACCTCCAGAATGATGGCCGAATCACCAATGTTGAGTTGGCCAAGAATGCTGGAATTTCTGCACCGCCCTGTCTGCGTCGGGTGCGGGCGCTGGAAGAGGCCGGCTATATCAAGAGCTATCATGCCAATCTGAGTCCGGCCATGTTGGGCTATGGCGTTACCGTTTTCGCCAATGTCGGCCTGTCGAGCCAGTCCGAGAGTGACCTCAAGCGCTTTGAAGAACTGGTCAACAGCTGGCCCGAAGTCCGCGAATGTCACATGCTGGCTGGTGAAACGGATTTCATTCTGAAAATTGTCGCGGCGGACTGGGACAGTTACCAGAAATTCCTTACCAGCAAACTGACCGCTGCGCCGGGCGTGGCACAGGTCAAGTCGGCGTTGGCCATCCGTGTTTCCAAATATGCGCCGGGCGTTCCGGTTGAGGTGGAGTAGGGTCGCTTAACGGCGCCGTTTGCTGGCCAGTCCGAGAGCGGTTATTTCCCGCTCCATGGCATCAGGTGCCCGGACCTTGATTTCCGGGCTGTACTTGCGCATCAGCCAGAAACCCGGCAGACCGAGCAGCAGGGAAATCGGCATACTCATCAAGGGATGCAGCAGCATATGCCACGCGGTCGGGCCAAGATTGTTCTCCACCATGTTCTGAAAAAACGCAAAACCGTTCTGATCGAGGGTTCGCCAGATGTCCATGACTCCGGCAAATTTCATCAGGGCCCCATGGCCTAGCAGCGAGACGGCATCCCAGCACAAAGCCGCAGCAGCCAGAAGTAGAAGTCCATAGCCCCACCCACGCAGACGGCGGCGGTCACTCTCGCGGATTGAGGACTGATTGAAACTTTGATGAAGTGGCGGGGGTAAACTGGTCATGAGCCGAGTATACCCGTAAGCGGTAAACAGAGGGTTGAGACTGAGCAGAGCTTATGGTGAAAATCCGTTAAGGCCTGTGAAGTTCCTGCGTTTTTAAGCGCAAAGCTTCAGAACCTCATTCACGGTATCAAGCGTGACGTCGCCTTTTTCGCCAAGCTGCACCATGTGATGACGCTTGAGTTGGGCGAGCAGGGGGGAGGCGTAGTCGCCGCTGATGCCGTAGTCCTTCAGGCTGGTGGGGAGGCCGACAGCGCGGAAGAAGGCTGCGGTTCTTTCAATCGCCTGTTCGATGGCGGGGTTTTCATCCGCCGTGCTGATGCCCCAGACCCGCGCTGCGTATTGCAGCAGCTTCTCGCGCTTGGCGGCCCGGCGTGCCCGCAGCGTGGCGGGCAGGACAATCGCCAGCGTCTGCGCGTGATCGAGCCCGTGCAGCGCAGTAATTTCGTGGCCGATCATGTGGGTTGACCAGTCCTGCGGCACGCCTGCTCCGATCAGGCCGTTGAGGGCCAGCGTGGCGCACCACATGATGTTGGCGCGCACATTGTAATCCTGCGGCGCGGTTTTCAGCTTTGGCGCTTCTTCAATCAGGGTCAGGAGAATCCCTTCGGCAAAACGATCCTGCAACGGAGCGTTGGCCGGATAGGTGAGATACTGCTCCATCACATGAACGAAGGCGTCAACCACGCCATTGCCCACCTGCCGAACCGGCAAGGTATAAGTCTTTTCGGGATCCAGTATCGAGAATTGCGGGAAAACCAGCGGATGACCGAAGAACAGCTTGTCCTGGGTTGCTTTCCGCGACACCACCGAACCACTGTTCATTTCAGAGCCGGTAGCGGGCAGGGTCAACACCGTGCCGAAAGGGACAGCCGCCGCAAGCGGCGCATGTTTGGCCAGAATGTCCCACGGCTCACCCGTAAACGGAATGGCGGCCGCGATGAATTTGGTGCCGTCAATCACCGAGCCGCCGCCCACCGCGAGCAGAAAATCAATCTTCTCGTGGCGGGCCAGCATGACGGCTTTCATCAGCGTATCAAAATCCGGATTGGGTTCGATCCCGCCGAATTCCAGCACAGTTCGGCCAGCCAGCGCCGCCTTGACATCATCCATCGTGCCATTCTTGAAAACACTGCCGCCCCCATAGGTGACCAGCACGCGGGCTGTTGGCGGAATTTCCTTGGCAATCGCCGCAATCTGGCCCGTGCCGAAAAGAATTCTGGTCGGGTTGTAAAACTCGAAATTGTTCATGGTCAGACTCCGCGTCCGCTTGCCAGCGGATAATCAAGATAGCCCTTCTCGCCGCCACCGTAGAAAGTGGTCTGGTCGGGTTGGGTCAGAGGCAGGCCATCGCGCAGCCGCGCCACCAGATCGGGGTTCGAGATGAAGGGGCGCCCAAACGCCACCAGATCAACCGCACCCGAAGCAAGGCGGGCCAGCGCCAACTCCCGCGTATAACCGTTATTGCCCATATAGACGCCCTTGAAGAGCGCCCGCAATTTGCCGAGATCAAAGCCGCCGGTCACTTCACGCGGGCCCCGGGTCATGCCTTCTACCACATGCAGATAGGCCAGCTTGAGCGGATTGAGGACTTCTACCAACGCGGTAAACAATGCTTCGGGATTGCTGTCGCTCATGTCGTTGACGCTGCTGAGCGGGCTGATGCGGATTCCCACCCGCTCCGCGCCAATGGCCGCGCAAACTTCGGCGGCGACTTCCCGGGCAAAGCGGATACGGTTCTCGATACTGCCGCCATAGGCATCGGTGCGGGTATTGCTGCCGTCGCGCAGGAACTGGTCGATCAGATAGCCATTGGCGGCGTGAATCTCCACCCCGTCAAACCCGGCCTTGATGGCATTCTCGGCGGCGCGGCGATAATCGGCGAGCAGACGCGGAATCTCGGGCAGTTCCAGCGCCCGGGGCGTTTCCGACGGCACCATGCCGTTCTCGGTAAAAATCTGGATGGCGGGGCGGATGGCCGAAGGGGCCACCGGCAAAGCCTTGCCCTCTTGCAGATCGGAATGCGAAACCCGGCCCACATGCCAGAGCTGGCAGAAGATGCGTCCACCCCCGGCATGAACCGCAGCGGTTACCCCCTGCC
>CAYSDE010000160.1:0-4124 GCA_964429685.1 uncultured Pseudobdellovibrionaceae bacterium
GTGTTGACCGCCTGCCAGTCGCCCTGTCGTTCGGCGATATAGGAGGACAGAAACGCTCCGGCAAAACCGGGCCACGGCGCAGCGGCCTCCTCGGCCCAGACAGCCTGAGTGCTAAAAAGAAAAGCCAGCAAAGCGGTGTGCATCAATTTGCCCATGGCCCAGCGTAACAAGGGATGGTTAATTTTTACGGAAAACCGGGGGCGTTTGGTGAAAAATCAGGCGGAAAGTCTCTCAAGTTGCCGGGCGACCGGAGCAAAAGAGCGCCGATGATGGGGCGTAACGCCAAGAGTCTGCAGCGCAGCAAGATGAGCCGGGGCGCCATAACCAGCGTTGCGCTCCCACCCATAGCCGGGATAGGCGAGCGCAAGTTGCTGCATCTCGGTATCACGGGCGACCTTGGCGATGATCGAAGCGGCGGCAATCGACAGCACTTTGGCGTCCCCTTCAATCACCGGCGTGGCCGGACAGGGGAGAGACTTTGGCAGGTGCGGGCCGTCAATCAGCAGGTGAACGGGTTGAAGCGGCAGCGCGGCAATCGCCCGCCGCATTGCCAGAAAGGTAGCTTGCAGAATGTTGATGTCGTCAATCTCGGCGGCGCTGGCCGAGCCGAGAGCGTAACTGCAGCAGGCTTTCAGTTCCTGCGCCAGCGCGTCGCGTTTTTTTTCGCTGAGCTTTTTGGAGTCAGTGATGCCAGCGGGTAGCAGGGTCAAATCAGGCGGTAGAATCAGCGCACAAGCCACCACCGGCCCGGCCAGCGGGCCGCGACCAACTTCATCGACACCGGCAACCAACTGGCCAGAAGCGCGGCCAGCCTGCAACTCGTAAGCAAGCGAAGGATACTCCATGCCGGGAGTATAGGGGGCCTGAGGGGTGATTTATAGGGGTTTCCTTTCCCGTCCGGCTTGTTAGGCTGGCTTATGAAGGAGAGCCGATGAGCCAGTGTGTGATCCTGCGCGAAGGGCGGTGCGGACGCCTGATCCTTGACCGGCCTGCGGCGTTGCATGCGCTTGATCTTCCTCTGGTGACAGCGCTGGCGGGCGGGTTGCAAACGCATCTCCATGATCCGCTGGTTGAGCATATCCTGATGACTGCGAGTGGCGGCAAGGCCTTTTGTGCGGGCGGTGATGTCCGGGCCGTGGCGCTGCTGGGCAAACAGGATCCGGCAGCGGCAGCGGAGTTTTTCCGCGCTGAATATCGGCTGAATTTTGCCATAGCCACAGCAGAGAAACCGGTGGTGGCGCTGGTGGATGGCCTCAGTCTGGGCGGCGGGATGGGGCTTTCGGTTCATGCGCGGCATTGCCTTGTGACCACCCGCGCCCTGATGGCGATGCCGGAAATGGCGATAGGCCTTTTTCCGGATGTCGGCGCGGGTGAGTTTCTCAACCGGTTATCTCCGGCAGTGGGCAAGTGGCTGGCTTTGACGGGGGCTCGTCTGGGGCCTGGTGACTGTATCGCGGCCCGACTGGCGAGCGGGTTTCTGCCTGAGGGGGCGCAAGCCTCCTTTCTGGCCCGGTTGGAAGCGGGCCCGCTGGATGAAGCGCTGGCCCTCTGTCAGCCGCGTTCGGCCGAGACACTGGATCAACTGCGTCCGGTTATCGAAAAGACCTTCGCTAGTGATAATCTGGCGGAAATTCAGGCGGCGCTGCGAGCTGAGGCAACGCCGTGGGCAGAAGCGCAGCTGCAGGCGCTGGCGGCAGGCGCCCCAACCTCGCAACTGATAACTCTTGAACATCTGCGGCAAAGCCGGGGGCAGGGGCTGGCGGCGGTACTGGAGCGGGATTTCCGCCTGGCCTCCCATTGTCTCGGTCAGGCTGATTTTTATGAGGGTGTGCGCGCCCAACTGATCGACAAGGATCGCAACCCGCACTGGCAACCTGCTGCTGCTGCGGTTGTGCCGGATTTCTTTCTGCCTCCGGAGTGGCCGGATTTATCGTTGGATGCTTGTGCGGGAAGATAGGCGGCGCAGACAGATACCAGATTATATTTACACTCTGGTAACCTAACCGGTCTATGCTGCCTGCTGTCAGCAGTCGAGGGGGGATGGAAATGTCCAAGATCAAAGTCAAAACGCCGGTGGTTGAACTGGACGGCGACGAGATGACCCGCATCATCTGGCAGATGATAAAAGACAAGCTGATTTTGCCCTTTCTCGACATCGACCTGAAATATTTTGACCTCGGCATTGAAAGCCGCGACCAGACCGAAGACAAGATCACCATTGAAGCCGCCAATGCCATCAAACAGTATGGTGTGGGCGTAAAGTGCGCGACGATCACCCCGGATGAGGCGCGGGTCAAGGAATTCTCGCTCAAGAAAATGTGGAAATCGCCCAACGGCACCATCCGTAACATTCTGGGTGGCACCATTTTCCGCGAGCCGATTATCTGCCAGAACGTGCCGCGTCTGGTCACGACTTGGACCAAGCCGATTATCATCGGTCGTCACGGTTTCGGCGACCAGTACAAGGCCACCGATTTTGTCGTGCCCGCTGCCGGCAAACTGACCATGGTTTTCACCCCCAAAGATGGCAGCGCGCCGACCACGCATGAGGTGTTCGACTATCCCGGTAGCGGCATTGCCATGGGGATGTTCAATCTGGATGATAGCATCATTGATTTTGCCCGCTCCTGCCTGACCTATGGTCTGCAGCGCAACGTGCCGGTCTATCTTTCCACCAAGAACACCATTCTCAAGGCCTATGATGGCCGCTTCAAGGACATCTTCGCCAAGGTGTATGCCGAAGAGTTCGAGGCCAAATTCAAGGCCGCCGGGCTGACCTATGAGCATCGCCTGATTGACGATATGGTGGCCACGGCGATGAAGTGGGAAGGCGGCTTCCTCTGGGCCTGCAAGAATTATGACGGCGATGTGCAGTCGGATAGCGTGGCGCAGGGCTTCGGCTCGCTCGGCCTTATGACCTCGGTGCTGCTGACGGCAGACGGCAAGACGGTGGAAGCCGAAGCCGCGCATGGCACTGTGACCCGCCATTACCGCGACCATCAGGCAGGCAAGCCGACCTCGACCAATCCGATTGCCAGCATTTTCGCATGGACGCAGGGCCTCAAATATCGCGGCCAGTTCGACGGAACGCCCGAAGTGGTGGCCTTTGCCGACCTGCTCGAAAAAGTCTGTGTGGCCACGGTGGAAAGCGGTTTCATGACCAAGGATCTGGCCCTGCTGGTCGGCTCTGGCCAGAAGTATCTGACCACGGCTGAGTTCATGGACAAGCTGGCGGTCAACCTGTCGGCGAAACTTGCGGCCAAAGCGGCCTGAACCGTTTTTTTTCTTTGACTCGACGGCGCGTCCTTTAGTAAAGAGCCTGACCCGCAATTGGTTCGGCCCGCTTTTCAATTTCCCCTGTGATGGAGGAACGAAGGATGTTTCAGTCTGTTTTGCATTTTCCGATCTGGCAGGGGGCCGGGGGCCGCTATGGCTATGGACGCGGAGCCGGGGTGCTGCGCTCGATTGCGGCCAAACATCTGCCGGTTGTTGATGTCGCGGTCGATGATAATGACTTTTCGCCGCTGCGGGACAAGGTGCTGGCTTTCGATACCCTGCTGCGCCATTTCGCCAAGGCGGAGGCCGCACTGGCACATATGCCGATGCCGCGCCTGGTGCTGGGCGGAGACTGCGTTTCTGATTATATGTCGATTGCCGCCGCGCTGGAGCGGTTTGGCAGCCGCATGGCGCTGCTGTGGATTGATGCGCACCCGGACATCAATACGCCGGCGAGTTCGCCCTCCAATAACTTTCACGGCATGCTGGTGCGGTCGCTGATGGGCGAAGGGCCGGACGCCTTTACCCGGCTGGCCCCGACCAAGCTGACTCCGGAGCAGCTGTTCTATGTCGGCATCCGTGAAGCCGATATGGATGAAGAAGAATTCCGTATCATCAAGGACAAGAACATTTTTGTCCTGAGCGTTGCCGAGGCTGAAGGCGGTCGCTTTGCGCCGCTGCTGGATGAACTGCGCGCCCGTGGTTTCACTCATCTCTATGTCCATTTTGATACCGATGTGCTGGATCTCACCGACTATCCGCAGGCCGTGGTTGCGGTACCCGGTGGCCTGAGCGCCGCTACGTCCGTCCGCCTGCTGCAACTGCTGCGGGCCGATTTCCCCCTCGCG
>CAYSDE010000161.1:0-4089 GCA_964429685.1 uncultured Pseudobdellovibrionaceae bacterium
CTGGTTGGCGGGAGGCCAGCTGGCTTCGATTTCTTCAATCTTGGTCAACTCAAACACCGTGCTGCCTTGCAGCGCATCGGCGGCCAGCAATTTGACGGTGCATTGTGCGCCCAGCCGCAAGACGCGACCGGTGCGGCGACCAATCAGGCAATGATGGGTTTCATCATGAGTGTAGAAATCATCGCCCAGACTGTTCATGGGGATCAGGCCATCAGCGCCGGTTTCACTGAGTTCGACGAAGAGGCCGAAGCGGGTAACGCCAGTCACGCGGCCTTCAAAGAAAGCCCCGGTGCGTTCAGCCAGATAAATGGCGGTGTAGCGGTCAACCGCGTCGCGCTCGGCCAAGGCGGAGCGGCGCTCGGTGGCCGAGATATGCTCACCCATTTCATCCAGCATTCCCAGTTCTTTGGACGTGATACCACCTTCGCCAAGACCATAAGCATTGATGAGGCCGCGATGAACCACCAGATCGGCATAACGGCGGATCGGGGAGGTGAAGTGGGCGTAGCGCTGCAGCGCCAACCCGAAATGACCCTGATTTTCCGGGGCATAGCGCGCTTGCGACTGGCTGCGTAGTACCACCATGCTAATCATCTGCGACAGTGGCGACTCCTTCGAGTCATCCAGAATCTTGGCGAACATGCGCGGTTCCATCACTTTGGCCTGCGGCACGCTGTAGCCCATCGGCTTGAGGAACATCCGCAGCGCTTCCATCTTCATCAGCGAGGGCGGCTCATGCACGCGGTAGAGCGTGCCCATGCCTTTGGCTTCCAGCGCCTGAGCGGCGGCGACATTGGCCAGAATCATGAACTCTTCAATCAGGCGGTGACTGTCGAGGCGCAGCCGGGGTTCAATCCCGGCGACGCGGCCCTTCTGGTCGATCATCACCTTGCGCTCGGGCAAATCCAGCTCCAGCGTGCCGCGCTTGAGGCGGGCAGCAACCAGAGTCTGATAGGCGCCATAGAGCGGCTTGATGACATCATCCATCAGCGGCGCGGTCATCTCGTCCGGGACGCCATCCATCGAGCGCTGCACCTGCTCGTAAATCAGCCGGGCGCGGGAGCGCATCAGGCCGCGCACAAATTCATGCTTGGTCAGATGACCGTCCTTGCTGACATAGAGCCAGCAGGCGAGGCAGGCGCGATCCTCATGAGGGCGGAGCGAACAGAGATCATTCGACAGCGCCTCCGGCAGCATCGGCACCACGCGGTCAGGAAAATAAGTGGAATTGCCGCGCTCATAGGCAGATTTGTCGAGCGGGCTTTGCGGGTGAACATAGGCGGCCACATCGGCAATCGCCACCAGCAGCTTCCAGCCTTCGCCATCGCGCTCGGCATAGACCGCATCATCAAAATCGCGGGCGTCGGCACCGTCAATCGTGACCAGCGAAACAGTGCGCAGATCAACGCGGTCGCCCAGCACCGGACGCGGGGCTTTTTCGGCCTCTTTAATCGCGGCTTCGGGAAACTCGAGCGGAATTTCATGGGTGTGAATGGCAATCAGGCTGATCGCCTTGGGCGCATCAGGCTGGCCCAGCCGTTCCAGCACTTTGCCCTGGGGCAGACCGGCATGAGCGCCGCCGATAAATTCGGCCAGCACCAACTCGCCATGCTCGGCCCCGTTTCTGTTGGCGGGCAGAATGACGACTTCTTCCTTCTGGCGACGGTCAGTCGGGGTCAGGCGGCCACCATCCGGCGTCTCCTGATAAAGCCCGACCATGCGGGCCTTTTTACCCGCGCCAATGCGTTTGAGAACCGTTCCGGCATAGGTGCGCGGCGATACCCGCTTGAGGCGCAGCAGCGCCCGCTCACCAACGGCAAGGGCCGCGTGACCGGTTGAAGGCTGCAGGAAAATCTTGGGCGCCTTGCCGTGCGCCTCCTCGTCCCACTCGATCGGACGGGCAAAAGCCTCCCCGTCCGCATCAATCGCCCACACCTCGGCCAGCACCACTTCGGGCAGGGTCGGCATGGACGAATGCTCCGCCGAAGACGGCGAGAATTTCTTGCCGCCACCACCTCGCCCTCCCGCAAATTTGCCCATACGGGACGGGTGCGGCGGGCCTTTATGGCGGGATTTCGATTTGTTCGGGGGCTTGGTCATGGGCCTTTCTACCACATTTTGCGCCTAATTCGAATTACAATCTTCTCCCTTCTTTCAAGCCAATGTGAGGCTAGGCCTTTGCAATCCCATCTTCCGCATAGCCTGCAGGTGCATTCAGACAGGCAAGAGCGGCGATGACACGACGGGCGGAGTGAGGAGACAGGTAGGTGGCGGAGTCTGCTGGGGTGACCAGCTTCCATTCGTCCAGCTCATTATTGGGAATGGCGAGTTGTTCAGGTCTGAAATCAGAGGGGAGTTGGACAAGAAAAACGAAGTGCAGGGCTTCATGCCAGCCGTCGGTGGCGCTGTCCTCGCAGCGGTAATCCACCAGCAACAAACGATCGATAACGGGATCAAACCCCAACTCTTCCCGGCATTCGCGCCGGGCGGCCGCCAGAGGGGATTCCAGTTCGTCCACGACACCCCCCGGCAGCAGCCAGACGTTTTTATAATTCGGTTTGACGATCAGGATTTTCCCGTCAACCAGCAAGATCAGCCCGGCGGCATTGCGCTTGCGAGCCAGAGATTTGAGGTAGTCTTCGCGGGGGAGCATGATGTGGCTTTCTGTGTTTTTCTGTCTTCCTTGGCTTTGCCGGGGGATGGCGGGATGGTGCTTCTGATTAGAGTTTTCCTTCCAGTACATTTTTTATGTGGCCTAGCCTTTATGCGGGCGAGAGCTGCAGTTATCTAATCATAGTGGAAGCAATACAGTTAATCACTTCCTTCCCTAGGTCATAAGCATTACATACCTCCTCAAGGGTGGCGTTGCTTGGTGGGCGGCCCTCATGTGCAAATTCGTTACGCCAGCCTATAAGATTGGTATAGCTGGCGCGGATACTAACTCTTCTTTGTAGAAGAATTTCTTTTTCTTTTGCGTCGAGTAGTTTGACGAAGCGAGTCAAATATTTGATACCAAACTTTCGAATATAGTCATCCTTTATAGCCTGAATTTTAATCTTGCCATTTATTCTCTCAAAATGAGCCTGAACATATGCTCCAAACACGCCGTGTTTTTTATTAGCAAAATTACAAAAGATATCCTTTATAGCAAGCTCATACACTGCAACGCCGGCTACTGCAGCAAATCCAGCAAACTGACTTTTTAATAACGGATCTGTTAGAGTTGGCGCGAGGGTGCGTAAATGAGTTACGCAGCTATCTGCTGAAGAAAAATGGGTAAGATGAGACATTACTCACCCAATAGAATTTTTTTTGCTAACTCTAGCCGCGTCTGCACATTTGCAACGTCGCTGGTACCGTAATAAGTGGCGCTTATGAATCCCCCCTCTGCGAAAAGCCTCTTAAGCCGCTCTTTTAGGTCGAGCGGTATATTTTCAGGCTTAGATAGTAAAGTGCAGAATACAGAATCCAAGGCAGCAGTGTTTAGGGGGCCACGTAGATGGAATGGCCGCTCTCCGACTTGATCAACAAGTGCTTTAGCCACCAAGGGGAAATAATTAGCAAAGTCCCTTACTCTTTTGGATCGGGCAGACTTCTCTTCCATCATAGTTCTGTTTAAAAACTCTTTCATAGGCTTTTCATATTTTGTTCCGTGAGTGCCGCTAAGGGACAGGACGCGCAAAATGAGCTCAATATCTTTTTGGTGCTTATCAACACCAGTTTTTCCGAGAATCTTTCTCCAGTTTTTGTCGATATTCAGCTCTGCTAAAATCGAAACCAATTCCCCCCTATAAACGCAATTTCTAATCTCTTGGGGCTTTAACGGAGTGCCTCCGGTATTTAGCCGCTCAAAAATATGATATATGCTCGTACTTTCGTTCCTCGGGGAAAGCTGTTTAATATTCATGGCGCGTAGCACTGCGCCTTTTAGCTTCCGTTGATCAGACTCGGAGAGTTCTTCAAATTTTTTATTTGCATAAGGGCTCTTCTCATCTAGCCCTTCTAGTCTGAAAACCTGACGCTTACCTTTTTGGCTTTCCTCGCCGAAAAAGCCGCCAAAGTAGTAGACTATGCTGGTAATTCTCTGCT
>CAYSDE010000162.1:0-4003 GCA_964429685.1 uncultured Pseudobdellovibrionaceae bacterium
AACCACCCATGGCTGACCACGATGGACTGGCCGGTCAGGGCGTTGGAGGGGAAGGCGGCGAACTCCTCCTCGATACCAGCCCCCTCGACGGATTGCGGGCCACGGTAAGGTTGCCGCGCCAGAAAAACATCCGCCAAGTATAACTTATGTAATAAACATTATATTACAGATATATTACAAATCATAATGACAACATCTCCAATGTTGTATTTCGCAATACAATAATGGTACCTTCTGATCATGAACAACAAAGGAGGAAATCATGAGCATATCCAGTCTTGCATTTAACGCAATTGCAAAGCTAACCGACGCCACGACGTCCAGACGTCTTACCCCCTACTACGACCGCACGCCCGACAGCTGGCTCTACAGTTATCACTGTGGTGAACCAAGCGTGATTCAACTTGCCGCTAGAGACGCTGGAAACAAGCAATCCGACTTGTATGGGCTAGTCCACTTAAAAAGCCTAGCGAGTCTCATTAATCCCTTCTCTTCAGGGGCTAAGAGGGAGCGCTGCGTCAAACTAGGTACGATACCTACAGCCCAAGCGGAAAAGATAATTGCACGTTTCAATAAATTTACGAATGGAACGAATGACGATAAAGAGGGCGTAAAGTTGAGGATGAGATTCTATGATGAGTTGCCAGATGGCTGTGTTAGCTGGCCAAAACCGCTGAAGGGAAGGGTGATTGACACTGCCATTCCCGGGGTATTTTTCCTGCACAACGGTAAAGTTTGTCGTACCTTTGCCTCACTCGGCAATGTTGCCCCCGAACAGCGGATGAAGCTTTTTATGGCCGCGCTTGATGGCCGTTCGCAGGAAGAACTTGGCCGCAAGCGGAGTATACGCTTTCACAGCTTGTTAGATAGGGCCCCTTATGACAGACAGGCTCTTATTAAGGAACGCTACAGAAACCTCCTGAGCGAGAAGGTTATTGGCTCCCACAAAGTCCGGTTCCCGAAGGGGTGCGCCTAACAAACAAACGCACGGGCTGATAAAACAGCCCGTGCGCCTTTGCGCTACTGCATGAACCACCCATGGCTGACCACGATGGACTGGCCGGTCAGGGCGTTGGAGGGGAAGGCGGCGAGGTAGAGGGCGGTTTGAGCGACGTCGTTAACCGTGGTGAACTCGCCGTCGACCGTTTCCTTGAGCATGACATTCTTGATGATGTCGGCTTCGGACATGCCCAGCGCCTTGGCCTGCTCGGGGATCTGTTTGTCCACCAGCGGGGTGCGGACAAAACCGGGACAGATGACATTGGCCCGCACGCCATGCTCGGCTCCTTCCTTGGCCACCACCTTGCACAGGCCGATCAGGCCGTGCTTGGCCGCAACATAGGGCGCCTTCAGCTTGGAGGCTTCCTTGGAATGAACCGAGCCCATATAGATGATGCTGCCGCCGAACCCGCTGGCGTCCCGGCCCTGCTTGTACATCTGCCGCAAGGCGGCCCGGGTGGTAAGGAAAGCGCCGTCCAGATGAATGGCCATCAGCTGCTTCCATTTGGCAAACTCGAACTGGTCGAGCGGGGCGACAATCTGGATTCCGGCATTGCTGATCATGATGTCAAGCCGGCCAAAGGCTGCAACTGCCTTGGCGGTGCCTTCATCAACCTGCTGCTCGCTGGTGACATCCATGGCAACACCAATAGCCTGACCACCCATCGCCTTGATCTCGTCCGCAGCGGCATCAGCCCCTTGTTGATTTAGATCGGCGATAACAACTTTCGCCCCTTCGCGGGCATAAACCAAGGCAATTTCCTTGCCGATACCGCTGGCTGCACCGGTGATAAGGGCAACTTTGTCTTTCAGACGCATGACGCTTTCTCCTCACAAGAACGACCGTACTATCAACTGCTCTTCCGAAAAGACAAGTCCGAAAATCAGATACCCCCTCCACCGTGAGATGAAGGGGGGGATTCAGAGAGATATGACGGCAGGAAGATCAGGCGTCTTCATAGTCCTTGACGACCGAATACCCGCCCGCATACCAGTGCTGCATTTCAAGCTCGTCCTGAAACGGCAGCGAGTCCGCAGAAACATCCAGCGGAAAGTCCGGCGCGTCCTCTTCGCAGTTGAGGGAAGTCTGCACACTGGTTCTGAACAGATGTGGATTTGTAGTCATCATAGCGGCCTCCTTCGTTCGTTTCACATCAGATAACAAACAAACGCTATGCCGGTTCTTATGGCCGACTCTCGTGAAAGCTACCTTACGTAAGAGTCGGCGTTTTGCAAACAGAAATCTCGCCCGTTTCAGTCCTCAAAAAAGATATTCAGTATAAGGAACTCCTCTATTCTATTGATTTACAAAAAGTAATGGTAATTGCTGCGGGGCAGCACATGATTATTGCGTTTTTAGTGTCAAAAATTACGTACGCGACTGGCGGGCCAGTTCGGCGAGGCAGGCCTCCCGCGATGGCGCAAAGTCGGCTTCCACCCACCACGCTTCAACCGCCTTAAGGGCCTTGCCCATAGCCGCGTCGGGTGAGAAGCCCAGTGTAACCGCGTCTTTCCCGTTAAGCGGAAAGACCGGACGCGACCAGTTCTGCAGCTCTTTCAGCTGGCTGGCCTCCGCTTTGCCGGAGAGAATGAGCGCATCCACTGCCAGTTGTACGCCCCGTTCATAAGCCAGACGAAACGGCTGGTCTGTCTGAGGAAACGGGCATAGAGCCTTGATTCTGGCGGCCTCGGCATTGGAGAGCTTGAGAGCCGCACCAATAGCGCCCGCCTCCGTCCACACCGCCCACAGACGCCGCAACGGATCGGTCTGACCGCAGGCTTTCTCAAATGCAACCGCCCCGGCCAACCGCTCCAGATTGGTCAAGGGCAGTTTCAGGGTTTCAAAAACGCCGATTTCAACCATCAGACGCCACACCGGCACCGGATCCGCCGCTGCCAGCGTTTTCAGCAACTCGGTACGCACCCGTTCGGTTGAAAGATGAGGCAGAAGAGGCACCAGAGTGCGGCAAGCGGCCAGTCCGGCCTCATCGGGTTCGCCCTGACCATAACAGGCAAAGAAGCGGAAAAACCGCAGAATCCGCAGCACATCCTCACGGATACGGGTTTCGGGATCGCCGACGAAACGCACCCGGCCCGCTTTGGCATCTTCAACCCCGCCAAAGAAATCAGTCACCTCGCCTGACGCATCGCAAAACAGGGCGTTCATGGTGAAGTCCCGGCGAGCGGCATCCTCCTGCCAGTTATCAGTATAAACAACCTCAGCATGACGACCATCGGTGCGGACATCGCGGCGCAGGGTGGTCACCTCAAACACCACCGACGCACAGACGACTGTGACCGTGCCATGCTTGAGGCCGGTCGGAACTACCTTGAAACCCGCCGCCTCACAGGCCTGCACCACCGCCTCCGGCACCAGAGTAGTTGCCAGATCAAAATCACCAATGGCCCGCCCCAACACCGCATCCCGCACACACCCGCCGACAAACCGCACCTCTCCCCCCGCCGCCCGGATCGCCGAAAACAGCTTGGTCACTGCGGGCTGCTGAAGCCATGTCCCTTCAATCTGCATTTATGACTCCCTTTGGCTCCAGACGCGGCAACTGACCGCAATATAACAGACAATGCCGTCTTGTCATTCCGGGCGAATGGCCCGAGACTACGGGCGGTGTGTTTTCCTCCTGCTGGAGAGTGGTTATCGTGGCTGTTGATCCTGAAATTGCGGTTATTGAATCCCTTGGCGCCAAGCTTCAGCAGGTGCGGGCTGAAATCGGCAAGCATATTTTCGGCCAGAGCGAGGTGATTGATCTGGCGCTGATCGGTTTGCTGGCGGGAGGGCATGTCCTCCTCATCGGCCTGCCCGGCATGGCCAAGACGCGGCTGGTGGATACGCTTGGGCGCGTCCTTGGTCTTGATACCAAGCGCGTGCAGTGTACGCCCGACCTGATGCCATCCGACATTCTGGGCAGCGAGATTCTTGAAGAAAGTCAGGACGGCCAGCGCGGCTTCCGCTTCCTCAAAGGGCCGGTGTTTGCCCAGTTGCTGA
>CAYSDE010000163.1:0-3994 GCA_964429685.1 uncultured Pseudobdellovibrionaceae bacterium
GTGCCTTCATAGGTGTTGACGGCTTCCAGATTCATGACGTGGCGGATGACGCCGTACTCGTCCGAGATGCCATTGCCGCCCAGCATGTCCCGCGCTACCCGGGCAATCTCCAGTGCTTTGCCGCAGTTATTGCGCTTCAGCAGTGAAATGGCTTCCGGCAACAAGGTGCCTTGGTCCAGCAATTCGCCGAGGCGGCAGGTGGCGGCGAGGGCCAGCGTGATTTCGGTCTGCATGTCGGCCAGCTTCTTTTGCACCAGCTGGTTATGGGCGAGGGGGCGGCCAAACACGTTGCGCTCCAGCACATAGTCGCGGGCCTTGTGCCAGCAGAACTCTGCCGCGCCGATAACGCCCCAGCTGATGCCATAGCGTGCCATGTTGAGGCAGCTGAAGGGGCCTTTAAGGCCGTGGACGCCGGGCAGGCGGTTGCTATCGGGAATCTCCACCTCATCCAGCGCGATTTCTCCGGTGATGGAGGCCCGCAGCGAGAATTTTCCTTCGATCTTGGGCGTGGTCAGCCCCTTGCGGTCACGCTCGACCAGAAAGCCCTGAATGACCTCATTGTCATCCTTGGCCCAGACCAGACAGACATCGGCAATGGGCGAATTGGTGATCCACATCTTGCTGCCATTCAATACCCAGTTGTTGCCGCGTTTGCGGGCGCGGGTGCGCATGGCGCCGGGGTCGGAGCCACCATCAGGCTCGGTCAGGCCGAAGCAGCCGATGATGTCGCCCTTGGCCATGCCGGGCAGCCAGCGCTGTTTCTGTTCTTCCGAGCCGAAGCTGGTGATAGGGTACATGACCAGACTTGATTGTACCGAAAAAGCCGAGCGGTATGCGCTGTCTACCCGTTCGATTTCGCGGGCGATCAGGCCATAGGCGGTGTAACTGGTGCCCGCGCAGCCATAGCCTTCAATCGTCGGGCCGAGCAGACCAAGGGCGCCCATCTCGGTCATGATTTTGCGGTCAAAGCGTTCGGCGCGGTTGGCGGTCAGGATGCGTGGCTGGAGTTGCTCCTGACAATAAGCGCGGGCAGCATCGCGGATCATCCGCTCCTCTTCACCCAGTGTGGCTTCAAGAAACAGCGGATCCTGCCAGTCAAACTCTGCACGCTTTGCCATAGTGTTTCCCCGGTGGTTTTGAGTTATATAAGTGAGGACGAAAGATTTGGCCATGCCCCCCGATGTCCCGTCCGAGTATCTTCTAGAGTTCCAGCAGATTGGCGCTCTGGTGCGTGTGACCGCCATTGATCCCCGAACCGGGGTTGAAGCGGTGATTCAGGGGCCTGCCTCGGCAGGTGAGTTAGCTCTTAAACAGGCGGCGATTCGCAAACTTGTGTATCTGCAGCGCAGGCAAAAAAAGAGCGAAGACGAGGGGAATTCCTGTTAATATTGGTTGATATTTATCATACAACCTGTGAGAAATATGTCGCTATCCGACTGCTATTTAACTCTGGATTAATTTTCACTTGGTTTAATGGGCAGGTCGGGTGTAAGTTACCCCGCGACCCTACGGGGGCTTAACAACAGAGCTGCTACTGGAGGAACCAAATATGAAGATGATTTCCAAGATTATGAAGGACGAGTCTGGTGCAACCGCTATCGAATACGGTCTGATCGCCGCCCTGATCGCTATCGTGATCATTGCTGGTGCGACCTTTGTTGGTAACAAGCTGAACAGCACGTTCAGCGGCGTTGCAAGCAACCTTAAGTAAGCTTGATCGATTTGTGGACGCACGGCAGTGTTTCTGCCGTGCGTTTGCTTTTGTGGGTATTTTTACCATATGGGGTTGATTGGATAGAGGGGATTAAGGACATTTTAATTGTATGGCCCGTAAAATTAGTCGGTTATGTGCAATGAGAGAGTGTTCAGTAAGTGCAACTTTTGGGGAAGACAGACTCGCTTCTGATTGCTGTCCTTAAGGACGAGCGGGGCGCCACCGCCATTGAATATGCGCTGATAGCCGTGTTACTTTCGATTGCCATCATTGCGGGGGCGACCGTCATTGGGAGTAAGCTGAGCGTGACTTTCAGCGGCGTTGCCAGCAACCTTAAATAACCTGACCCGGATCCCACCTTGCCCCTGTGATTTTTTGGCACCACACGTAATGTGTCTGCGCAAGTCCTGTTTCATGCCTTTTGGAACTTCAGAATCTGTCTTATGCTCACCCCGTTAGTCCTTGTCAGGGCTTCTAAATTTAGTGAGCTGGTTGGGGTATGGATGAACTGATGATATTGCGGTTGGTGATTCTGGGTGGCGCTGCGCTGCTGCTGGTCATTGGCGCTTATATCGATATTCGTCGTTTTATCATTCCTAACTGGATCAATCTTTCCTTGCTGGTTTTGGGGGGAGGGTTTGCTGCGATAACGCCGGGCTTCTCCTGGATTACAAATCTGGCGACAGCGGTGGCTGTATTTCTGTCTGGGGCTATTTTCTATCAGTTTCGCCTGTTTGGCGGGGGCGATGTGAAGTTGCTTGCCGTTTTGAGCTTCTGGGCGGGGTTGTCAAACCTGTTTTCCCTGTTCTTTATCATGGCTCTGTCGGGCGGGCTGTTGTCAGTTGTTTACCTGCTAAAGGGGTTTTTTCAGCGCAGGTCGGAGGCTGGTCGGCTTTCGCTTGCGGAAAGTGCTACCCTGTTGCATGCTGATATGGCAGAAGGGGGGAGTGCAGCTGTTCTGCAACGCGCCAGGTCAAGTGACGTGTTCAGGCAACCCATTCCTTACGGGGTGGCAATTGCGGTTGGCGGTCTTTACGTTTTGATAAGTATTGTAGGGCAATCAGGTTAGGGTTCTGGTTTAAGGTCTGGAGGAAGTCATGAATGGACGTTTTGTCTTGTTTATCGTTCTCGCCTGTCTCATTGGCGGTGGCGTCTATTACTTCGCTCGCATGAGCCTGCCTCAGCAGCAGGTGTCTCCGGTGGTTGATACCGGGGCTGTTGCTCCGCCGCCTTTGACCAACACGGTGCAAGTCGTCGTGATCAAAGAGGATCTTCCTGCGGGCACTCTGATTGCGCAGCCAGAAGTCAAGCTCGAATTCCGGGCGTGGCCGCGCAGCAGCATGAATGACGACGCCTATGTTAGCGATGGAACCGGTAAGCTCGAAGACTTCACTGGAGCTGTTGTTCGTGTTGGTATGCGCGCAGGTGAGCCGCTTGTACGCAAGAACGTCATCAAGCGGGGTGAAAGTGGTTTCCTCGCCGCAGTGCTGGCACCGGGGATGCGTGCGGTTTCCTTGTCGGTCAACAACAATACCGGGGTTGCAGGGTTTATCTTCCCGGGCGATCATGTTGATCTTGTACTGTCGCATGCGGTTACGCTGGCCCACAGTGATGACGTTCAGCGTACTCACAATGTCAGTGAAACGGTTTTGCATGCCATCCGGGTTGTCGCTGTTGATCAGCGCTCCAGCGATCAGGAGCAGGTTCCTGCCGTCTCCAGTGTTGTGACGGTTGAAGTTACGCCTGAGCAGGCTGAGCGTGTTTCTCTGGCGCAGCGTATGGGGGAACTGCGGGCCGTTCTGCGCAGCATGGTGCGTGAAGATGGAACTACCGAAACTGCCAACGATCCGACCAAGCCCGTTGATCCAGCCTTGACTGGGGCGGAGCAGCGTACTTTTACACTGGATAGCGATCTCAGCCAAATCATTGCGCCTCCGGGAGGGGATCCCTCTGATTCTGGTGATACTTCCAATGCTATCCAGCTTGTTCGTGGTAACACTGCAAGCGATGTTCAGCCGAAGTAAGATGGAGCGAAACATGACCCGTAATTATTTTCCTGTCCTTTCTTTGGTTGCTGTGCTGATGGCATCGCTCTGGGCTGGTAATGCTCAGGCAACGGCTGCTGCTGCTGCTGATACACAGTCTGATGCGGTTGCTGAGGCTCACAGGGTTCCCGCCGGTGAAGTTCTCAGCATTACGGTGGATGAGGGGCAGGTGATGCATTTGCCCCGTCCGGCGACATCGGTCTTCGTCGCCAATCCCGCGATTGCGGATGTGCAG
>CAYSDE010000164.1:0-3915 GCA_964429685.1 uncultured Pseudobdellovibrionaceae bacterium
TTTTAACACCACCGGGGCCCGCCGCTTCGGAGACATTACCCGTCAGAATGTCGGGCATATGTTTGCCATCATGCTGGATGGCAAGGTGATTACCGCCCCGGTGATCCGCGAGCCGATTACCGGCGGGCAGGGGCAGATTGACGGCAATTTCACCGTGCAGGAAGCAAGCGAAACCGCCATGCTGCTGCGCGCCGGGGCTTTGCCCGCGCCCTTGACCGTGATTGAAGAACGCATGGTCGGCCCCGGCCTCGGTCAGGATGCGATCAATGCCGGACGGATCTCCGGGCTGGTCGGCCTTGGGTTGGTGCTGGCTTTCATGTTCGTCAGCTATGGCCGCTTCGGCATTTATGCCAACTTTGCTTTGTTGATGAATGTGGCGATGCTGTTTGCCGGTCTTAATCTGCTTGGTGCGACCCTGACTCTCCCCGGTATCGCCGGTATCGTGCTGACCATCGGTATGGCGGTCGATGCCAATGTGCTGATCTATGAGCGCATCCGTGAAGAGCTGCGGCTGGGGCGGAGCGTGCTGTCGGCGATTGATGCCGGATATAGCCGGGCGATGGCGGCAATCATCGACTCCAACGTCACCACCATCATCTCGGGAGTCATTCTCTTCAGCATCGGCACCGGGCCGATTCGCGGGTTCGCCGTGACGCTGACACTGGGGATTCTGACCTCAATGTTTTCGGCCATCATGATCACTCGCCTGCTGGTGCTGCGCCATATCCGGGTAGCCAAACCGGCGACCCTTAATCTGTAAGGGCGGACTGTCCGGGGACTTGAGGATGTAGCGTGTACTCATGGCTTTGACCTCGTCTTTTTACAGAGTATGTGCAGCGACGGCTTTTCTGGCGGCGGCCCTGCTGTTTTCCGTTCAGATGCTGCTCGGCAAAATGCTGCTGCCGCTGGTGGGCGGAACGCCGGGAGGATGGCTGACAGCCCTGTGCTTTTTCCAGCTGGCCTTGCTGGCCGGTTACGGGCTAACCGCTTATTTATCCCGCTATTCCCGGCAGCAGCAGATGATAGCCACTTTGCTGGTGTTGCTGGCAGGTTTGCCTTTTCTCCCTGTACGATTGACAGCGGTATCAACGGCGTTGCCCGAAGTTCTGCAAGTCCTGCTTATCCTGACCACAGCCGTGTTGATACCTTTTCTGGCTCTCAGCATGATGAGCGGGGCGCTGCAGCGTCTGGCCGCACCGGTGCTGGAAGATAAAGCTTACCGTCTTTATGCCTGGAGCAATGCAGGAAGTTTTGTCGGTCTGCTTTCTTACCCGCTGGTGATTGAGCCCTTTGTACCGCTTTCTCAGCAGGCACAGGCCTGGATGGCCGGATATGCAGGGCTGATTCTCTGTGCGGTTCTATGCCTTGTGCTGGCCAGAAAGAATATCGCAGTTTCTGTTCTGGTTAATAAAGTGGAGAAAGCCTCTCCAACTCCCGGTTTCTATCAGCAGGGAATGTGGGTGGTGCTGGCAGCGGTGCCGTCAAGTCTGTCGCTGGGGTTGACCGCGCTGATTACCACCGAGTTCGGAGGCTCGCCGCTGTTCTGGGTGTTGCCGCTGGCCATATATCTGCTCACCTACATCATTGCCTTCAGCTCGGCCAAACAACCCGGATTTATCGGTGGGAGTATCGCGATTATGCTGGCGGTAGCCGCCGCCAGCCATTCACACGGGGGAAATTACACCCCGTTGGCTATGGTACTTATTCTGGCGGCCTTTTTCCTGATGGCGTGGGCGCTTCATGCGCGGCTGGCGGCAAGCCGCCCGCCGGTCGAACATCTGACCCGTTTTTATCTGGTGCTGGCCAGTGGCGGCGCGCTGGGCGGATTGTTCAATGCGCTGGTGATTCCGTGGATCATGCCCTACCCGCTGGAGTTTTTCCTCAGCCTCATTTTCGGATCGTTGTTGCTGGCCCGGTATCGCAACGATGCGTACGCCCTGCTGCTGGTGGGGTCGATCAGCCTGTTCCTGCCTTATCTCGACATGCAGCGGGGTCTGGTGACTATCCAGCGCAATTTTTATGGCAGCGCTTTGGTGAGCGATACTCCCCAACCGGATGGCACGTCCCTCCGGCGGTTGGTGGCGGGCCTTGCTGTGCAGGGTCAGCAGACTGCACAGGTCGAGGGGCATCTGGCGCCCATTATTCCCCTTTTAAGAAACCCGGAGCTGCGTGAGATTGGTATGGTTGGCTTCGGAGTTGGCATGGCTCTGTGTATGGAAAGTCCGGGCCGTCACTATACCGTTTATGAAATCGATCCGAAATTCCGGGAAATGGGCGAGACATTTTTCACTTATGTACGTGATTGCGGTTCTCCCCAGTGGCGCATGGGGGATGGCCGTCTGATTCTGGACGCTGAAGCCAAGGCGGGAGCTGATCCCTATGATGCGCTGATTATTGATGCTTTCCAAAATCTGCATCCGCCGGTGCACCTGCTGACGCGGGAAGCCATGGAAGTCTATCGCGCCCGGCTTAAGCAGCAGGGGCTGCTGATTGTGAATCTGACCAGCTTCTATTACGATTTCTTTCCGCAAATGGCCGCCCAAGCGCAGGCGCTGGGCTGGCAGATGTGGGTGCATGATCTGCCGCATCACGGATTGACGACGCGCTGGGCTGTCATGGCCCCTTCGGATGTCGATCTTAGCTGGCTGGAGAAAGAGGGCTGGCGCTTTTATCCTCCGCAGGGCGACCGCGTGTGGACAGACGATCTGGCTGACCCGCTTTCGGCACTCAACAGTCTGGCCTGGTTGCGCCAGCTACTGAACAAGTGAGTTGGTACCTTATTTATGGAGTGAACCAGAAAACCACATACTCAAAATTGCTCGGGCAATCGACTGCGGCGGGGTCAATGGGCGTAGAAAGCATTTGGTAGGTGGCGTTGCCGGGGACAGCGACCTGTACAAAAAGTAGGTCATTGCTGTCTTTCGCCAGTCCGGCGAACCTGCGGATAATCTGCACGCATTCGGCAGAGCTGACTTTGCTTTCCAGACCGGCTGTCGGTCCGTAGACGGCGACTTCCAGCATGGGACACGGCGTGTAACAGGCCAGAGCCACTCCCATAGTTATTCCTTCGGGCGAAACGACATAGGTAGAACTTTTTAGATCAAAATCGTTAGGAATGACTCCAACCGCATAGAGCGTAGAAACAACATTTGTGAGTGTGCCGAACACAGTTGGATACTCGGGAGAATTTCGAAAAAGATTGCGCGTTCCTCCTGAAATTCGCAGCAAGGCCGCTACAGTATCATTGGTACGCTTACTTGAAGAAACAGAGCTTGACGCGATCCAGATCCCAGCCACAACCAGCCCAATTACGCCGAGCACAACCGCAGTTTCAATCAAGCTGAACCCACGCCCTGACTTGCATAACATTCTTGCGACTCCAATTTGGCCAGCCTCTCTGTACGATAGCATGGATATGTTCTCATAGGAAAGCATCGCCAGGGAGATTTCTACTTGGGAAAAAGGAAGAGCAGCCCTTTATGTATAAAGTTGCCGTAAACAGCCCAGAACAGGAAGAGGCAGAGTAGTGCTACCATATGCGCCCACCAGGGAGGACGAGGGCGCTCCGGGAACCGGTGGGATGTCAGCAGACAGGCGAGGCTTGGAAAGATGCCGTAGATGCAGGCAATGATCAGGGCCATGGGGATGCCCGTCAGGGGTGCGGTGACAGCACCCATCATGATGGCTCCCGCCTGTTCGGTTGCTATGCCAAACAGACCTGACAGCACAAACACTTTACGTGCCGAGAAACACCAGCGCCGCAGTAAACCGTACCAGACGGTCATGAACAGGCTATAATAAACCAGACCGAACAGCAGGTCGACCGGCGGGTCAGGGTGTAGCAGTATTCTCTCACCGGGCGGGCGCTGCAGGTTACTAAGAATGGCAAAGCTTTCGGTGATCAGCCCCAGCCCC
>CAYSDE010000165.1:0-403 GCA_964429685.1 uncultured Pseudobdellovibrionaceae bacterium
GTATCTCATTCTTACAGTGACACTTCCATGACATGTTGTGAACTTTGTGCAATCAATCAAAGAGGACACATATTGTCCTAACTCCATGATACAGAAACAGATTCTTATCCGATAGGGGATTGATAAAAATAGAATCATGGCGCAAAAAGTTAACGGAAACAGGAAAGGGTCCCAGGATGACAACTTCTGCAACAGCAAGTGCGGACACACGTCCGATCTTTAACGACGATGTAGTCCGTCTCTTTACGCTCGCCACCATCTTTTGGGGCGTAGTCGGCTTTCTGGTCGGTCTGGTGATTGCGCTTCAACTCGCCTTCCCCGACCTGAACATTGCCCCCTATCTCAATTTCGGACGACTGCGCCCGCTGCACACCTCGGCGGTCATTTTTGCCTTTGGCGGGAA
>CAYSDE010000165.1:413-3904 GCA_964429685.1 uncultured Pseudobdellovibrionaceae bacterium
GGAACGCGCTGTTTGCCTCCAGCTACTATATCGTGCAGCGCACCTGCCGCGCCCGTCTCTGGGGCGGCTGGCTGCCAGCTTTCACCTTCTTCGGTTACCAGCTGGTGATTGTCATGGCCGCTCTGGGCTATGTTCTGGGGGTTACCCAAGGCAAGGAATACGCCGAACCGGAATGGTTTGTTGACCTTTGGCTCACCGTGGTCTGGGTGGCCTATCTGCTGGTGTTTATGGGCACGGTGATCAAACGCAAAGAACCCCATATTTACGTGGCTAACTGGTTCTTCATGGCGTTCATTATCACGGTCGCCATTTTGCATCTCGGCAATAACCTCAACATCCCGGTTCATATGCTGGGTGCCAAGAGCTACCCCGCACCGGCTGGTGTTCAGGGTGCGCTGATCCAGTGGTGGTATGGTCATAACGCGGTTGGTTTCTTCCTGACTGCCGGTTTCCTCGGCATGATGTACTATTTCGTGCCCAAGCAGGCCGAGCGTCCGGTTTACTCCTACCGCCTTTCCATCCTCCATTTCTGGTCGCTGATCTTCATCTATATCTGGGCCGGGCCGCATCATCTGCACTACACCGCGTTGCCGGATTGGGCGCAGACTCTGGGTATGACCTTCTCGGTCATGCTGTGGATGCCGTCCTGGGGTGGCATGATTAACGGCCTGATGACCCTGTCAGGCGCCTGGGGCAAGCTCCGTGAGGATCCGGTGCTGCGCTTCATGGTGGTGGCGATCGGCTTCTACGGTATGAGCACCTTTGAAGGCCCCCTGATGTCCATCAAGGCCGTCAACTCGCTCAGCCATTATACCGACTGGACGATTGGCCATGTGCATTCAGGTGCGCTGGGCTGGGTCGGCTTCATCACCTTCGGCGCGCTCTATTACATGGTGCCGCGTCTGTGGGGTCGTGGTCAGCTCTACTCCCTCAAACTGGTCAACACCCATCTGTGGGTAGCGACGGTGGGCATCGTTCTCTACATCTCGGCCCTGTGGGTGTCGGGCATCATGGAAGGCCTGATGTGGCGCACTTATGATGCCATGGGCTTCCTGCAATATTCCTTTGTGGAAACCGTGCAGGCCAAGTTCCCTTACTATATCATCCGTGCGCTTGGCGGCGTCCTCTATCTCGCTGGCTCACTGATCATGGTTTACAACTTCTGGCGCACCATCAAAGGTGACGTCAGTAACGAAGTCCGTCCGGCGCTGAAGGAGGCTGTGGCTTAACATGAGCATCATCGGCAAACACAAGAAACTTGAGCGCAACTCCATCCTGATGCTGGTCTGCGTTATCGGCGTGGTCGCCATTGGCGGTCTGGTCGAAATTGCCCCGCTGTTCAGGATGGAAACGGTGATCGAGCCGGTCAAGGGCATGCGCCCCTATACCCCGCTCGAACTCACCGGCTTCAACATTTACATCCGCGAAGGCTGCTACAACTGCCACAGCCAGCAGATCCGTCCGCTGCGCGATGAGGTGGAGCGCTACGGCCACTACTCGCTGGCGGCTGAAAGCATGTATGACCACCCCTTCCAGTGGGGCAGCAAGCGTACCGGCCCCGATCTGGCCCGTGTAGGCGGCAAATACTCGGATGCGTGGCAGGTGGCCCATCTGACCAATCCGCGCTCGGTGGTGCCGGAGTCGATCATGCCGACTTATGGCTTTCTCTCCAAACAGGTAATTGATGTGGCTGATTTGGGGGCCCATCTGTCAACCCTGCGTATTGTTGGCGTCCCCTACACCGAAGATCACATCAAAAACGCGACTCAGGATGCGCTGGTGCAGGCTGCTGGCGCCGGAGCCGAGGCCGATACGTCGGGCTTGACCGGCCGCTATGGCGAGAAAACAAACATCCGCGATTTTGACGGCAATCCCGATCAGGTAACCGAGATGGATGCCTTGGTGGCCTATCTGCAGGTTCTCGGCACCATGGTCAACTTCACCGACCACGATCAGACCGCCACTGCGCCAGCCACCCCAACGGAGACAAGATAATGGCTCCGCTGGCTGCGAACGCGACCGCCGGTCTTATCGGCATGTTCCTGTTCATGGCATTCTTTGCCGCTGTCATCTACGTCCTGCTGCGTCCGGGCGCCAAGCAGCAAGCCGATCTTCACGCGCAAATTCCCTTCAAGGAGGAAGAGTCCCATGGGTGATGAACACAAAACCGAAAAGGACTCCTTTACTGGTGTTGAAACAACCGGCCACGAGTGGGACGGCATCAAGGAGCTGAACAACCCCGCTCCGCGCTGGTGGTTGCTGGTTTTCTATGCGTGCTGCCTCTGGTCCGTAGCCTACTGGGTGGTATATCCGGCCTGGCCGACCATTTCCGGCCACACCGCCGGTCTCTGGCAGTGGACCCAATATGACAAGCTGCATGAAGAGCAGGCGGAAATGAAGGCCCGTCAGGTGCCGTTTCTGGCCCGTTTCGAAGCCGCCAGCTTCGATGAAATCATGAAAACGCCCGATCTTTACGCCTTTGCCCAAGCGGGTGGTCAGGCCGCTTTCAAGGATAACTGCGCGACCTGTCATGGCACTGGTGCCGCTGGCAGCCCCGGCTTCCCCAACCTCAACGATGACGACTGGCTGTGGGGCGGCACCGTCAACGACATTTACACCACCATCCGCTATGGTATCCGCTCGACGCACCCCGAAACCCGAACCTCGCAGATGCCCTCTTTCGGCAAGGATGGTGTGCTGACTGCGGTTCAGGTCGACAAGGTGGTTGATTTCGTACTGTCCCTCTCGGGTCAAGCCACCGCCGATGCAGCGGGTGAAGGCAAACAGGTATTTGCTGATAACTGCGCGGCCTGCCACAGCGATACCGGCACTGGCAACCGCGAGTTCGGCGCCCCTAACCTCGCCGATAATATCTGGCTTTATGGCAGCAAGCGCGACCTTGTCTACAACTCTGTTTTCAATGCTCATGCTGGCGTTATGCCAACTTGGGAAGGCCGCCTGAACCCCAACACCCTCCGTCAGTTGGCTATCTATGTCCATTCGCTGGGCGGCGGGGAGGCAGAGGCAACTCCGGCTGCACAGTAGGACTTTTGGCGTATCAGAGTGTTTTAACGAATGAGACTCTTATCTCCGTCGTCACCCCGGCGAAAGCCGGGGTCCACGCCGGGACAAGGGGGGCGTATCTGCCAGCGTGAAGCTGGTCGGCTGCTGACAGGTGGAAAACAAAATCATGAGTGAAGGCCCTGCCCCGAAAGTTTCTCCCTCCCCCGATGTGGATGAAGACGACCCGCAAATCACTTTGTTCGCGGCCCAGCGCAAACTCTATCCCCGTGCCGTCTCCGGGATTTTCAGGACCCGCAAATGGTGGATCATGGCGGTCTGCCTCGCCCTCTACTACTTTGCTCCGTTCCTGCGCTATGACCGGGGGCCCAACGCCCCGGATCAAGCCATTCTGATTGATATGGTCGGGCGGCGCGCCTACTGGTTCTTCATCGAGATATGGCCGCAGGAAGTGTATTTTCTCACCGGCA
>CAYSDE010000166.1:0-1086 GCA_964429685.1 uncultured Pseudobdellovibrionaceae bacterium
TCACCCACTCCGCCCCACGCCCAACTGTTCCAGCGTGAACTGCTCGGCTTTCATGTCCATCAGGGTTTCAGCTCCGGCCATGATGGTGCGGGCCAGCGTGTCGGTTTGTGGCAGCAGGCGGGCATAGAAGAAGCGGGCAGTTTTGATCTTGCTGTCATAGAAGGGGGTCTGGCCCCCGGCCTCTGGCAGCCTTCTGGTAGCGACCCTGACCATTTTCAGCCACATCCAGCCCAGCGCAACCAGACCGAAGAGGCGCAAATAATCGGCACTGGCAGCGCCCGCTTCATCCGGATTCTTCATACCTTTTTGCGCGATGGTGGCTGTGGCTTGTTGCAGCTTGGCAAAGGCTTTGGTGAGCGGGGCGACAAATTCGATCAGGGCCGGATTGCTGGCATCCTGTTCCAGTTCGGCGCCAAGCGGGTGGAAGAAGCGGCGCAGCAAGCGGCCCATATCCTGGGGCAGTTTGCGTCCGACCAGATCGAGCGCCTGAATGCCGTTGGCCCCTTCATAAATCTGGGCAATGCGGGCATCGCGCACAAACTGCTCCATGCCCCATTCACGGATATAGCCATGACCGCCCAGCACCTGCATCCCCATATTGCAGACATCAAAGCCGAGATCGGTAAACATCGCCTTGATGATGGGGGTAAGGAGGGCGACAAAATCATCAGCCGCCTGCCGCGCCTTGGCGTCCGGGGCCCGCAGCGACTGGTCAATTTTGTGGCCGGTCAGCAAAGCGAGGCAGCGGGCGGCTTCGTTATAGGCCTTCATGGTCAGCAGGTTTTTGCGCACATCGGGATGAACGATAATCGGGTCTGCCGGTTTGTCCGGAAATTTGGTGCCGGTGAGGGAACGGCCCTGCAGCCGGTCGCCGGCATAGATCGCGGCATTCTGATAGCTGACTTCGGCCAGCCCCAGACCTTGCACACCCACGGCCAGACGGGCGGCGTTCATCATGGTGAACATGCCCTTCATGCCCTTGTGCGGCTCGCCCACCAGCCAGCCGGTAGCATCGTCAAAATTCATCACACAGGTGGACGAGGCCTTGATGCCCATTTTGTGTTCAATCGACCCGCAGCGGGCGCC
>CAYSDE010000166.1:1186-3899 GCA_964429685.1 uncultured Pseudobdellovibrionaceae bacterium
GCGTAATTGACCACCTGCGGCAGACCCTGCCCGCCAAAGGCCTCATCACAGGCGAGCGACGGCCAGCCGCCCTCACAGAACGCCGTATAGGCGTCCTTGAAACCCTTGGGCGTGGTGACAGTGCCGTCATTATAGACGCAACCCTCTTCATCGCCGGAGCGGTTGAGCGGCTGCAACACCTGCTCGCACAGCTTGGCCCCTTCCTCCAGCACCGCCGACATCAGGCCGGTGTCAAAATCGGGATACAGCGCAGTGAGGGATTTAACCTCCAGCACTTCGTTGAGGATGAAATGGAAATCATCGAGCGGGGCTTTGTAGGTGGGCATGGCTCAGTCCTTATACGGCGGCAGATTGTTCAGCAATAACTGGATTTCGGGGCTGTCCTTGTGGGCTTCGCGGGTACGCAGAATATCGGCTTCCAAAGTTTCATCCGAGATGCAGGTGCGGCCATACAACTCGTCAGCCCCATTCTCATCACCTTTTTCGTTCAGCGAACGGACAAGGGCGCTGCAGAATGTGACGCGGGTAACCAGCTCCTGAACATCAGCAGGAAATGAGGGTGTTGTCTCTACAACTGAGTCTATGCAGGCCTGCGCCGACAGCGGAGCGAGCAGCAGGGTGAGGGACAAGGCAACGGATCGCATTCCTAGTTCCTCAACGGCTTGCCGGTGGTCAGCATGTGTTCAACCCGGTCGATGGTGCCTTCGGTACGAACCAGTTGCATGAAGGCGGTGCGCTCGAATTTCAGCAATTCGTCTTCGCTGGTTTCTTCGGTGATGTCCTTGGTATAGCCGGACAGCACGTCGGACAGTTTGTCTGACACCACCACATCATGCGGGGTGGCTTTGCCAGTCTGGCGCAAACCTTCAACCGCCATGGCGAGGGCGGCTTTCACCGTTGGCCCGGCGAGGCGGATGGTTCTGGCTTCCGGCGCTTTGTAATCCTTCACCAGCGCCAGAGCTTTCTGTTTGGCATCAAAGAGCAGACGGTCACGATTCATGGTGATACCGTCCGTGGTGCGGAAATAGCCGATTTCCTTGGCTTCAAAAGCACTCTTGGCGACTTTGGCGGTGCCGATGGTTTCAAACACCGAGGCCACGGGCGGCAGCGGACCGCCGCCTTTGGGCTTGTCGAAAGCGCGCAGCAGCATTTCCTTGCAGCCGCCCCAACCGGGGATGAGGCCGACGCCGACCTCCACCAGTCCGCAATAGGTTTCGGCATGGGCCTGCACATGATCGGCATGCAGCAGAATCTCACAGCCGCCGCCGAGCGCGAGGCCGGAGGGAGCAGCCACCACCGGGAAAGGCGCAAACTTCAGCGCCTTATAGGTTTCCTGCCCTTCGCTGATCAACTGCTCAATCTGCGGCCACAGGCCGATATTGATGGCGAATAGCGCCAGACCCAGATTGGCCCCGGCGGAGAAATTGTCGGCCTCGTTATAAACCACCAGCGCCTTGTAAGCTCCACTGCCAGTGCCAATCAGCGCAATCGCCTTGCGCTCCATGGCGAAGGTGTCCATATCGATGGCGTTCATCTTGCTGTGGAACTCAAGGCACAGCACCCCATCACCAATGTCCCACAGACTGGCGGAACCGTTTTTGGCCACGGGCTGTGAGCGGCGCTTGATGTCCGACAGCAGCAGCACACCTTCGGCCCGTACCACCGGCGCATAATCGCCACTGGTCAGCAGTTGCAGCAGTCTGCCATTTTCGGTTTTGTAGAACGCTTGGCCGGTCAGCAGGGGCGGCACCGGCAGTCCGTCTTTCTTCAGCTCATCAGCCAGCAGCGCCGCGCCGATTTCGTCGATCAGCTCGAAGGGCCCGTATTTCCAGTTATAGCCCAGCTTCATCGCGGTATCGACGGCGGCCACATCGTCAGCGATTTCCGGCACCAGTGAAGCGGCATAGCTCAGCACCTGCAATAAGACCGCCCGTGCATACTGCCCGCCCTTGTCGGGATGCTGCATGACGGCGCGCACACCCTTCTTGCCGAGGTCGGCACTCTCCAGCTTCGGCTTGTCGGCCTTTTTGTAGGCACCGGTTTTGAGGTTGATGGCCTCTTTGACTTTTTCGCCGCTGGTGGTGTTGAGGCGATAGAATCCGCCCTTGCCCTTGCGCCCAGTATAACCGTCGGCAATCATCTTGGCCATGACCTCGGGCAACTGATAGGATTTGCAGAAGGCATCTTCAGCGGGCAGGCTCGACATCAGGCTTTTGGCGATATGCGGCATCAGGTCAATACCGACCAGATCCATCAGGCCGAACACGCCGGTTTTGGGAAAACCGAGCGGCTTGCCCATCACACTGTCGGCTTCTTCAACCGTAATGCCGCGGGCCAGTGCTTCGTTGATCGCCACCTGAATCCAGTAGGTGCCAATGCGGTTGGCGATAAAGCCGGGGCGGTCTTTGCAGATCACCACGCCTTTGCCCAGTACCACATCACAGAAGGTCTTGATCTCGGCGGCGGCGTCAGCGCGGGTGTGCGGGCCGGTGACCAGTTCGAGCAGCCGCATATAGCGCGGCGGATTGAAGAAATGCGTAATCAGGAAATCCTGCGCAAAGGCAGGGCTTTGTCCCTCGACCAGCTGTTCCAGCGGAATGGTGGAGGTGTTGGACGATACTACCGAACCCGCCTTGCGCACCTTGTCGACTTTACTGAAGAGGTCGCGCTTGATGTCGAGCCGCTCGATCACCGCTTCCACAATCCAGTCCAC
>CAYSDE010000167.1:0-3858 GCA_964429685.1 uncultured Pseudobdellovibrionaceae bacterium
CCCCCCCCCCCCCCCCCCCCCCCCCCCCCCCCCCCCCCCCCCCCCCCCCCGGGCCGTTTGTAGAGGGTAAAGAACTCCTCCGTCAGAGCCTTCATCGGTTTGTCGAGTTTTCTGGGCAGAAGTCGCTCAACCATTGCCTTCAGGCCCTCTTCTTCCAGTGCGGCCCGGCCCTCGACGACCTCTTCAATCAGGGCGTCCGAATAGGTGAGCAGAAAGCTGCCTTTGGGAAAGGGGTGGGTGCGGTCGGGATAGACGGTGCGTTTGCTGACGCCGAGAAACAGGCCGCTTGAGTCCAGCAGTTCCACCGTACCATCAGGGTTGCCGAAGACAGGGCTGGGGGCACCAGCGGCGGCATAAGTCAGCAGGTCAGTAGCGGTATCAAAAACACCGATGAATGCGGTTGCAAACTGGCCCATCGGCAGCACGTCCTTGAGGGCCGAATTGATCTCGGACAGCCATTCGCCGGGCTGGCGGCCCTTGAGCGGGGTGCGGTCAATGATGGTGTGCAGGCGGAAGGTGTTAATGGCGGCGCCGATACCGTGGCCGGAGAAGTCAACATTGATGACGGCAAGCGCCGTGTCGCTGTATTCAAAGATGTTCCAGAAATCACCCCCCATTTCCGAGGACGGCTCGAACAGGTATTCCATGTTGATGCCGCGGGGCTCGATGATCTTTTTGACCTTGCGGTCGTCCGGCACCAGCGATTTCTGCATGGAAGCGGCAAGATCAAGTTCGGACTCGATACGCTCCCGGAATTTCCGCATTTCGCGGAGCAGCAGCAGTTTTTCAAGATGCAGACGCACACGCGCCATGCATTCGCCGGGATTGACCGGCTTGGACAGAATATCGGTAGCGCCCGCCTTGAAGCAGGTGACGCGCTGCTGATCCGAGTTGAGGGTGGTCTGGATGAGAACCGGCAGATCGGTGAGTTCAGGATCCTGCCGGATTTTCTGGGTCATCTCGATGCCGCCCATGCGCGGCATGCCGAAATCCACCAGCACTAGATCCGGCTTGAAGCTGGCTACTTTTTCAAGCCCGTCAATGCCGTCAACCGCAAATTCGATATTGTGGACACCAGCCCAG
This sequence comes from uncultured Pseudobdellovibrionaceae bacterium, assembly GCA_964429685.1. Classification (GTDB taxonomy): domain Bacteria; phylum Pseudomonadota; class Alphaproteobacteria; order UBA2400; family UBA2400; genus CAYSDE01. The sequence goes on from CAYSDE010000167.1 coordinate 1,084, forward strand.
CCCACAAAGCGGGCGAGGATCTGGCGGTTGAACTTGCTGTCATCAACAATCAGAACCCGGCTGTCGCGCAGCTGGATGTCAACAGAGGCGGCCCCGGTGCCGGTAGACGCCGCACCGCCACTCATGTCACGAACCGCAGCGTTGTGACCCGCCCGCCATGGGTGACATTGGTGGCGAGGGTCAGGGAGCGGATAATGGCAAGGCCACGACCCGCCGGAGCAAAGGGATCAAGGTTGACTGGCAGCTTCGATTCATCGTAGCCCTTGCCTTTATCGGCAATGGAGACGTCAAGAAACTCACTATCCCATCCGGCGCTGATGTCGATGCGCAGACGGGCTTCCGGGGCGTGCATACGCTTCTGCAGTTCCATGGCAAACTGGGCGAAATGGCTGATGTCACCCTTCATGTTGCTTTCAAGCGCAAGATTGCCGTGAACAACTGCGTTGGAAATGGTTTCGTGCAGGCTAAGCTCGACATCTGACCGGCGGATCGGGGTGAGGACACCGCGTGCGGCCAGCGCTTCGCAAATCAATGCGGCACTGTCGATCAGATAGGAGGTGCTGGTAGCAAGAGAGAAACAGAGTTTGCCCGCTGCAAGACCTTCAAGCAGGTCATCGTTCAGCGGGTCATCTTCACCATCAATAATTTCAACATAAGCGCTGAAGGGGCGGGAGAGCCAAGGAAGCAGGCTGTCATGGGTAGGGTTGGTCAGCAGCAACACGTGATTTGCCCCGCCACTTGCCGGCTTGGCATCCGGCGCGGCAAGTTTCATGCCGTGACGGGCCGCTACGCGAGCCAGCGTTTCTTGCGGAACGCCGTCGCCGTACAGCAGGGCAACGGGGGTGGCCATAGTGGCCTCCTCAGTCTTCGATATTGAAGATGGTGCCGAACTTGGCAATGTCGAGAATGCGACGGACCTGATTATGGGCTCCCCGCAGCACCAACTGGCAATCGTTGCGTTCCGCCGTGTCCCGAGCAATCAGGAACATGCCCAAACCGCTGGAATCCACAAATTCCAAGCCGGAAAGGTCGAACACGAACTTCTGGCCCTTCACCGGCTCGTCGAACAAGGCCATGACACTGCGAAACTGCTCATGGTCGGTGAAAGTGAGACGGCCGCTCAACAACACTTCAGTTGTGCTGTCCGTCTTGCGAACCTTGTAATCCATCGACTCCTCCGCTCCGGAATATCCGGCAGCCTGTTTAGATAGTTGATCCTTCGACCATGGGTAAAGCCACAACCGAATCTGCACCCGCAGCTACATAAAGCACCACAAGAGAGTTATCGAGTGATTAACACGAAACCTGCTTTTCCGCTACCGGGGCATTTTTATTGGCGGTTTAGCGTGGCAACTGCGTAGTTTTTTTATTTACGCCATGACGGCACATCAGCCGGGAGCAGTTGGGTTTCCGTAGCAGAAAAGGCCTTATAACTTGGTTACTCTGGTGTGTTGCGGCGCATTATGGTCAACCGATATTAACCAGTATGATAGCACAGAGTCGGAATGTTGCTGTTCAGCAACTCGCATCCGTTTTCTTATGAAACGGAACTCTCAGGTTTGCAGAGTTCGACGCTGAGTCCCTTCCAGTACCAAGGCAGTCAGGCGACCACTGGCATAGGCGCCGGTATCGACGCCGATTCGGTGCGGGTGGATTTCGACATCCTTGCTGATGCTGTGGCCGTGGACGATCATTTTTTGAAGTGGAGTCTTCCAGTCCATAAAGGCATGACGAATCCACAGGCGATCCCGGTCATTCTGCTGATCGAGTGGAAGGGCAGGATTCACTCCGGCATGGACGAAGTAATAATCGCCGCTGCTGAACCAGGTGGGCATCCCGGCCAGAAAATTCCGGTGTGCCTCGGGGAACTGGGCGACGAGATCACTCTGCAGCTGCTGCAGCCGCTCGGGAGGCGCGATGCTGCCGCCCCTGAAAGGAATCCCGTAACTGGCCAGCGTAGCGAGGCCGCCATAGGTCAGCCAGCCTTTACCAACAGTGAGATCGCTGAAGAAGCCCAAGAAGCTTTCTTCGTGATTGCCGAGCAGGAAAACCGGGGGCAGGGTGCCGGGCAGGGGGCCCATCATCCGCTCCAGCACCCCCTTGGAGTCGGGGCCACGGTCGATGTAATCCCCCAGAAGAACCAGCCGCGACTGGCCCTCGTAACCGACCAGATCGGCTTCAATCAGGGTCAGCAATCTGTCGAGCAGATCGCTGCGACCATGAATATCCCCAATCGCATAAATCCGCTCACCAGCGGGCAGCGCGTGCAGAGGGCGCGTTTCGGCTGAATCGCGCCCAAACCCTGAATCTCAACACTGCAGGCAGTGGTGGCAGCCTCAACACTGGGACTCAGAACACTTAAGTCCACCCCGTTCTCAATGGCGCCTACAACTTCCCGTATTGCAGCTTTGCATTCGGGGCTGAGTGTTTGCTTGCCATCTTTCCTTCCGGAGCCGCCCTCCTGAGTGTTGACAATGCGGTGGTCCATGTCGTCTTGGCTCTTCGGGTCGGTCATAAGAAAGCTCCTCTGCCTGTCTTCAGTACTCCGCCAAAGCATCTCACAAAGACGTTAAAATTTGTTTTCTACCGCCCTCTTCGTAGCAAAAATTCTAACTGCCGTGCTATACTTCCCCCCATGTTCAACTGGTTAAAAACAAAACTGAATTCCGCCGAAACGCGCCCTCTGCCCGCGCTGCCCGCCGGTGAGCGGATTTATGCGATTGGGGACATTCATGGCCGCAGCGATCTGCTCGACAGATTGCTGACCCTGATTGA
>CAYSDE010000168.1:0-3855 GCA_964429685.1 uncultured Pseudobdellovibrionaceae bacterium
AGCGGCGGCAGCCACGCCAGATCCCGAATCCGCCGGATTTCCAGCCGCTCCAGCATTTTGGCCAGCTTGGGCCCGACCCCGGCTATCGAACCCGGAGCGGCAAAAAGAGGAAAGAGGATGCTAGGGCGTGACATTGGCGTTTCCTGAGTCTATACGATACCCTCACATCATGACTGAGCAAAGTACAGATATTCGTCGTCGGCAATTGCGCTTCCGGGCTTGGCATCGGGGGACGCGGGAGGCTGACCTGCTGATGGGCCCCTTTGCCGATGATTTTCTGGGGCAATGCCCGGATTCCGAGGTGGAAGCCTTTGCCCATCTCTGCACCGCCGAAGACCCCGACATCTGGGATTGGGTGGTGGGGCGCAAGCCGGTTGATCCGGCCCATGACGGCACGGTGTTTCAGGCCCTGCTGGCTTTCGTGCGGGCGAGGGCGGTATGAGCATTTTAACGCTGGGCGGCGTGCCTGAAGGCATGGTGCCGCTGGTGCTGTCGCGGGCGGCGGCTGAAAAAGACATTCTCCATATCTCCACCGACGAAGCACAGGCCGAGCGGCTGATCGAGGCACTGAAGTTTTTTGCGCCCGAGTTGGAGGTCATCTATTTCCCGCCGTGGGATTGTCTGCCCTATGACCGCGTTTCGCCCAGCTCTTTTGTCGTCAGTCAGCGGATTGATGCGCTGGCGCGGATGCTGCAACCGCCCAAAGGCCGACGGCTGGTTGTAACCACTGTCAGCGGTCTGCTGATGCGGGTGCTGCCCCGCGAAGAGTTGAGAGACGCTGCATTTATCGGCGCGGCAGGTCAGAAGCTGGACGCCGAAAAACTGCAAACCTATCTGTCCGGCAATGGGTATCTGCGAGTGGAAACCGTGCGCGAGCCCGGCGAGTTTGCCCGGCGCGGCGGTCTGTTCGATCTGTTTCCGCCGGGGCGCGAGCAACCGCTGCGGCTGGATTTTTTTGGCACCACGCTGGAGAGCATCCGCAGTTTTGATCCCGCCAGCCAGCGCACCACCGGTACCGAGACAAGTCTCAAGCTGCTGCCGGTAACCGAGTTCTCGCTGGATGAAGCCAGCCAGACCCGTTTCCGCCAGAACTACCGCGAAGCCTTTGGCGCAGTGCTGCAGGATGATCCGCTTTATGCAGCGGTGTGCGAGGGGCGCCGTCATGGCGGAATGGAACACTGGCTGCCCTTCTTCCACGATCATCTGGAGACGCTGTTCGACTATCTGCCCGAAGTCACCCTGACGCTGGAGGAACAGACCGAAGACGCCATCACCGCCCGCCTTGCCACCATCGCCGATTTCTATCAGGCGCGGGTGGAGATGCAGGCGATTGACAAAAAAGTGCAGGCCCCTGCCTATAAACCGGTGCCAGTGGCCTCGCTGTTTCTGGAGGCTGATTTCTGGGCGCTGCACCGCGATGCGCGGGAGGTGATTCAGTTTACGCCCTTCAATTTACCCTCCCCCGCTGGCGGGGGAGGGCAGGGTGGGGGCAGTATCGACATGGGCGGTCGGCGTGGCCGCAACTTTGTTGATGTTCGCACCCAGCCTGATGTCAACCTGCTGGATGAAGTGGTGGCCCATGTCGAAGAGCTGAAGAAGCAGGGCAAGCATGTGCTGCTGGCCGGGTATACGGCGGGGTCGCGGGACCGGCTGGTCACTTTGCTCAAAGAACATGGCGAATACGCGGTTGAAGAGGTAGAGGACTGGGCGGCGGCGCAGCAGTCGAAGATTTCTCCCGCCATCATTCTGCCGGTGGATCACGGCTTTGCCAGCCCTGAACTGGCCATCATCACCGAAGCCGATATTTTTGGCGAGCGGCTGGCCCGCCCACAGAAGAAGCGCCGCAAGGCCGAGAATTTCATTAGCGAAGCTTCGGCGCTTAATGCGGGCGATCTGGTGGTTCATGTCGATCATGGCGTTGGTCGCTATGAAGGGCTGGAAACCCTGCTGGTGGGCGGTGCCCCGCATGACTGCCTACGTATTGTCTATGCTGATAATGACAAGCTGTTTGTGCCGGTTGAAAACATCAATGTTCTTACCCGCTATGGCGAGAGTGACAGCGCCACCCTCGACAAGCTGGGCGGGGTGGCGTGGCAGGGGCGCAAGGCCAAGGTTAAAAAGAAGCTGCTCGAAATGGCGGCGGCTCTGCTTAAAATTGCGGCTGAACGTCAGTTGCGCAAGGGCGACCAGATGACGCCGCCGGAAGGTCTGTTTGAAGAATTCTGCGCCCGCTTCCCCTATCCCGAAACCGATGACCAGTTGCGGGCGATTGAAGAGGTGCTGGAAGATTTGCATTCGGGTCGCCCGATGGATCGTCTGGTCTGCGGCGATGTCGGTTTTGGTAAAACCGAAGTGGCGATGCGGGCGGCTTTTGTGGCGGCGGCGTGCGGTCAGCAGGTGGCAGTCATTACCCCCACTACTTTGCTGGCGCGCCAGCATTACCGCAATTTCAGCGAACGCTTTGCCGGTTTGCCCCTCCGCATTGCCCATCTCTCGCGCATGGTGACGGCCAAAGAGGCAACCGCGAGCAAGCTGGAAATGGCCGAGGGCCGGGTTGATATCGTGATTGGCACGCATGCGCTGCTGGCCAAATCGGTCAAGTTCAAGAATCTCGGGCTTGTTATCGTCGATGAAGAGCAGCATTTCGGGGTCAAACAGAAGGAGCGCATGAAAGAGCTGCGCCATGAAGTGCATGTGCTAACCCTGACCGCCACGCCAATTCCGCGCACGCTGCAACTGGCGCTGGCCGGGGTGCGCGAGATGTCGCTGATTGCCACGCCGCCGGTGGATCGTCTTGCCGTGCGCAGCTATGTGCTGCCTTATGATCCGCTGATCGTTAAAGAAGCCCTGATGCGCGAGCATTTCCGGGGCGGGCAGAGTTTCTTTGTGGTGACGAGGCTGGAGGATTTGCCGAAAATCACCGAAGGTCTTGCCGCGCTGGTGCCGGATCTGCGCTTTGCGGTGGCGCATGGCCAGCTTTCCGCCGAGCAGCTGGAAAGCGTGATGACCGATTTTTACGGCGGCAAGTTTGATATTCTGCTCGCCACCAACATCATTGAAAGCGGGCTGGATATTCCCAACGCCAATACCATCATTGTTCACCGTGCTGACCTCTTCGGCCTTGCCCAGCTCTATCAGCTGCGCGGGCGGGTCGGGCGCGGCAAGCTGCGCGGCTATGCCTATCTGACCTATCAGCAGGGGCGGATATTGGGCGACCATGCCCGGCGCCGTCTGGAAGTCATGGGCACGCTCGACAGTCTGGGCGCGGGCTTTACGCTGGCCAGTCATGATATGGATATTCGCGGCGGTGGCAATCTGCTGGGCGAAGAACAATCCGGCCATATCCGCGAAGTCGGGGTTGAGCTGTATCAGCACATGCTGGAAGAAGCGGTGCGCGATGCCAAGTCCGGTCATCACGATGAAGCGCAGAGTCAGGACTGGCAGCCGCAGATTACTATCGGCCTGCCGGTGCTGATTCCTGAAGCCTATGTGCCTGATCTCACCGTCCGCCTCGGCCTTTATCGTCGGGTCGCTGATCTGCACGACCGCGCCGAAATTGACTCCTTTGCCGCCGAACTGGTGGATCGTTTTGGCAAACTGCCGCCCGAGGTTGATAATTTGCTGGCGGTTATTGGCATCAAACAGCTTTGCCGCGCCGCCCATGTCGAGAAACTCGAAGCCGGGCCCAAGGGCGCGGTGATCGGTTTTCACAACAACACCCACCCCAATCCCGCCGGACTGGTGGCCTATCTGTCCCGGCAGGGCGCCGCCATGAAGCTGCGTCCCGATCATAAACTGGTCGCGCTCAGGGTCTGGGATAACGAGGCTACCCGGCTTAAAGGGGTGATCCGGGTC
>CAYSDE010000169.1:0-3795 GCA_964429685.1 uncultured Pseudobdellovibrionaceae bacterium
GGCAACCAGATCATACATCTGGGCGGGGCTATAAGCGACAATCCGGCGTTCGGCATGCGTAGGCATCTGGGTTTACTTGGCTGCTTTGGCCTGAAGAAGCGCCGCACGGGCGGCCTTCAGTTTTGTATAGTCGTCTCCGGCAAAATAGGAAGAGCGGGTCAACGCCGAGGATGACACCATCAGAAAACCCTTGCCCCGAGCCATGTCGGCATAAAAGGCAAATTCCTCGGGCGTGACAAAACGGTCAACCGGGGCATGTTTGGGGGTAGGCTGCAAATACTGGCCGATCGTCAGAAAGTCCACATCAGCGGCGCGCAGATCATCCATTACCTGCAGCACCTCTTCCTTGGTTTCACCAAGCCCGACCATGATGCCGGATTTGGTGAACAGGGCGGGGTCAAACCGCCTGACGCTGTTGAGCAGTTCCAGCGAGGCGAAATAACGGGCGCCGGGACGGATGGTAGGATAGAGGCGCGGCACGGTTTCAAGATTGTGGTTGAAGACATCCGGCTTGACCGCCGCAATCGATTCAACCGCACCCGGTTTCTTCTGGAAATCGGGGGTGAGGATTTCAACCGTTGTTCCCGGAGCCTCACGGCGAACGGCGTTGATGGTATCGACAAAATGCTGCGCTCCGCCATCCGGCAGATCATCCCGGTCAACCGAGGTGATAACCACATGCAGCAGCCCCAGCTTGCGGGTTGCCTCGCCCACCCGCTGCGGCTCATGCGGATCAAGCAGGTCGGGCTTGCCGGTGGCGACATTGCAGAAGGCACAGGCCCGGGTGCAAACCGAACCGAGGATCATGAAAGTGGCGTGTTTCTTCTGCCAGCACTGGCCGATATTCGGACAGGCTGCTTCTTCGCAGACGGTCGTCAGCTTGTGCTGACGTACCAGATCGCGGGTTTCCATATACTCCGGCGAGGTCGGGGCTTTGACGCGAATCCAGTCCGGCTTGTGCAGCTGAACGGGGTTGTCAGGGCGATGAGCCTTCTCGGGGTGGCGTTGGCGGGCGGGGTCTAATGTCATAGCACTGATATATAAGACCTCGGCCCGGAATTGCCAGACAAAAGAGGCAATCACGCCCCGGTCGTGTCATCCTCGGGCTTGTCCGGGAACATCTCGTTTGAGAGGTTGTCGGCAGCCCCACGCAGAATGGCATCAACATCCGGCGGCATCTCCCCCGGCGCCGACTGTGGCTGAACCACTGGCGGCAGCGGCGGCGGATAAGCTCCCGGCGGTGGGGCATAAGTCCCCGGCGGAGTTTGATACGTACCTGGCGGAGTCTGATAAGCGCCAGGTGGTGTTCCGTAAGTTCCGGGTGGCGTGGCATAGCCTCCCAAAGGCTGAGTCTGAGGTGGGGGGGGCGGAGGCGGTGCACCATAAAAAGGTGGCAGAACAGGCTGCGCAGGTGGTGCGGGCATGACCGGCGCGGCGCCTGCTCCAGCCCACGGGGGCGGAGACTGAGTGCCACCCACCGGTGGAGCCATCCACGGCGGCGGCGGCGGCACTGGTACGCCTTGAGCCATGCGTGCGCCCTGTGGCGGTGTACCGCCGGGAACCGAAGTCCCCATAACTGCAGCCCAGCCACCAGTTTGCTGACCCTGCGGCGGCAGTTGTTGTGGCATGCCATAGGGAGGCTGCTGTCCGTATGGTGGCTGCTGTTGCGGAGGTTGAACCGGAGCCCCGCCCCCTGCCCAAGGTGGCGGTGCGGCGACAGGCTGCTGCGGAGCCATTGGCGGCGCGCCACCCGCCCAAGGCGGAGGCGGCGGGCCGCCAGCCGCAGCGGCTCCTCCGACCCAAGGCGGCGGAGCAGCGGTAGGCGGCTGTCCTTGCGGAGAAGGTGGTGTTCCCGGAACAACCATTTTCTGGGCCCCGCCTCCGGTCATCCAGTTTGGCGTTGAGGCGGATGGAACCATGGGCACGGGCGGCATTCCCGGCGGCGGCAACACGCCCGGCGCAGCCCCTTGCGGCGGAGCGCCCGCAGCGCCGCCAAAGGGCCAATAGCCCGGCTGTCCCGGATTAGCCAGATTGGGAGCAGAAACTGCCTCGGTCGAGCGCCGTTTGAGTCCGCTGATAATTCCGGCTACCGCAACCGCCCCGCACACCAGACCATCCTGATTTGCGGCTTCGGCACTGGTGAAGGCTTCAGCCATCCAGTCAATTTCCGGCGAAGGAGGGACAGCGCCGCCGTTAAGGGCGCGCCACTCCCGATCCTGCAGATGAGCGGTAACTTCAGCAATGCCCTTGTCCCGCGCCTCAACCGCCCAGTTCTTCGGGGAAACCGGGAGAAAGCGCTGCACGCGAATGGATTCAACCCGCGGCGGGCTGGAGTGGAACATGTTGGCGGCAACCACTCTCTCCGCCCAGAGAAAATGAACCTGACCTTCCTTCTGGCGACGCAAATCGTCGTAGGAGGCTTCCTTACGGGCCTGAAAACTGATGCTGTCACCTTCGTAATAGGTACGCCCCCCGGCTCCCTGTACTGACGAAAAACCTGAAACCTCCGACACCATCGCCGACGATACTGTCTTTTCGAAAAAGTCCTTGGTTTCGGTGGGGTCTTCAAGCTTGCCGAAAATCTTGAGGTTACAGTTACCGCAAATCGACATGGCTTCTTCTTTAACCCGCTTCTGCATGGCGGGGAGATCCTGACCGGCGAAGATCAGGCAGAAACCGAGTGAACGGGCCTGCGCAGCCATGACACCCATACCGGGCGAGGTATAGTAGCCGACCTCGTCAAAAACGGTCATGAAGGGCGAACTCGACCGGGTCGGGTTATTGTCGATAATCATGGCCTGATCACCCTCAAGATCAGAACCGAGGGTGGCACCCATCATGCCTTTGAGAGCCGCGACAACGATTTTACCGAGGTTGGCAGCTTCATCCGGCGATTTTTCGAGAGCCGGGATCAACACCACCAGAATACGGCGATTCAGCACGACATCCATCATGTCGATGTCGGCCAGCTGTTGCTTGAAGATATAGCCGTATTCATCGGCCAGAGAAGACAACGAGCGGGTAAACTGCATGGTCAGATAGCCGTGCTGTTGACGGGTCTGGCTGAGGTCAACCATCGGCTGATCCGGACTTTGAGGCCGCTCCTTGCCCTCATCATCGAAAGCCGAATCCACATAGCCCGGCAGGGTATCAAGATAGCTCTGCAAACCACGGATAACCCGATCCGGCAAACCGGGGTCGCGGGACATCTTGACCATCTGCTCCAGAGTCAGATGGTCGCGGATGACGCCGACATCCATCATCAGGCCCTGATTGTCGCGCTTCCAGGTGAGAGCCGGCATTAGAGAACTGAGCAACGAAATGGCGCGGCCCTTCCACATCGCGTTGTCATCACCCGAATCATCCATGAGCCCGACCATCATCTGGGTCAGGTAGGAAGCCGAGCCGATGGAAAACGGGTTGAGGGAATTTGATCGGCTACCGGTATCGGAATTTCCCGTCAGATAGTTGAGAACCAGAACGTCATCCTCGCGCCCGAAGCGGCGCGCCAGCGAATAGATGTCCCCCCACAGGGTATTCTGGGCTTTACCGTCAACGTAGACGAAGCCTGAGCCCCAGCAGAGCGAGTTGGTGACCAGAGACTTCAGACCTTCCGTTTTACCGGCACCGGTGGTGCCGAGAAAGAGAATATGAGTGCGGGCATCACTGTTGGTCAGCCACAACTCCTCATTCATCTGGGAGCCATCCCTGATATTGCCGAGAAAGAGGATGCCTTCCGGCTTGCCGGGCGTGGTAGCCTTACCGGGAACCGGGTTGTTCTTGTCCTTAAGCCCT
>CAYSDE010000170.1:0-3757 GCA_964429685.1 uncultured Pseudobdellovibrionaceae bacterium
CAGGGCTATACCAGCCCCGCGCTGATCTCCTTTGGCCACAGCATCCGTCAACTGGCGGGTGACAGACGGCAAAGCGACATCAAACCCCACCGCTACCAGCAAAGACCCGATGATGATCGCGCTGGTCAGCGGCGTTTTTCGCCAGTAACCCCAGACGAAGCGGGCAATCTCCCCGAACCTCACTTCGTGTTTTTTTATTTCAGACACAATCCCTCCTTTTCGGCCCACACGTTTTGAAGCGCGGGCACGATGTGCAGCACGTTGAGTTGAGCGCAGCAGACGGCCAAGGCCGGACGCTGCAAAGCGGCGGGGACAAACGGACAGAAAAAGCGGGTGGGGTTATCTACACTCTGTGATTTCTAACCTGCTTCGACTTGTCTGCTGACCCCGGTATTCGACTTCCCGGGTCTTCATCTGGCTAGTAGGACCAGACGCCGACAGCCGGGGAGTAAGTGACGACTAGATGAATAAAATCAGCCATTTTCTTCTCCCTTGTAAGCGGTTGATGAGGCGCACGCACGCGCAACCTCTGCACAGCACTATAACTGTGCAGTGCAGCATGGCGCAAGCTGTTTTTGGTTAATCGTGGAATTACGAATTACCGTATGTGGGCGTGCGCGACGACCTAGTCGACTTTACTGGCAAAGGGCGCGTAATGCTCTCAACATTCAGCCTTGCGGCAGCGAGAGCGGTTCGCACCGGTCCAGACCAGTCACCTTCACGGGTTTGACGAAACAGACACATCGACGGGTACCAGCCTGTCCGCGTGCTCGTCAGACCCCAGCGCCAGTTGGGAGTCCTGAGTGTGAGCATGATGGTTGAGACGCCGAGGGTAGCGGCCAGATTCGGCCATACCGTATCCGAGGAAATTACCAGATGCTGCTGGCGGATGATGGCCGCCATATCAACAAACGAAACCCGCTGGCCGGGCGCACCGGGCAGTTTGAGGTTGGGCGCCAAAGCGTGTTCATCTCCGGTCATGTCATCCAGAAGACTGGTGACAATGACGCCCTGCATCTCGGTCAATGGCCTGAGCATCGCCAACGGGACATCACGCCCAGTATCAAAAGTGTTGTTGGGATCACCGCGCCAGCACAGACCGATGCGGAGCGGATCACCGGCAGTCGGACTGGTCAAAACCGGGTCGAAGGAAGGAGGCGCATAACGCGAGATTAAATCAAAATCGTTGAGACCAAGCTGGGAGGGCAAGCTGAGCAAGGGAAGCTGGGCGTTGACAGCTTCGGGAAGCGGCGGTGCAATCTTGCGGCTGGCATCCCGTGGATCAGTCATGGTGCGGGGAATAACCGTAATGGCCTCAAAGCCGGGGAAGCTGCGGACCAGATCAACCAGCGGATTCTGCACTTCAAAAACAATTGGTATTTGCGGATAAGCCTTTTGCAGCAAAGGAACAAAGCGGGCAAACTGCACGGTATCCCCTGCACCGCCTTCGGCGTGAATCAGAATACCGGTGGTATTGCCGTCCACACCGCGCCCCAACCGCGACAGATCACGCGGAGTGCGCGACCATGCATTTGCTTCAGCCCAAGCCGGATCATTGCGGTATTCAAAATCAGGCCAAGCCCCCGCGTAATTGCCAAGATGAAACCGTGTTACGGCGCGCTGCATATGGGCTTCGGGATTATCAGGTTGTTGGGCGATGGCACGACCAAACGCCGCTTCCGCTCCAGTCAACTGATGCTGCCGGAGAAGTCTGTTACCTTCGTCAATGGCGCTGGCCGCGAGAGCATTGTTGAAATCCTGTGATGTAATAGACATGATTTATCTCCATAAGAACCGCTAACTGTGCCCACACCTATCACCCACCCTTTCAGAAAAGCAACTCTAAAAGTCTTCCACAAAACATTTCCATCCCCGCAATCGTTAACGAAAGCATTTGTTCAAGAGGCGTGTTCTTGTATAATCCGGGCCGGGTGGTTCCGGCATGTTCGCATTAACGAATTGCCGCAAAGTTTCTAAGGAGTATATAGTCCGGTCATGAGATGCGTTGTCTTCTTCCTCTGCGGACTTCTGGTGATGTCTGCGCTGCCGGTGCGGGCGGCTGAACCGGCACGGCCTGCGGCAGCGGTTGCCAGCGTGACCGGCTTGCCCTTGCCGCGTTTTGTCAGTGTGCGGGCCGAGCCGGTGAATGTCCGCAGCGGGCCCGGCGAGCGCTATCCGGTGCTGTGGGTACTGAAGAAACGCGGGATGCCGGTGCAGGTCATCGCTGAATACGAGAACTGGCGCAAGATCCGTGACTGGATGGGGACGGAAGGCTGGGTCCATCAGGCCATGCTGAACAGCCGCCGTAGCGTGGTTATTCACCCGGAAAATGGAGTCCTGCGGGTTGATCCCAACGGAATCGCCCGCCCCCTCGCCCGGATTGAAGCCGGAGTGATCGCTGAAATCAAGGAATGTGAAGCGGCATGGTGCCGGATTGAAATCGGCCAGATGGCCGGCTGGATCGACAAACATGCCCTCTGGGGTGTGAACGTCGGGGAAGTGATCAAAGAATGACTGCCAACACCGCCGACCTTGATCTGAAGCGCGAGCTTGATGTGGTGATAGCCCAAGCCGGGGCAGACATTCCCGCCGCCCACCGCGACATGTTCACCACCTATGTGCATGACCTCTATCATGACGTACCAGTATCCGACATCATGGCCGAGCCCGCCGCCCAGCATGTGCAGCGGGTCAGCGGTTTCTGGAACTGGGCCGACCGGCGGACGCCGGGCAGCGAGCCACATCTGCGCCTGCACAATCCGCCCGCCGCCAGCACGCATTGGCGCACCGAGGCCACCTTCATTGAGATCATCAGTGAGGACATGCCGTTTCTGGTCGACTCCATCTCGGCGGAACTGGCCCGCATGAATCTGCCGGTGCGTCTGTTGTTGCACCCGGTTTTCAGCGTCAAACGCGACGAAACCGGCACCCTGATTAAACTGCAGAAGCTGAAAGCCGAAGGCTTTGGCCGCGAGTCATGGATCCATGTGACGCTTGACCGCCTGCCCTCCGAAAAGCTGGAAGGCATCCGCGCCATGCTGCTCAAGGTGCTGGCCGACGTCAAGCTGGCGGTCAGTGACTGGCAGGACATGCGCGCCACCGTCCATGCCCTCATCAATGATCTGCCGGGCAGCGTGCCCAAGGGTACCGACCTTCTGCTTATCAAGGAAGTGCAGCAGTTCCTCGAATGGCTGGACAATGACCACTTCGTTTTCCTCGGCAGCCGGGACTACAAACTGAGCCCCGATGGCACCCGGCTGGAAGCCCAGCCGCAGGCGGCGCGGGGTCTGCTGCGTGACAGCGATCTGGTCATTCTGCGCGGCATCCGCCGCTTTGATGAATTGCCGGAATCGGTGCGGAGTTTTCTGGAGGCCCCGGATCTCATTTTCGTCAACAAGGCGCAGGCCCGCTCCACCGTTCACCGTCCCGCCCCTTACGACATTATCGGGATCAAGCATTTCGGCCCCGATGGCCGCTTTATCGGCTTACGCGCCTTCATCGGGCTCTTTACCTCGCTTTCCTATGCGCGCACCGCTCAGGATGTACCGTGGTTGCGCCAGAAAGTAACGCGGATGCTGGAACGCTCCCACCTTGACCCCCGTGGTCATAGCGGCAAGGCGCTCATCCATATCCTCAACACCTATCCCCGCGATGATCTGTTCCAGATTGGCGAAAATGATCTTTATGCGATCAGCCGGGGCATCCTGATGCTGGCCGAGCGCTCGCGCACCGCCCTGTTTGTCTGGCGCGACCAGTT
>CAYSDE010000171.1:0-3731 GCA_964429685.1 uncultured Pseudobdellovibrionaceae bacterium
GTAGAAGTCAGATCCAGTTCGTCGGCCTGATGCTGGGCGAAATAGCCGATCCGCAGCTTGTTCATCCGCACCATTTCACCCGCTTGCGGCGTCAGCTTGCCCGCAATCAGCTTGATGAGGGTCGATTTACCGTTGCCGTTGGCCCCAAGCAGGGCAATGCGGTCATCGCGGTCAATCGTATCGTTAATACCGCGCAGCACGGTTTTGCTTTCATAGCCGACCGATACGCTGTCCAGAGCGATCAGCGGCGATGGCAGCTTATCCGGCTTGGGGAAAACAAACCGCACCGAGCGATCGGCCATCACGGCATCCACCAGATCCATTTTCTCGAGCATCTTGATGCGGCTTTGTGCCTGCCGGGCCTTGCTGGCCTTGTAGCGGAAACGATCGACAAAGGCCTGAATATGGGCGCGCTGGGCCAACTGCTTCTCGTGCATCTTCTGCTGCAGTCCGAGTTTCTCGGTGCGGGTGCGCTCGAAAGTATCGTAATTGCCGGTATAGAGGGTCAGCTTGCGGTCATAAAGATGGATGATGTGATCGACCGACCGGTTCAGCAATTCGCGGTCATGCGAGATGATGAAGACCGTATGCGGGTAACTGTCCAGATACCCTTCCAGCCAGATGATAGCTTCAAGATCAAGATGATTGGTCGGCTCGTCAAGCAACAGCAGTTCCGGGCGCTGAAACAGCACCGCCGCCAGCGCCACGCGCATCCGCCAACCGCCGCTAAGAGCGCTGAACGGCCCGTTAATCTGCGCTTCGTTGAAGCCAAGACCGGACAGAATGGCCGCCGCCCGCGCCGGGGCCGAATAGGCATCAATTTCAGCCAGACGGTTATGAACTTCGCCGATTTTGAAAGGATCGGTCACGGTTTCCGCGTCGGCCAGCAACTGCTTGCGCTCGGTATCGGCTTCCAGCACCAGCTCGATCAGGGGCGTATCGCAATCCGGCATGTCCTGCTTGACGATGCCGACCCGGTGGCGGGCGGAAACACTGATTTCGCCTCCATCCGGCTGTAAATCACCGGTAATCAAACGGAACAGGGTCGATTTGCCGGTGCCATTGGCCCCCACAAAGCCGACCCGCCAGCCATCCATAACAGCAACGCTGCTGTCTTCGATCAGCGGGCGGCCAGCAACACGGCAGGTCAATTGGGAAATAGTCAGCACGGCAAAATCCTCTCAGGCGTGAGCTTTTCCCATAGTCAGCGCGCCAAAGCAACAGGCCCCTTTCCGCCCTGCCGCGTTAACAAGGGTTATAGCACCTAATCAGGCCGTTTTTACTGCAGTTGACGTTGATAACCAGCTGCCCCAGTATGCGGCCATCATGAACAGCACAACCTTCCGCCCTGCCCCCCGGCTTCCGCTTTTTTCGCACAAGCTGCGTCCCTCCATCCCGTTGCCACTGGTCCAACTCGGGTTGAAACACGTGGCGCGCAAGGCGGCCCAAAAGCACCGGAATATCTTCGCTCGGCTGGGGGAACACAGCCGTACCACCTATCTGATCGACCCGACCGATCTGTCTTTTGTCATCTCGCTGCAGTTGGATCCCGATTATCCGCAGATCCGGGCTCATCGACGCGGACAGACACCGCCCCATCAAGCCCGGATTGCCGGTACCCTCCGCAACCTGATGAAACTGATTGAAGGGGAGATTGACGGCGATGCGCTGTTCTTCTCGCGCACTCTGAAAGTGGAGGGAAATACCGCCGCCATTGTGGTACTGCGTAATGCCCTCGACAACATGGAAGGCAACTTCTTTGACAATGCTGCAGATGATTGCGGCGCACTCAGCCCCTTTGCCCATTTTGCCCTCTACAAGCTGCGGAGCATGACGCCGTGAAAAAGACTGTTGTTCCCCAGCCCCGACCCGAACTGATTTGCCCAGCCGGAACACCTGCCGGATTGCGGGCAGCGGTTGATGCCGGTGCCGATGCGGTTTATTGCGGTTTCCAGAATGCGACCAATGCCCGCAATTTCCCCGGCCTCAACTTCAGCGTGGCCGAACTGGAAGAAGGTGTTGCCTACGCCCACGAGCGAGGCAGCAAGGTGCTGCTCGCCCTCAACACCTTCCCGCCCGCCGGTCAAACCGATCTGTGGGAGCGGGCGGTTGATGACGGGGCCACAGCCGGAGTTGACGCCTTTATTGTCGCTGATATTGGCGTGGCCGACTATGCCGCCCGCACCCGGCCGCAGATCCGCCGACATCTTTCGGTACAGGCGGGAGCATCGTCGGTTGAGTCCATCCTGTTTTATTGTGAGGAGTTCGACGTCAAGCGGGTGGTGCTGCCGCGTATCCTCACCATTGAAGAGATCAGGGAAATCCGGGCTGAAATTCCCTGCGAGATTGAGGCCTTCATCTTCGGCAATCACGGCCTGATGGCCGAAGGCCGCTGCAGCCTGAGCAACTATGCCACCGGCTGCTCGACCAATATGGACGGCGTCTGCTCGCCCGCCCAGCATGTGCATTACCGGGAAGATGAGGCTGGCCAGATGACCACTGAACTCGGCGAATTCGTCATCGACCGCTTTGCCTGCGGCGAATCCGCCGGATACCCGACCATCTGCAAGGGACGCTACTTCACGCCCGGACAGAAAAATCCCTATTACGCGTTTGAAGAGCCAATCAGCCTCAATCTGGCAGCGCTGTTACCGCAAATGATCGGCGCTGGTGTCAGCGCTTTCAAGATTGAAGGCCGCCAGCGCAGCCGCGCCTATGTGCAGACGGTGGTAGCGGCCTTCCGCGCCGCCATTGATGACTGCATGAGCGGCAGGCCCCCTGCCCTGACCGATCTGCTCGCCCTGACCGAAGGCCAGAAGCAGACCGAAGGCGCTTTCAAAACCAAGAAGTGGAGATAAGGGATTATGGATGCACGGTTGAGTCTGGGCCCGCTCCTCTTCCACTGGCCGGTTGACAGATGGCTGGATTTTTATGGCCGCATTGCGGATGAGGCTCCGGTTGATACGGTGTATCTGGGCGAAGTCGTCTGCGCCAAACGGGCGCCGTTTTATACCAAACATTATGAAGAGGTTGCCGGGCGCCTGACCCGCGGCGGCAAGAAGGTGATTTTCTCTACCCTCGCTGAAGTCACCGTCAAGCATGACCGGGCAACGGTGGCCGATCTCTGCAGCCTTGAGGATGCTCTGGTTGAAGCCAATGACATGTCGGCGTTGCGGGCGCTGCGCAACCGCCCGCACACCGTCGGTTCCTATCTGAATGTTTATAACGAAAGTGCGATGAAACTGCTGGCCGCACGCGGCGCCACGCATTTCTGTCTGCCCACCGAACTGCCCGCCGAGGCCATTTCCACGCTGGCCGCCTTCGCCAGAAAAATCGGAGTCACACTCGAAACCCAGGTCTATGGCCGTCTTCCTCTCGCCCTGTCCGCCCGCTGCTATCATGCGCGGGCGCTGGGCCGCATCAAGGATAACTGCCAGTATGCCTGCGAGCAGGATTCCAACGGCATGGAACTGAGAACCCTGACCGGCCAGAAATTTCTGGTCATCAACGGTATCCAGACCCTGTCACAAGGCTGCCTCAATCTGGCCCACGCGCTGCCGGATCTGCGCAAAATGGGCATCTCCACCTTCCGCCTGTCACCACAGGATACCGACATGGTCAAGGTGGCTGAAATTTTCAGCAGCTTGCTCAAGAAACGCAGCAACGCCGACGAAGCCACCCGCCAACTGGAAAGCCTGTGGCCGGAAGCCGGTTTCATCAACGGCTTCTAC
>CAYSDE010000172.1:0-3696 GCA_964429685.1 uncultured Pseudobdellovibrionaceae bacterium
TTCAGACCAGCGCCGCCACAGCCTTGCGCGTTGCTGGTAACAACACCTCCATGATCATCGGGCGCAGCAGGGGGCGCCGCGCTGTTAGAAGGTCGCTGTATTCAGTCGCTTTCCAGTGAGCCGGATCAAGCGGGGTCAGCCTGTCGGCGGCGGCGGCAATCCGCTCAGGCGGAAAACTGTCTATCGCTTGCAGTGTCAACGCGATAACCGGCGCCTGCTGCGGAGTGGCAAATCTGGTAAAGGCTTCAAATGGACAAAGATTCTGTGGTGTGAACGTTTTCCGTGCCGAGAGCAGGATGTTGTCATCCGGAATGATGGCAAAAAGAGTCTCTGAATCTGTCAGCATGTTGCCGACCGTGCGGCTCGGATTGCCAATCCAGAGATCAAAAATGTTGGAGGCCAGAAAGGCATCAACCAGAAGCGGTCGTGTATTCAGAAAATCAGTATAAGCAGCACTCATGCTGCCGTTATTGGCAGTCAGGGCAATAAAATCGTAGACCTCCCGACAGTTGCTTGTCGGAATAGCTGAAACCAGCAGGGCGTCCTGTCCCGGTGTTTGGTGGGTAATTCCTTGGAAAGCACAGGTAACCACCGGTAGGCCAAGATCATGGCCAAGGTCGGAAAGAAACTTTTCTGTCAGCGGGCCGCAGTAACCTGCAGGGTAGTCATCAAGCTTTTTGGCATATCCCAAGACGTTACTGAACCCCACATGAGATTCATCGACAGGGTGCCAGAATTCGTCGACTTCGACACGCTTGTGCATAAGGTCGACCACATGGCCATAGCCCACCCGGCCTCTGCTGAAAACGAGCATCTCCTTAAGTTTTGCAGCTGCCATATCGAAAGAAATTGCTGCTTCTGCCTTATTTTCCTGCATAACTTTCACCTCCGTCATAATATCCGTAAGCCTAGGACAATTGAGCGCGCAATGTCAAAACATATCGTAAAGTTTTATTAACCATATCGCGCTGAAGTGCCGGTTGAACTGACTGATTCGTTTGTAAATTTAGGAGAGAGAGCGTGGGCGAACCGGCTAAAATCAGCCAATCCGAATCCGGCGGGATGCGGGGAACCTTGCGTTTGGCGGCCTATTCCATTCTGGCGACCGACGCAGCGGCAGTGGCGCTGCTGGCAGGGGGCAAGGCCCTCGGTCTGACCCTCAATCTGCCGCTGCTGACCGGCATGGTGGCCGGACTGGCGGGCTGCGCGGCGTTTTTGCTGCTGGCGGTAGGCAAACAGGGGGAAGTCAGCGAGCGTGACCGTCACCTGATGGCTGAAACCATGAATGATGCCGCCACCGGTCGGGCTATTTGCGGGCCGGGCGGCGAAGCGCTCTATGTGAATACAACTTTCATCCGCCAGTTGGGGCCTCTGCCGGAGGGCGCCAATCTGGCCAATCCCGAGCAGGTGCTGGAACAATGCTTTGCCCGCGATACCCTGCATATTCCCGATTTCTCGCGGATCCGCCAGCAGGCGCATCAGGGCCAATTTGGCGCGTGCGAGTTGCTCATCAAAGGGGAAGACGGCACCAGCCATTTCTATCTGGTCGAGGCATGGCCGTCGAAAGCTTATGCCCGCCATGTGACATGGCGGGTTGAGGATATCACCCCCCCGCGTGCAGGTGCGCGAGGCCATTCAGCAGGAACAGGCGCGCTGGGCCGATTTCATGGATCATGCGCCAGTCGGTTTCTTTTCGATTGATGAAACCGGCAGGTTCATTTTTGCCAATGCGACGCTGGCCCGCTGGCTGGGTCTGTCCTCGCGGGAAATCATCGCGCAGGGACTGCGTCTTCATGATGTGATGGTGAAGCCGCCGCAGGATGTGCAGCCTTATGATGTCGGCGGCGATGGCGGCACCTTCCAGCAGGGCGAATTTACCCTCAAGGGGCCGGGCGGTCGCCAGTTTCAGGCTCTGATTGCCCAGACAGTCGAACCGTCGGCGCGGGACGGAGCCGTTCTGACCCGTGCCGTCGTTCATGATTTGACGCCAGAGCGCGAATGGCAGACTGCCCTGCAGGAAAGTCAGGCTCGTTTCCGCCGCTTTTTCGAGGAAAGCCCGATCGGCGTTGCTCTGGTGGCCGAAGGCGGCGCACTGGCCGAATGCAATCAGGCCTTTCTGCGGATGCTCGGCAGTGACGCCGCCCAGATCATTGCCCAGCCGCTCGGCAGCTTTGTTGAAAGTTCACAGGCCGATCTGGCGCAATGTCTGGCCCGGGTGGCGAGCGGTGAACCGGCGAGCAAGCCGCTGGAAGTCCGGCTCAAGGGCAGTGGCGGGCGCGAGATTACCGCCCAGCTTTATATCCGCCGTCTGGAAGCCGATGACGTAACCGGGGCGCGACTGATCCTGCATTTCATCGACATGACCGACCAGAAGAATCTGGAAGCCCGCTTCTCGCAGTCGCAGAAGATGCAGGCGATTGGCCAGCTCGCGGGCGGCGTCGCCCATGACTTCAACAACCTGCTGACCGCCATGATCGGCTTCTGCGATCTGCTGTTGCTGCGGCACAAGCCGGGGGATCCCTCTTTTGCCGACATCATGCAGATCAAGCAGAATGCCAACCGGGCGGCGGGGCTGGTGCGGCAGCTGCTGGCTTTCTCGCGCCAGCAGACCCTGCAGCCGCGTGTCCTCAGCCTGACCGATGCGCTGGTTGACCTCTCCAACCTGCTGCGCCGTCTGATCGGTGAGAATATCGAGCTGCGGCTGGTGCATGGGCGCGACCTCGGCCTCGTCAAGGTCGATCAGGGCCAGTTCGAGCAGGTTATTATCAATATGGCGGTCAATGCGCGGGACGCCATGCCGATTTCCGGCGGCAAGCTGACCGTCACCACCAGCAACCTCACCCTCACCGCGCCGATGCGCCGCGAGCATGACGAAGTACCGCCGGGGGACTGGGTGGTGATTGAAATCGCCGATACCGGCACCGGCATTCCCCCCGACATTGTCGGGCGCATTTTCGATCCGTTCTTCTCGACCAAGGAAGTGGGCAAGGGCACCGGCCTTGGCCTGTCCACCTGCTATGGCATTGTCAAACAGACCGGCGGTCATATCTTTGTTGATAGCGAAATCGGGCGGGGGACCCGCTTCTCCATCTATCTACCGCGTTATGTCCGCACCGCCGATGAACAGGCGGAAGTGCAGCGCGAAGTTGCCGCCGAGAAAGTCGCCCCCGATCTGACCGGCGCTGGCGTCATCCTGCTGGTGGAAGATGAAGACGCCGTGCGCATGTTCGCCGCCCGCGCCCTCAAGAACAAGGGCTATACCGTGGTGGAAGCCAGATCAGGCGATCATGCACTGGAAGTCCTCAAGACCCATACCGGCCAGATTGATCTGGTGGTGTCGGATGTCATGATGCCCGGCACCGACGGCCCCACCATGATGCAGGAGATCAAACGCCAGCGCCCCGGCATCAAGGCTATCTTCATTTCCGGCTACTCGGAAGAGCGCCTGAAGGAAAGCTTTGAAAGCGGCGAAGCCGTCTTCTTCCTGCCCAAACCCTTCAGCCTCAAGCAACTGGCTGAAAAGGTCAAAGAGGTGCTGCAGGAAGGGTGATGCCTTGTTGCGTTAAGCAAGGTTGATACCAATAGGAAGGCGAATTTTCACCCGGTTTATGGCGTTTTAAAACAAGCCATGCCCATCCCCTGCCATCATAACAGTTAGGTCGGTAATTCCCTCCCCCGCTTGCGGGGGAGGGTTAG
>CAYSDE010000173.1:0-3592 GCA_964429685.1 uncultured Pseudobdellovibrionaceae bacterium
GCAACCGAAATGCCGCTGGGCACGCCGATCAAGCCGCAGCTCTTCCCCCGCCGTAACCGCATTGTCTCCGGCCTGTGCCGGGGGGTGATTGTGGTGGAGGCGGCGCTGCAGTCCGGCTCGCTCATCACCGCGAGACTGGCGGGCGAACAGGGGCGCGAAGTGATGGCCGTGCCCGGCTCGCCCATGGATCCCCGCGCTGCTGGCACCAACCGCCTCATCAAGGACGGCGCGACGCTGATCGAAAACGCCCGGGACGTCGTTAACCTGCTCAACCAGCAACGTCTGGAAGAATCCGAGCTGCCAATTTTCGCCCCCGCCGCGAGCTACAAAGTCGATGAAAATCAGGTAGATAGGGCCAGAGCCGCCCTGCTCGACGGGCTTGCCCCTACGCCAACACCTGTTGACGAACTGATTCGGCTGTGCGATTTCCCTGCTCCCATAGTGTGGGCCGCCCTGCTTGAGCTGGAGCTGGCGGGCCGCATTCTGCGCCTGCCGGGCAATCAGGTGGCGCTGCTTCTGGAGGCCAGAACAGCCAACGCCGAGTGAGGTACATATATAGTGTCAGGACAGACCGTCGTCATCGTTGAGTCTCCGGCCAAAGCCAAGACCATCAACAAGTATCTGGGCAAGGACTATTATGTTCTGGCCAGCTTCGGCCATGTCCGCGACCTGCCGCCCAAGGACGGCTCGGTGCGCCCGGATGAAGATTTTGCGATGGACTGGGAGTTTGCCGAACGCGGCAAGCAGCGCGTCGATGACATCATCAAAGCCATAAAAACCGCTGACCATGTTCTGCTCGCCACTGACCCTGACCGCGAAGGGGAAGCGATTGCGTGGCATGTGCTGGAAGCGCTGAAACAGAAAAAAGCCCTCGGTCATGCCGACGTGCAGCGCATCACCTTCAACGAGATTACCAAAAGCGCCGTTCTGGACGCCATCAAGCATCCGCGTGAGCTGGATCAGCCGCTGATTGACGCCTATATGGCGCGGCGGGCGCTGGATTATCTGGTCGGTTTCACCCTGTCGCCGGTGCTGTGGCGCAAGCTGCCGGGCGCCCGCTCGGCCGGGCGGGTTCAGTCGGTCGCGCTCCGTCTGATCTGCGAACGCGAGTCAGAAATTGAAAAGTTCAACCCGGAAGAATACTGGACGGTTGCCGCTGACTTCCTGACCCCGAAGAGCAATCTGCTCTCCACCCGCCTCACCCATCTGGCGGGCAAGAAACTCGAAAAATTTGACCTCAATTCCGAGGCCAAAGCCAAGGCCGCTGAAGCTGCCATCAAGGCCGCGCAGTTCAATATTGCTTCGATTGAACACAAAACCGTCAAGCGCCATCCTGCCGCACCCTTCACCACCTCCACCCTGCAGCAAGAATCCAGCCGCAAGCTGGGCATGGGCGCTTCCCGCACCATGCGCAGCGCCCAAAAGCTTTATGAAGGCGTCAGCCTGAATGGCGAAACGGTCGGCCTCATCAGCTATATGCGTACCGACGGCGTCTCGCTGTCGGCGGATGCGATTGACCAAGCCCGTGGCATGATCCGCGATGTCTGGGGTACCAAATATCTGCCCGACGCCCCCCGCGTCTACAAAAACAAGATCAAGAACGCGCAGGAAGCGCATGAGGCTATCCGCCCCACCGACATGCGCCGCCGCCCGGAAGATGTCGCCCCCTTCCTCGAACCGGATGAGCGCCGCCTCTATGAGATGATCTGGAAGCGCACCCTCGCCAGCCAGATGGAATCTGCCGAGTTCGATCAGGCCACCATTGATGTGGCGAGTAGCGACAAACAGATTACCCTGCGGGCCACCGGTTCCATCCTCCGCTTCGACGGTTTCCTGAAAGTCTATTTCGAGGACACCGACGATCTGGCTGCCGACAAGGATGATGTGCGCCTGCCGCCCGTCACCGAGGGCGACAAAATGGGGCTGGAAAAAGTTGATCCCGCCCAGCATTTCACCCAGCCGCCGCCGCGCTATACTGAAGCCAGTCTGGTCAAAAAGCTCGAAGAACTCGGCATTGGCCGCCCCTCCACTTATGCTTCCATCATCGAAGTATTGCAAAGCCGCACTTATGTGCATCTGGAGGGCAAAGCTTTTATTCCCGACGACCGGGGCCGCATTGTCACCGCCTTTCTGGAATCATTCTTCACCAAATATGTGCAGTATGATTTCACCGCCAATCTGGAAGACCAACTGGATGAAATTTCCGGCGCCCGCATCGCATGGAAAAAAGTCCTGAAAGATTTCTGGACTGATTTTACTACCGCTGTCGGCGGCGCCAAAGACCTTACCATCACGCAGGTCATTGACGCGCTGGACGAAGACCTTGGCCCGCACTTCTTCCCCAGTGGCAACCGCAGTTGCCCCAGCTGCACCACTGGTCGCATTGGCCTCAAGCTCGGCAAATTCGGGGCCTTTATCGGCTGCTCGAATTATCCCGAATGCAAATTCACCCGCAAGCTCGCGGTTGCAGGCAGCGAAGCGGGCGGCGGCGGCGAACTGGTTGAAGGCGACAAGGATCTCGGCTTTGATCCTGTCTCTGGTCTGCCGGTATCAATCCGGCGCGGCCCTTATGGCATCTATGTGCAACTCGGCCCCAAACCCGGCCCGGTTGAAGTTAAAGCCGAACCTGAGCCCTCGCCGGAGTTGGGTAAAAACGGCAAGCCCAAGAAGAAAAAGAAGGCTCCCGCTGGCGAAAAGCCCAAACGTAGCAGCCTGCCCAAGGGCCTCAACGCCAATGAAGTCTCACTTGAAATTGCGCTAAAACTGCTCAGCCTGCCGCGTGAAATCGGTGCCGATCCCGAAACCGGCGAGCTGATTTATGCTGGCCTCGGTCGCTTCGGCCCCTATCTCAAACTCGGCAGCATCTTCAAAAGCATTCCGGCTGGCGATGATGTGCTGAGCATCGGCATCAACCGCGCCGTCGATCTGCTGGCTGAAGCCAAAGCCAAAGGCCCACGTGAGCTGAAGCACCTCGGCGAAGTGAAGGGCAAACCCCTCACCGTCAACCGTGGCCGCTTCGGCCCCTATGTCAAACTCGGTAAGGACATGGCCAACGTTCCCAAAAACATCAACGCCGAGGACGTCACGCAGGAACAGGCGCTGGAATGGATTGCCGCGAGAGCCGCCAAGAAGAAGGCTCCCGCCAAGGAAAAAGCTGAACCGGCGGAGAAGAAGGCCGCGGTGAAGAAGGCACCTGCGAAGAAGGCTCCGGTGAAGAAGGCAGCGGCGAAAAAAACCACCTACTCATAGAGGACAGCAAAATGAAGGAAGAAGAAGATCTGCAAGTTGATGAAGAAATCAGCGAAGATGAAGCTTTCATTCATTATGATATTGCCTCTTACCCATCTGATTTAACACTCAGCGGAATTGAACAGCTGTGGGTCAATAAAGATATAGTCATCCCCGATTTCCAAAGAAAATTTGTATGGAATATTAAGCAGGCTTCTCTGCTCATAGAATCATTCCTGATAGGACTTCCCGTACCTCAAGTATTCTTTTACGTAGATGATGATAATAGATACCTTGTTATTGATGGGCAGCAGAGAATTACCAGCATAGTCTACTACTTTGGCGGCTTTTTCGGCGAGGAAAG
>CAYSDE010000174.1:0-1636 GCA_964429685.1 uncultured Pseudobdellovibrionaceae bacterium
GGGGCAACGCGCCCAGACCGGCCATATGCCGCCGCAAGGCTTCCCCCGTAGCAACAGGTTCCGCAATGCCTGATCTTCTCTGTCATCCTGAAACACCCTCCGAGGCGGTGCGCCGTCTGCGGGTTGATCTTGAAGAAATCGCTGCCGGACAGGTGAAACTCACCTATACGCTGGAAGGCGAGATCGATCAGCTGGCCCTGCCGGTTGATGCGCCTGAAGTGCATACCGACGGCCTTTGGCAGCACACCTGCTTCGAGGTTTTTGTGCGCGAGCAGGACGGGGCAGCCTATCACGAGTATAATTTTTCTCCTTCGGGAGCGTGGGCGGCTTACAGCTTTACAGGATATCGGGAGGGGATGACGCCGCTGGTGATTGCCCCGCCTAAAACCGTCATCAAATATTCCACCACCCAACTCCAGCTCAGCACCATCATTTCCATTCTGCCGGGGGCAACGTTGGCGCTTTCTGCCGTGGTCGAAGATTCAGACCGGGAGAAATCCTACTGGGCGCTGAAGCATGTTTCCACCCGCCCGGATTTCCACCATCAGGACGGCTTCATCTTCCGGCTTCCGGTGACGTGGTAGATTCAGTCTACTGTCCGCTTTGAAGGCTTTATTTTGGTGTGGGGCGCTGTCTTGATCTCACTGATTTTCAGGTCGGTGATTTCCTGTCCGACCCAAGGCGGGAGCTTAAGCACTTCGTCGGCAGATTTCAGTTCGACTTCGCAAATAACCGGCAGCGGATGATCCGGCCCGTTGACATCGACATGCCAGACCTGATCTCCGTGCGGGATATAGAAACGGGTTTTCCTCTGTTTCTTGGGAGCGATGGCCAGCAGTTCCGCTCCTTTGGTCGGGGACAGGTCATAGGCACCGTATTCCAGCCGGGTGGTGCCGCTGCGTGGCCCTTTGATGTCGATCAC
Organism: uncultured Pseudobdellovibrionaceae bacterium; assembly: GCA_964429685.1. Classification (GTDB taxonomy): domain Bacteria; phylum Pseudomonadota; class Alphaproteobacteria; order UBA2400; family UBA2400; genus CAYSDE01. The sequence goes on from CAYSDE010000174.1 coordinate 923, forward strand.
ATGACGCTTGCCGTCATGGCTTCTGACCCGGGCTTTCCATCCTTGGGGCAGCTTTGCCGTCATCCCCATCATGCTGAAACGCGGACTCTCGGCGTGTTTGAAGAGGGCGGCACCGTCGAAAACCGGCAAATGCTGGGTCAGGCGGCTGTCATTTTCCGCAGGAGTATAAAGGCGGAACAGCGGCATTCCCATCAGATACTGGATGACGCCGTGAGCATCATGGCCTAGTTCAAAGATTCCCTGCGTGATGGATTCGCTTTCCCCACTGGGACGCCATTCGGGATTTTTGGGCACAAAGCGCCGCTCGATTTCCAGCCTGTCCATGCTGGCATGCTGCCCGGATTTGCGGGTGAGTTCAAGCACAGGGAATCTCCGGCAGTCTCTGGCTTCGTGCCAGTGTTACATTGCGATAGGCTTTTTCGTTGGTGACTTCGCGCCCGATGAAGTCGGGCTGGGGCGGGTTTTCGTCGGCGGATTGCATTTCAACTTCGCAGATAACGAGTCCGGCATGAGGGCCGCTGAACACGTCAATCTCCCATGTGTAGCCCTGATAGGGGATGGGGTAACGGCGCTTGAGGATGTGGTTCTCCGTGCAGAGGGCGAGCAGGGCGCGGCCGTCTTCAGCGCTGATGTCATACTCGAACTCAGGACGGATATGCTGGGCGTTATCCGCGCTGGGGCCCTTGAGGGTCAGGCGATAGCGGGCCCCGTCAC
>CAYSDE010000174.1:1646-3579 GCA_964429685.1 uncultured Pseudobdellovibrionaceae bacterium
CTCGCGGATACGGGCATACCAGTGCTTTGAGAAATGCGGTGTGGTCAGGCTGCCCAGCGCGAGGACGTCCGCTTCAGGCAAGACAAACTCAAAGCTCTGGCTCTGGCCTTGGGGGGTGAGGCGGAAAAGGCCACGTTCCTTCTTACAGCTCACCTCGCCCCGGCTGTCCTCATCAAGCCAGAAAAAGCCCTGCCGCAACACATGACAGGGGCCGGTGGGTCGCCAGTCAGGAGCTTTGGGCAGAAACTTGCGCTCAATTTCGAAAGGCATGATGGCCTAGCTGGCAAAAACAGCGGCGTTGAGCAGGGCAACCGCCATTTGCAGGGCGCAGAGTGGGAGCACCCTGATGACATGTCCTTCTTCAATCGCCTTGCCGGTTTCCGGGAAAATGCGCGAGAAGCCCAGATAGGCAAAGAGCTGGAAGAGAACGGCATTCCCGCTCCACACCGCAATCTCCAGCGGGCTGTGGGTGTTGTGAATGGCTGCCGCAATCGGCACAGCGAGGGCCAGCACAGTGACACTGAAGCTGACCGAAGCCGCCCGGTTGCCCGCCCGGATCAAGGTAACTTCCTTATGCGGGGTGATGGAGCTGTAGAGGAAGAGCCCGATCCCCAAGGCCACCAGCGCCATGGCGAAGGCAATAAAAGCGTCGAGAAAACCGGTCATAAAGCCAAGGTCATTCATGATGTGCGTTCCTTGTTGGGATTGAAGAAAGTCAGAATGATGAAGAAAACAGCGGCACAGATTGCCAGCGAGGCGGGCAAGGCGATCCAGAAATCCGGCAGGATATACCAGAAGGCTACACTGCCAAGGGCACCGAAGCAGGCGGCGAGGGCTGTTTCAACTCCGCCCAGCCGCTGCTGCTCGGGCAGGATCATGTTGAGCAGCGCCATGCCGACCCAGCCGAGCAGGAAGATGATGCCACCAATGCCGAGCAGGGTGTTGACAAGGCGCTTGGTCAGGGCCTGCAGGATGGCGGCGGGGGTCAACTGGCCGGGCCAGATGGCGGGGTAGCTGGTCGACATTTCCGGCGATGGTTCGATAATGGCCTGTCTCCGGGGTGATCCGGTGATCTTCCCCATCACTGTTACCATCTGGCCGGTGGAAACCGTGTGAAAGCTGTAGCGGTGATTGCTGTCGGCATAGATGAAATTGCCCCTGCTGTCATAACCGGGATGGCGGGCCAGCATGCGGGCCTGCGGCAGGTTGGCAAGAGGCGCTCTCTGCTTGATCTGGCTGCTGTGGGATTCAAGAAAGCCAGAGCCAAACAGATAGTTGCCGATGCTAATGGCGGGCGCTTCGGCATAACGGGTGTTCACCGTAGTCCAGCTGCTCGATTTGCGGCGGCGCTGATAGCGCTCCTCGGTCATCCAGAGGGCGGCGACTCTGTGGACTTCAGCGTTACCCAGCGGCTCGATGACGGTGCCATCTTTCTGCAGAATGCCGCTTAGCACGGCAAAGTCAAATCCCTGCAGGGTTTCGGCAGTTGGGCTGAGGATGACCGCCTCGCTGATATGGGCGCGGGCTGTTTTGTAGTCGATGATGTTGTTTTGCAGGGCCGCCATTCCGGCACCGAGGGCAACAATAACGCCAATGCCACCCGCCCAGCCCCGCTGCTGGGTGCGGTTTTCACGGGAGGAATAGTCGTTAAACACAGCCTGTCCCTTTCAGAACCATCGCTTACGGCCAAGCGCCGGAAAGTTAAGATGATTCATGCGCGCCTGACAAGAACAAACCCGCTCTGTCTCTTGACTTTTTCGCGGGAATGCCGCCAATTCAGCTGGTTCAAACAGCAGAGGCTTTTCCATGCACGCTTATCGTACCCATACCTGTGGTCAACTCCGGGCCGAACATGTTGGCCAGACCGTCCGCATTTCCGGCTGGATCAATCGCAAGCGGGATCATGGCAATCTGCTTTTCATCGATCTGCGCG
>CAYSDE010000175.1:0-3577 GCA_964429685.1 uncultured Pseudobdellovibrionaceae bacterium
TCAAGCCGCTTGGCTTCGGCCGTTGCTCTCAGATTGATGGCTTCTGCTTCACCACGGGCAGCTTGAATGGCCGCATCCGCCTTGCCTTTGGCAATTTCGCGGGCGCTATCGGCCTGGGCCTTGTCCTTTTCGACTTCCTGACGGGCCCGCTCAGCATCGGCTTTCATCTGCGAGGCCCTGACAATCGACTGTTTGAACGCCGGGCTGTACTCGAAGTTCGGCATGGTCACGTTCTGCACATGAATGCCGAGTTGAGCATCAACCAGCTTGCGGGCGTTTTCGGTTGAAGCCTGCATCAGGCTGTTGCGGGTTGAGGGAATATCCGTTGCTTCGGTACGACCAAAACTGTCCTTCAGGGCCTGACGGACGGTCTGGATCAAGACCGAGTCATAGTTCGGATTGTTGCGGGCGATGTGGATCAGATTTGTTTCAGGAAGATTGTAGGTAATCTGGATGGAGGCATCGAGATCCTGACTGTCCTTGGTGTAGATATTCTCTCTCTCAAGGTTGATGGTCTGCTGACCGACCGGCATCATTTTGATACGGTGCCAGAACGGAATCTTGAAGTGCAGGCCCGGCTGCTTTAATTCGGAAGTATCGCTGATCCCCAACTTTTTCCATTCATAGACAAGTCCACGATAGGTTTCTGGCACCGTATAGAAGCTGTCGTAGGCGCTGACGAGTAAGGTCAGCGCACTGGCTCCGATGGCAAGATTTTTCTTGCTGGCCAGAGTGGAGAAAATCCCTTTGGCTTTGTCGGCCAGACCGTTTTTATCATCATAACGCATTTCTGTTTGGCTCCTTTTGATGCGGGCAGGATCGCCGCGCAGGTCAAGGAAGCCAGAGACGCCCGTTAATCTCCAAAGAAGCTTTGCGGAAGATTCGGCGGCAGTTTGGTGACGGATTTATTGCGGTTTCATGACCGGGTTGCAGAAACACCAAGGGCCGCAGCATTTCATCTGCGGCCCTTGTCATCGATGTGTCACAAAAGAGTTTGGGGCGTTCTAACCAAAACTGGATTCAGCTCCTCATTGTCCTTCTGTTTAACGGAGAAGGACATCATTTCTTTCCTTCTCCTTCCCCCGCTTGCGGGGGAAGGTCGGGATGGGGGGAGAATGGTGGGTTCAGTCAAGAAACCTGAGGCTCTTGCCCGACCTCTCCTCCCCCACCCTAACCCTCCCCCGCAAGCGGGGGAGGGAATTATCGACCTAACTGTGATGATTGGCAGGGGATGGGCATGGAGTGTTTTAGAACGCTCAGCGGGCGGCTTTGCTGCGATGACCAGTCAGGCAGTCGGTGTAGTCGGTACCGGGGCTGCAGGCATTGCTGCCGCCGCGCTCCGGCTCGTCGCAGAGGCCATTCAGTGCGGTGGCGCACAGATCACGAGAATTGGCTGGGCCCACGGTGGGGCGGCGGGCGCCACTGCGGGTGGCTTGTGCGCTGATATCCTGACAATCGGTTGTATCAGTGCCAGCCTCACAGACGCCAGTGCCGAGGCCGGGATGATCGCACTCGCCGTCCATGGCCCATTGGCAGCTGTCAGCGGGACGGAAACCGGTTGTGCCGTAGCGGATGGTCGAGCCTGAGACGGCCTCGGTAAAATATTCGATATTGTCGGCATTCTCGACGGCCTTGGCCGGATCCTGCGCAGCGAGGCGGCGGGCATCACTGGGGCCATAGCCGTGATCTTCAGTATGAGCGAGGGCATGGCTGAGTTCATGCACCAGCGTTCCCATCTGACTGTCATAGGCGTCGCGGGGCGGCGAGCGGAAGAAATCCGGACAGACGCTGATAAGGCCGGTTTCGGCGTAGCCCATCATGTTGTTATCGCAATCGCGCTCTGCACAGGCCAATATCAGCGTGCCGGGATTCTTGAGCCGCTCCTGAATAAGGGTCAGGATGTGCGTGACTCTGCTCCGGTCACCGGTGCCATACCAGGTGCGCCAGTAATCTTCGATGGTTCCCTGACGAATACGCTCAAGCACGGTGCCGACATCGCGATCGGCGTTCTCAAGGGCGCTGCGCAGGGCATCGCGTTGCTCGGTATTGCAGCCGTTGAAAACAGTGGCAGCTCTCACCTCGGCATGGGCCGGGAGTGCAGCGAGAACAAGGACGGACAAAGCGGCAGCAATCTTTATCATATTTTCCAGACTAAATTCAAAGCGGGCGGTTTACAAGCCACGCGAATGACGCAGGGTCGGCGCCTTCAAGCGGGAAGGCCAGAAAATCGGCTCCGGCTTCCATCACCCGCCGGGCCGAGACTTCGTCGGTGGCGCCCTCAATCACCACCGGCAGAGTTGAAAGCTCGCTCCACCAGGCGGTCAACTCGGCGACTTCGGGAGCGCGGCCGGGGCCGAAGGCGACATAGTCAGCCTCCTGTTCTCCCGCTTCCATCGCGGCGTGACGGGAGGCATAGCAATAGGCGCCGATGCTGGCGTCCTTGCCCAACCGCTCCCGCGCATAGCGGACATTGAGGTGGTTGGTCAGATGCACCCCGTCGGCACCGCTGCGGGCGGCATATTCAATATCGTCTTCAATCAGCAGGGCGACGTCCCGGTTCTGCACAATCTCGCGCAGGTCGGATACCAGATGCGGGCCAAAGCCGGGAGCCAGACACAGCCGCACCACACTGACCGGCACGGTGCGGGTCAGCAGATCCAGCGCGGTAAAGATTTCCTTCGCTTCGGCAACCGGCGGAGTGATGATGTAGAGCGGGGTGGGCAGAGACATCCGTTAACCTTGATTGTGTGACTCGGGCGATGGTGCGGCTTGCACTGGCAGAAGGCGATATGTTACACTCTTAAAGTATTTAAACCATAATTTTTGAAGGGATATTTACCATGGAACAGGGAACCTCCAGCTTTAACGTTCTGTCCGGGCAAGCTTTTATCAAGAGGGTGACTCTCGATCTGGCTCTGGCCGCCCAGAACCAGGGCTGTTCCGAAAAGTTGTTGCTGGGATACATGGAAACCTTCCAAGGTGTTGCCGGAGATGACAACGCGGCCTTTTTGCGGGTTTCCTTTCAGCCACAAGCTAAAGATTATGCAAAGACGTGTTTCTCGGAGGGGATGAAGGCGGCAGGGTTTACCACTCTCCCCCACGGAAAAACCGGAACCGAGTTCAACCTCGTACCCGATAATGGCCGTATTGAAATGACAAAAATGCGGCACGCCCTGAGAACTATCCATGCGCTCGGCCTAATCCCGACCGAATTGGCACTCAGGGCCGCCACCGACTTTGGCGTACAAAAACTGCGCCTTGATATGGAGTCACATGAAAGAATGACTGGCGAAAAGTGGCAGACCATCTGCGATGAGGGCAAAGGCGCCAGTCTTCAGCGGGTCTGCCACGTTTTTCAGAGCAAAAAAATCACTCGCGTCAAGAAGGCGGACGCTGTGCCGCAAACTTTGGCATAAACCGGGTTCACCCTCATCGTCACTCCAGCGCAAGCTGGAGTCTTTTCTCTCCACAGAAGATCCAGATTCCGCTGGCATGACGACGTGTCTGCGTGAACAGGGCTTGTTCTGGAACCCCTAAACCGTCACCGTCTTGCCTGCTGACTGCAGGTCGGCATAGG
>CAYSDE010000176.1:0-3504 GCA_964429685.1 uncultured Pseudobdellovibrionaceae bacterium
TACTGGCAGTTTTGCGACATCCGGCCATATTCGAGCGGCTGGGGGAGCGTCTGGTAGAGGCTCCTATCAGAGGAGCGCTTGACAATGTATGGCAAGCTGTTGTTACTACGCTCGAAAATTCGCCCGAACTTGAGTCGGGCGGGCTTGTGCGGCGTCTGTCCGAACTGGGGCAGGGCGGGGTGGTGGATGAGGTGTTGAACGACCGCAGTTTCCGTCTCGGCTGGCTGAAGCCCGATGCGGCGGAAGATGAGGTTGTCAAAGCGGTGAGCAGTATTCTGGCGGAATGTGAACATGACCGGTTGCAGGTTGAGAAGCAGCGTCTGGGCATGGAGTACCGACCGAATACCAGTGATGATGTGCGGGCGCGGATAACGGCGCTGCGTACACAGGGTGAAGCAGTGCGGGCAATGCTCGGGCGCGACGACGATGAAGGGATGGGTTAAAACTCATGGCAATCAAGGCCACCAGCAAGAGCAAAGGTTCATCCGAAGACGGCGAGGGCACCGAGGCGGCAACCAGCGACAAGATGCCGACCAGTGTCAAACGCCTGATCTCCAAAGGCAAGGAGCGCGGCTACGTCACCTATGACGAGTTGAACGCGGCTCTGCCTGCTGCCCAGACGGCGGCTGAAGTCATTGAAGACATCATGGCCACGCTGTCCGATCTCGGCGTTACCATTGTTGAAGTTGAAGAAGCGGAAGAGCTGGAAGAGCAGGCCAAGACCGAGGGCGAAGGCGAAGAGAGCGCCGAGGAAGAGCGCACCGTCGGCAATGTCGATGAAGACTCTGCCGGTCGCACGGATGATCCGGTGCGTATGTATCTGCGTGAAATGGGTTCGGTCGAGTTGCTGTCGCGTGAAGGTGAAATCGCGATTGCCAAGCGCATCGAGGCCGGCCGTGAACAGATGATCGGCGGTATCTGTGAAAGTCCGCTGACCATTCGCGCCATCATCCAGTGGCATGAAGCCCTGCGCGCCGGTGATCTGCTGCTGCGCGACATCATTGATCTGGAAGCCACCCTTGGCGGCGGCCCCGAGAATATCGTGGAAGGCGCCGAGGTTGCCGAAGTCGCCGAGACCGAGGACGCGGTTGAAGAACCGGTTGAAGGGGCGGAAGGCGTCAGTGAAGACGAAAACGCCATGTCGCTGTCGGCGATGGAAGAGAAGCTTCTGCCCGATGTGCTGAAAGTCTTTGACGAAGTTACCTCCACCTGGAAGAAAATGGCCAAGGTGCAGGAACAGCGGATGACCGAGGTCAACAAGGGCAAACAGCCCGACAAGGCCGACGACAAGAAATACCTGACCCACAAGAAAAAGATGGTGGAGCTGCTCAATCAGGTGCGGCTCAACAACAGCCGTCTGGAGCAGGTGGTTGACCAGCTCTATGGCCTCAACCGCCAGCTGCTGACGCTGGAAGGCAAGCTGCTGCGTCTGGCCCTTGATTGCAAGGTCAGCCGTGAGGACTTCCTCGCCGAGTATCAGGGCCACGAAGTTGATCCCAAATGGTTTGCCAAGCTGGCCAAGGGCAACAAATACTGGGGCAAGTTCGTCGAGAAGCACGAGAAGGAAGCTGGAGGCATCCGTGACAGCATTGGCGAAGTTTCCGCCCGCTGCAATCTGCCGATTGGCGAATTCAAGCGCATTGTTTCCACCGTTCAGAAGGGCGAGCGGGAAGCGTCCCGCGCCAAGAAGGAAATGGTTGAGGCCAATCTGCGTCTGGTCATCTCCATCGCCAAAAAATACACCAATCGTGGTCTGCAGTTCCTTGACCTGATTCAGGAAGGCAATATCGGCCTGATGAAAGCGGTTGATAAATTCGAATATCGCCGCGGCTACAAATTCTCGACCTATGCAACATGGTGGATCCGTCAGGCGATTACCCGTTCCATCGCCGATCAGGCCCGCACCATCCGCATTCCGGTGCATATGATCGAAACCATCAACAAGCTGGTGCGGACCTCCCGCCAGATGATGCACGAAATCGGCCGCGAGCCGACGCCGGAAGAGCTGGCCGAGCGTCTGCTGATGCCGCTGGAGAAAGTGCGTAAAGTCCTCAAGGTGGCCAAGGAGCCGATCTCGCTCGAAACCCCGATTGGTGACGAGGAAGACTCACATCTTGGCGACTTCATTGAAGACAAGAATGCCGTGCTGCCGGTGGATGCTGCCATTCAGAGCAATCTGCGCGAGACCACGACGCGGGTTCTCTCCACCCTCACCCCGCGTGAAGAACGTGTGCTGCGTATGCGCTTTGGTATCGGCATGAACACCGATCACACGCTGGAAGAAGTCGGCCAGCAGTTCAACGTCACCCGCGAACGTATCCGCCAGATCGAAGCCAAAGCCCTGCGCAAGCTGAAACACCCCAGCCGCTCGCGCAAGCTGCGGAGTTTTCTGGATACCTGAGGCAGCGGCATGTCCCGTTTATATCTTCGGCTCCCCTTTACTCAGCATCCTGAGGCGAAGGCTTTGGGGGCACGGTTTGATGGCCGCGAGAAAAAGTGGTATGTGCCCGATCATCTTGATCCGAGGATTTTCTCGGAATGGCTGCCCCGTCAGTTGACGGGTCTCGGGCCAGAGTCGCCTGTGGTAGCGCTGATTATTGACGGAAATCACCTGATTCAGGCCAACCGGCTGAAATACCACAAAGGGTCAGATGCCTTTATCACGCAGCTGAATTTCTCCATTGGAGCGGTGATCAATACCTTGCACGCCTATGGGGTGCGGGTTGGGTGTGTGCGGTTTCATCATGCGGCACCGCTGTCTGCAGCTCATCTAAAACGCATGGAGAGGGATGCAGAAATCTGCGGTCTGGACATCGCTGCGGCCCTTACCCGTCATCATGTAGCGTATCATGTTGTCGAACAGATGCATGGTTACAAGTGCATGGGACCAATCCCCTTTGAGCTGATGATCGGGGAAACCCAGTATAACGGGCTTAGAATTGGATCGCGAGAGATTGCCAAGTTTGAGGAGTCACGCTTGTCGGGCAATCAGCTGCGCGAAAAGCTTATTTTGGCACTGACGCCCGAGATCAAGCAAAAAACTGTAGATACCAGACTAAACCTTGATATTCGCTATTTTAGCGAACTGAATGACCCTCGTGCGCCAAATGGCATTGCCCTGGTCGCGACCGACCGTGATTTTGCCCCAGCACTCGAATACGCCCTGCAGGGCCTCCCGCAGTTGCGGCAAGCCTATCAGGCGGGCCGGGCGGGGATTTACTGGGTTGGAGTGGGCAACAGCCACCATGAGAAGTGTCCCTATGAGGTCATCTCCGAACTCTCGCGTTTTCATGTTCTGCCAACCGTTCCTTCGGCTTGATGGTCTTCCTTGTTTCTCAGACTCCCCCCGCCCCGGCGCAAAAAACAGGCTTGAAATTAACCAGAGCGGTTTGCTATTCCCGGATTCTGATGAAAATTACAGATTAAGGGCATAAACATGTGGATGACTTTTTTGCAGCGGCTTCCGCCGCCGAGTTACGTTCATGGCGGTCTACGAGTCACCAG
>CAYSDE010000177.1:0-669 GCA_964429685.1 uncultured Pseudobdellovibrionaceae bacterium
GTCGCCGGGGATCAGGCGGGAGGATCCCGACTGGTTTGCCGCGCTGACCATGAACTACATTCTGGGGGGAGACTTCCAGTCGCGCCTGATGAGCGAAATCCGTATCAAGCGCGGACTCACCTACGGTATCAGCACGGCGCTGATGCCTTACAAGGCTGGCGGCATGTTTTATGCCATGGCCTCGGCTGACAATGCCAAGGTGGCCGAGTTGCTGACCCGCCTCAAGGACGAGATGCGGCGTCTGGTCAAGGACGGCGTCACCGCTACCGAGCTGTCGGAAGCAAAAACCTATCTGACCGGCGCCTTTGCCCTGCGCTTCAAGTCGAGCGACGGCATTGCCGCTGTCTTGCTGGAAATCCAGCGTCTCGGCTTTTCGCCCACCTACCTGAACGAGCGGGCCAAGCAGATTGATGCGGTAACCTCGGCTGATGTCGCCCGTCTGGCCGAACAGCTGGTCAGGCCCGACGCCATGACAACCATCGTCGTCGGCAAACCCGCCGGTATTGAATCAACCCGCACTGTGAGTATCAAACCATGAGCCTGACTTCATCGCCCGCATGGCGCGCCCTGATGGCGATGACCCGGACGCAGCTGGATACGCGGGTTTTGTTCGGGGCGGATCCCCGGCGGGTGGGCCGCTATACCCTCAGCCTTGATGAGCGGTTTGTG
>CAYSDE010000177.1:679-1946 GCA_964429685.1 uncultured Pseudobdellovibrionaceae bacterium
GAGTCGCACCACGCGCTGGCCGAGATATTGTCGGCCCTGCTGGCCAGTCTGGCCCGCCAGCAGGAAGTTGAAAAACAGCGCAACGCCATGTTTGCCGGTGAAGCCGTTAACAGCAGCGAGAAGCGGGCGGTTCTCCATATTGCCCTGCGCGCCGCCGACGATGCCTCCTACAAGGTTGGCGGTGTCGATGTCATGCCGGAGGTTCTCCGCGTCCGTAAGAAACTCTATGCCTTCGCCGACGCGGTTCGCACCGGCACATGGACCGGCTCCACCGGTCAGCCGATTAAAACCGTACTGCATATCGGCATCGGCGGTTCGCATCTGGGCCCCGAAATGGTGGTCAAGGCCCTGCGCCCCTATCATGACGGCCCGGCGGTGCGTTTTGTCGCCAATGTCGATCCGGCCGATCTGGCCGCCAATCTGGCCGGGCTTGATCCGGCCACCACGCTGGTTGTGGTCGCGTCAAAAACCTTCACGACGCAGGAAACCATGGCCAATGCCCGCGCCGCCCGCGCCTGGCTGGTCGCCAAACTGGGAGACGCTGCGGTCGCCAAACACTTCGTTGCCGCGTCTACCAATGTCGGCGAAGTCAAGAATTTCGGCATTGACGGCAACAACATGTTTCCCTTCAGCGACTGGGTCGGCGGGCGTTACAGCCTGTGGTCATCCATCGGTCTGCCCATCATCCTTGCTATCGGCCCGGAACGCTTTGACGATCTGCTGGCCGGAGCCCGCAGCATGGATGAGCATTTCAGAACGGCTGATCTGCATCACAACATTCCGATACTGCTCGGCCTGATTGATCTGTGGAACCGCAATTTTCTCAGACGTCCCTCGCTGGCGATCCTGCCTTACAGTCAGGATCTCCGTGAGCTGCCCGCTTACCTGCAACAGCTGATGATGGAGAGCAACGGCAAGAGTGTTGACCGTGATGGCGTCCCGGCTGACCTGCTGACCTGCCCGGTGGTCTTCGGCCAGCCCGGCACCAACGGCCAACATGCTTTCCACCAGCAACTGCATCAGGGGCCGGAAATCATCCCGGCTGATTTCATCGTTGCCTTGTCACCTGCCGGAGCAGATGAGGCGCTGGCACCCGGTCAGCATCGCCTGCTGGTGCTAAACGCTTTTGCCCAAGCCGCCGCCCTGCTGGCTGGCTGCAGCAGCGACAATCCGCACCGCGTCATGAGTGGCAACCGCCACAGCACCACCATTCTGCTTGACCGCCTGTCGCCCTTCAGTCTGGGCCGCTTGCTGGCGCTCTATGAGC
>CAYSDE010000177.1:1956-2608 GCA_964429685.1 uncultured Pseudobdellovibrionaceae bacterium
GGTCGCGGGCTGGTTGTGGAATATCAACTCCTTCGACCAGTTCGGCGTTGAACTGGGCAAGGAAATCGCCAGCCGCCTGCTCCTCGGCGAAACCGGAGATTTTGATGCCTCAACCCGGGCCCTGATGGGCCGGTTGGGCTGACCCCCATGTCCGACTCGGTGTCTCCCATCCTCCGCCCGGTCAGTCAGGCCGAACTTGACGAAGTCATCAAACGGCATGGCATGTTCATGACCATGCGACAAGGCGGAGCGCGGGCGGTTCTCGACAATGCCAACCTGTCCGGCCTCAATCTCTCCGGACATAATCTGTCTCAAGCCCAGTTTTATGGCGCCTGTCTGCATCACGCTAACCTGTCACGCACCAATCTTGAGGGTACCAGCTTTTTCGGGGCCGATCTGCGGATTGCGAATCTGACCGAAGCCAAGCTGGTCAAGGCCGATCTGCGCGGAGCCCTGTTGCGTGGGGCCATTCTCAACCACGCCGATCTGACCGAAGCTGATCTGCGCGATGGCTCGCGGGTTGAGCGCGATGTCCATGGCGACCTGCATGGCATTTCTTTTGAGTCCAGTTCGGCTGACATGGCTCAAGCCAAGCTGCTCGCTGCCAATCTGACCCGCGCCCGCATGGGCGGCGCCATTGCCATGCAGACCG
>CAYSDE010000177.1:2618-3493 GCA_964429685.1 uncultured Pseudobdellovibrionaceae bacterium
TCAGCGGCGCCACCCTGCGCGATGCCAAGCTGACCAAGGCTAATCTGCGCGGGGCCCGCTTCCTGCAGGCCGATCTCACCGGGGCCGATCTGGGTCAGGCCGATCTGACTTCGGCCAATTTCACCGGGGCAATCATGCTGTCAACCAACCTGAACGGCGCCCGGATCGACGGCACGGTCATGGAAAAGACGGTAACGGAGGCTCCGCAGGGACTCGCCCTGTCCAATCTCTCCCGCCCGTTCGAGTTCATGCTGCGCGACCACCGCCGTTGGGCCGATACCCACGGCGCCGAAGGAGCGGCGATGGATCTGTCCGGTTACGATCTCCGCCCGGTTGTCAGTCTGGCTGGTCAGCGGCTCAGTGCCCTCAAGGCCGAAAAGACCATGTTCATCGGGCTTGATATGGCAAGAGTTGAGTTGCAGGCGGCTCAGCTCTCCGGTAGCGATTTCCGGGCGGCTCGTTTGCACAATGCCGATCTGCGCGGGGTCAAGGCGACGGTATGCGACTTCAGCGGGGCCGATATGGCCGGGGCTGACCTTTCACCCCTCATGCTCACGCAGGGCCATAGCCTGCCTTGTGATTTCAGCCTCAGCCGCCTTGCTCACGCCAATCTGTCTGGCGCCAATCTCAAGCGCGCCAACCTGACCGATGTTGATCTGACCTCGGCCAATCTGGCGGGTGCCAACCTGACCGATGCCGATCTGCGCGGAGCCACCATGGACGGAGCCAATCTTGATGGCGCCCGCATCGAAGGAGCCAAATTCGGCAAGGGCATAGCCTGACATGCTGGAACTGGATGAAAACCGCCCCCGGTTGCGCCGCCTCCCCGATACGCTGGTCAACCAGATTGCCGCCGGTGAAGTGATTGAGCGGCC
>CAYSDE010000178.1:0-1463 GCA_964429685.1 uncultured Pseudobdellovibrionaceae bacterium
GCAACCGTCCTGTCGCCGGAGTTTCACCGCTTCGATCAGAACATCTCATCCAATCTGCGCGGTCGTCTCGTCATCGAATTTCAGAAAATGGATGTATTCTCGGATATGGGTGCCTATCTGTTCGCCCGCGATTACCTGCATGACCGCGGCTACCGGGTCTGCCTCGACGGTCTGACCCATCTGACCCTGCCCTATATGGACCGTGACCGCCTCGGCCTTGACATGATGAAAATGTACTGGTCGCCCGAACTGGTCAGCCTGCAGAACAGCGACACCTTCACCCGGCTGCGCGAGAATGTCGGCGCGGGCGGCCCCACCCGCATCATCCTGACCCGCTGCGATAATGATGATGCCATCACCATCGGCCAGACCCTTGGCATCAACATGTTTCAGGGCCGGGCAATGGATTTGATTCTGGCCAACAGCACCGTAGTTTACGACAACCGCCAGCCCAAACCACCGCCGCGCAGTTAATCAGGCCCCGCAGACTGGTGCTGCAATCCGGCGTTTGACCGGAGTGCGGACTGGTGCCACTGCTTCTGAAAATTGCAGACTGAACCTCTGGAGTTCGGACAGACCTTGCGCCGTATTCCAGCCCTCTTCAGCCACCTGCACCAAACTTTTCCCCATCTGCGCGGCAAAGTTTTTCGCCTGCGCTTCATCCGTATTTCCGGTCAACGCGGCGACCACTCCCAAGACCTGCTGAGCGGCGGCATCCGGAGACGCAGCAGACCCGGCAGCTACCAGCCTCTGCCCCAACGCTCTTGTACTTACCATCTCTGCAGAGAAGCCGCCTATTCTGGGCTCAAGCTCTCTCGCACTCTTCTCGGCCAGTGTGGACAGGGGAACAAAAGACGGGAAAGAGATTGTCATCAGAAAGTCCTCAGGATTAAAGAGGCCCAACCGAGCGGCGCGGTGACCCCACTACCAGTCGTTCACAGAAAGTCTGCAGTGTGCCAAACTCAGTACGCTCTGGTGTCAGAAGTCTCTGCCCCATACGACCAGCATAACCTTTCAGTTCCTGCACTGTCGCATTCCCTGCTCCATTCTCGGCCTGGCGGACAACGTCCAGAACATGCTGACTGACAGATGACGGTGTCGTGCCTTCCGGCAGAACCTCACTAGCGACCACCAAGGCCCGCCCCAACGCGACGCAGGCCGGGCGATAACTGGCCCGATACTTCAGTTCATTGGCAGCCAGCTGAGCTGAGGCGAGAATATCAAAAGTAGCGGAAACAGCGCTCATCGTAAGGCTCCTTATTTGAAAGAGAGCCATCATAGCCAAGGCAAACCGGTAAAAGCAAAGGAAAAAAGCCTTAACCGAATGAAGTTTCGCCCCCAGTGTCATCAACTCTGTTTAACGCAGGCGGACATGCCTTTTTCCGTTCTCCTTCCCCCGCTTGCGGGGGGAAGGTTGGGATGGGGGGAGAGTGGTTGGTTGAGTCAGAAAATCGGGGTTTTTC
>CAYSDE010000178.1:1473-3441 GCA_964429685.1 uncultured Pseudobdellovibrionaceae bacterium
GGGAGGGGACTCCCAGTCTACGTCAGTATACAGTGGAGGGTAGGCACGGATAGTTTTAAAACGCCTTAACCTTGGTTACCAACGCTGCTTTCACAGCCGCTCGTCACCCGCTTCGTTATCCTTGGGCGCATGTTTGGCCAGAATGCGCTGCAGGGTGCGGCGGTGCATTTTGAGGCGGCGGGCGGTTTCGGAAACGTTGCGGTCGCATTGTTCGAAAACGCGGTTGATATGTTCCCAGCGTACGCGATCCGCCGACATCGGATTTTCGGGCGGCACCGGCACATCTTCGGTTTTGGCGAGCAGCGCCCGCTCCACCGCATCGGCATCGGTCGGCTTGGAGAGATAATCGACTGCACCGGCTTTGACGGCGGCAACAGCGGTGGCGATATTGCCATAGCCGGTCAGCATGACAATCCGGCAATCCGGCTTGGCTTTGCGGAGGGCTTCCACCACATCCAGCCCGCTGCCATCCAGCAGACGCAGATCCAGCACGGCGAAAGCGGGCGGGGCCTTGGCGGCCAGTTCAATGCCGCGACTTACCGACTCTACCGAGATCACGTCAAAGCCGCGCTTCTCCATCGCCCGGGCCAGACGCTGGCGAAACACGTTGTCATCATCGACCACCAGCAAACTGCGGCTATGGTCGGTGTAACTGGTTTTCTCCACCACCACCTGCGGGGCAGCAACGGGTTCGGACTGTGGCATGATCTGTACTCCTTCAAAGAACTCAGGAACCAACCGGCGTTCCAACCTCGAAGATCTGAGCCTTGCGAGGCCAGACCATAGTAACCTGAGCGCCCCCTCCAGCGCGATTGCCGAAAGTGACGCGGCCCCCGATCCGCTCGAGCAGGGTTTTGGCGATGAACACGCCAAGGCCCATATGCCCGGCCTGACTGCTGACCCGGGTTGATATGTAAGGCTCGCCCATCTTCTGAATCAAGCCCGGTGGATAGCCGGGGCCATCATCGGCGACACTGATGGTTACTCTGTCATTGTCCCATTTCACCTTTATGTCGACCTGGGTGCGGGCGTACTGAAAGGCCTTTTGTACAAAGTTTCCAATGCCATGGAGCAATTCCGGGCGGCGTCTGACCATCAGGCGGGCCCCGTCCGGCATATCCGCTGCGACAGTAAGCCCCACGCCCTGCAGGCGGTGCGGCCCGGCAGCTTCATCCACCAGCGCCAGCAGGGGCAGCACCCGGTAGGGGTCGCCCCCCTCCGCTGCCGGGCGCTGGGCAAAGCCCGCCAGCACCTGCCGACAGCGCTCGGCCTGACTGACCAGCAGCTCGACATCCTCGCGGAACTCCGACTCTTCCTGCGCCACTTCCCGCAGCAGTTCTTTTGACACCAGCGAGATGGTCGCCAGCGGGGTGCCCAGTTCATGCGCTACCGCCGCCGCCAGTGCGCCCATCGCCGTCATCTGGTTGGCATTGGCCAACTCCATCTGGGTGGCGTTGAGGGCACTGCGCATCCGCCGGGTTTCCCGCGCAATGCTCCATGAATAAGCCGCGATGAAGGAAATGGCGAGGATAAGGGCCAGCCACACCGCCCAGCCATAGCGGTCGGGCAATTCCAGCGAGCCTTGCGGCCACGGCAACGGCAGATGCCAGATGGCATTGAGCGTCAGGCACACCATGGTCAGGACAGTCAGGCTGGCAACGGCAGAGAAGGTCAGCAGACCCGCCGCCACCGCCGCTGGCGCAATCAGAAACATCGAGAAGGGATTATCCAGCCCGCCGGTCAGATACAATAAGAGCGAGAGTTGCAGAATGTCAAAAGCCAGATAGAGCGCGGCTTCATGGGCATCCAGCCGGGGATGCAAACGGCGATGAACCGAGGCCGCTACATTCAGCACCACCGCCGCCATCACGGTGGCGAGGCAGGCGACCAGATTCACATCCGCCTGAAATCCGTAAGAGGCCATCAGCAAACTGAGGGTCTGGCCGATAATCGCCACCCAGCGGATTG
>CAYSDE010000179.1:0-3424 GCA_964429685.1 uncultured Pseudobdellovibrionaceae bacterium
CTCTTCTGATTGGCCTTTCGGGCTGAAGCAGCTTTGACAGCGGCAATGGCGGCAATTCCCGTGTTGAAGCGGTCAATTCCGGTGCTGGCAGTGACGATGTCACCGCCCGGCTGGCCGAAGCTGCCCAGCGCACCGCCAACGCTATCGAAAATTTGCAGTCGATTGAGCAGGCGCGTACGCCGGAGCTTTATACGCCCATCGTCGCGGACGCTCCTGCCGAGTTGCGCTTGCTGGTCACAGTCCAGTGGGTTGGCCCGTGGGAAAATCTTCTCAAGGTGCTGGCTGAGCGCGTCAACTATCAGTTCCGTGTCATCGGCAAGTCGCCCGCGACCCCGGTGGTCGTGACAATCGACGCCCGTCAGCAGCCCTTTGTTGACGTGATGCGCAATGTCGGTCTGCAGGGTGCGGGCCGTGCCGATCTGGTTCTCGATTCGCAAAACAAAGTGGTGGAAGTCCGTTATGCGCCTGACACTGGCCGCTGAGGCCCTTTCTCGCCAGCTGACGCTGGGCGTTGCCCTCTTCGTTCTTGTCCTCGCCTTTGGCGGGACAGTGCGCGCCGATGTTGGCGGTGATGTCATGGATCGTCCTGACCAGATGCGGGTCATCGACAATCGTGATGTGCCAACCTCGCAGGATCCTTACGAGACTCCGGTTTTTACGCCGGAGACGTCGCCCGCTCATGACGAAAGCACCCCCGCTGATCTGACCGCGCTGATGAACGAGCAGCGCTCGAGTGAAGAAACCGAGCAGGCCCGCTTCGCCCAGAAGATCCGCATGGATGCGGTGCGGGAAGCCGCGCTGTCCTATGGGGCGCGTGGGGGGGCTTGCCCGCCGCACGTGGGAGATTCGGCAGAAGCTTGATGTGAGCGCCAATGATCTGGATCGTGTCTATAATTTCCGTGCGCTCCTGATGTCGGCTCCTTCGGGGCTGGTGATTGAACCCCCGGTGGTGACCGAGTCGGAGAAGAACGTCATCGTCGCTTCCGATGGTCAGTCAGCCGCTGTCAGTGATCTGATGCTGCAGATTGGTCGTGAAGCCCGTATTGTGACAGCTGGCCGTGAATGGCGTACCTATCTGGAGCGCGACTGGGGCAAGGTCGAACCGCCGCCCAATGTCCTGCTCCCCAAAACCGATGATGAGCGTCTGGCTTGGGCCAAGTGGGTGGCGCAGGGCTGGGAAGCCGGGTACAAGCAGGGCGACGAGATTTTTCAGGCTGATATAGACCGGCTGGTGCGCGATTACACCGGCATGGTTCGTTATCGTTGGCTTCTCGCCCAGAACATGATCTCGGCCCCGTTTGCTCTCCAGCAGGATCGTGGCGTGACCGGTGGCGGTGACGAAATGCGGATTGGTGATCGTGCTTTGGCCATCACCGGTCAGTCCCAGCTGCAGGCGCGTCCGGAAAACTGGCAACCGGTTCCCCGGTAATGGCCGCGATTTTCTGGTGAAGGGTGTATCGTGAGCGGCGGCGGCGACGACAAGATCCAGAAGGTTGCGACCTGGCCCAAGGAACCGCCGCGCATCAGCGATGATCTGGTCGATGATCTCATCATGTTCTGCGTACAGAACCAGACCAGTGACATCTCGCTGCAGACTGACCGCCCGACCTACGCCGAAATTCACGGTGTGCTGTATCCGATGACCATTCGTCCGCTTGATCCGGCGGACATGATTGCCATCATGACCAAGCTTTACGGGGTGGATGCCGCAGCCAAGCTGGCCGCTGCCAAAGATCTTGATCTCTCCTACGAAATCAAGCTGGACCGTTTTACCCGGGTGCGCTTCCGTGTCAACATGACCGCCATTCAGACCAAGGGGCGGGATGGGGTGCAGATTACCATGCGCGTGCTGCCGCAGCAGCCGCCCTCGATGAAAGACCTTGGTATTGAAGAAGAGATCATCAACAATTTCTCTCCGCGCCAAGGTCTGATTGTGGTGACCGGCCCGACCGGTTCCGGTAAGTCCACTTTGCTGGCCGCCGGGATGCGTATGTTGATCGAGCGGGACGGCGGATGCGGCAAGATGCTGACCTATGAAGCGCCCATCGAATACACTTACGACATGGTTCAGAATCCGCAGAGTCTGGTGGCGCAGACCGAGATTCCCCGCCATCTGCCCAATTTTGCCGCCGGGGTGCGTAATGCCCTGCGTCGCAAGCCCAGTATCATTCTGGTTGGCGAGTCGCGTGATCGCGAAACTGTCGCCGCAGCTATTGAGGCGGGTCAGACCGGTCATGCGGTTTATACCACGGCGCATACCATCGGTGTTGCGGCGACCCTGCGCCGTCTGGTTTCGGTTTTCGAACCGAACGAGCGTTCGGAACGGGCTGCTGCCTTGATGGAAACTTTGCGTATGGTGGTGACGCAGGCGCTGGTGCCACGTGCCAATGGCGGGCGTATCGCCGTGCGCGAATGGATGGTTTTTGATGAAACTGTCCGGGAAGAGCTGCTTGATCTGCCGCAGGAGCGCTGGGCCAACCGCATTCAGCAGATGCTGCCGGATCGGGGTCAAACCATGCAGAAATCCGCCAAGATTGCCTTTGAAAGTGGCCAGATCGACCGGCGCTGGTATCTGATGCTGGCCCGTGGCAGTATGGACGGCTGATCGGCCCGATTCCTCAAAACGTTTACAGAGCCTTTACCTGAACATGGTTGAGTGGTTATGTTCAGGGGAGCGGAGGGTAGTACCATGGCGATGGAACTTGTAGGTTGGCACTGGCGCGACAACATGCGTCCTGCCCGCTTTTTCATGTTTGATGCCCGCGCCGCCCTTATGGTGGTCATGTTGCTGATCCATCCGCGTCTGTACACGCTCGTCATCTTTATTGCGGCTCTTTTTATCTTCAATATTCTTGAGCGCTTCGGCTTGACCTTTGAGGCGGCTTTGCGTCGTCTCCGCTCCTGGCTTTGCGGCTCCGACCGTCCCGGCGTGATCTGGACGGCGCGTCGCCGCCTGATCGATATGTCCAACCAGCAGTAACGGTTATTCGGGCTTTTTCAGGCCGGCCTTTTCCATACCTCATTGTCAGGAATCACGGATTGTGGCAGACAGGAGCGGGGGGAATCTCCCTCCTCGAGTCTTGTGGTTTTTTGTTGGTTTTTCTGAGGGTTTACCGGGTTTTTCTCTGGCGCAAATTCAATGCTGCTTGAGGGGGAAGCTGACGGGATGGGGGAAAAGACGATGTCATCCGGCCGTACTCTGCATGTTCTTCATCGTGGTTGCGTTCTTGCCACAGTTCTGACGCTTACTTCCGTGCTGCCCGCCTGTACCCAGCTTACTTCGAAAGCTGATAGTGCGTGGACGATTACGGGGATCACCCAGAGGCTGGCCGCGTTGGAGATATTGCCCGCGAGCAATACGCTGGCCAATGTGGTGCAGACGGTTCTTCCCTCCGGGTATCAGGCCACTTATGCCGATGGCATC
>CAYSDE010000180.1:0-3423 GCA_964429685.1 uncultured Pseudobdellovibrionaceae bacterium
AGCCGCTCATTGCCGAGGGCATCTTCTACGGCGCTGAGGAGGGCGGCTAGTGAAAACGGTTTGGCCAGCACGGTGTGGATCAGGGCTTCCAGATTGTGCGAGCGCTGGCGCTCGTTGGCATAGCCGCTCATCATCATGATTTTGAGATCGGGATAGTCCTTGGCGGCTTTGAGGGCGAGGGCGATGCCGTCGAGGCCGGGCATGATGATGTCGGTCACCATCAGGTGAAAGCTGTCTTTCTGTAGCCGGGCGAGGGCCTGCTCGCCATCCTCGGCTGTGGCGACATCGTAGCCGACACTGAGCAGCCCGCGCTTGACGAAGTCCCGTACGCCGGGCTCGTCCTCAACCACGAGGATCCGCACATCATGAGGGTCAAGCTTGCTCACGGAGTCTTTCCTGGAGTGCCATCCTCCGCGCTGAGGGCGGGTTTGATGGGGCGAATATCGGCAACCAGCGACTCACCGGGAGCGGAATTCATCCGGGTCTGGAAGCGGAGGCCCGAACCGGCCGGAATGGTCTGGCTGTTCATCGGCAGCACACTGCGCGCCGCCAGTGATCCATCCGTTCGTACCAGCCGGATTTCAAGATCAGGGGCCGGTTTGTCGTCGCCGGTTTGGTTAATCAGCATGCCGCTGATGAGCCAACTGGTCAGTTTGCCTTGCGGCTGCGGGGTCAGGCCGACCGCCTCCACTTTGTAGTCTTCGCCAAAATTGAAGCTGTCAGTCGTGACCAGTTTGGGCAGATAGAAAACCAGAGCGATAACCGCCAGCACGATGAACAGGAATCGCAGCGAAACACCCGAGTCACCTCCGCGCTGGACAATTGGCAACTCGGCCCGGCTGATGATGTGTTTTGCCCCGGTTCCGCCGAAGGAAGCATCCATCCGCTTGCTCATTAGTGATGTCCTTCGCTAGCGGCGGGCTCGTGTGAAGGGGTCGGGGTGGAGTGAGGTGCTGCCGCATGTGCGGGTTTGTCGGCTTCCATTTCAGGTGTGACCACCATGTCTTCGGAGCCCAGCCACGGCACCATGCGCACTTCACCGCCCAAACTGGTATCAACCCGGCGCAGTGTTCCGGTGAAGGTTGCTTTCCCGCCCGGTTCCAGATGCTCGGGAGAGGCCCTGACAGTGGTAACAGCCCCGACCTGACCATCCTTGCTGATCCACGAGATGCGCACCGGCGGCAGGTCGCGGGGGCGCTTGGACACATTCTCGACCTCACCATGAACGGTGAGCGTAAAGCGGTTGCCATCCTCGGCGCTTTCAACCCCCTTACCGGAAATGACAAACCATTCTGCGGGTGAACCGACCGGCAGGCCGACACTCTCATAAATGGCTTCCATGGCAGGGATAGCGTTGCTGATGCTGTTTCTCATCATGACGAGCCCGGCCAGAAGGGCGGCCAGAATCACAAACGCTATCACCGCTGCCGGAGACGATGACGCTTCGGACTTCGCTTTGACGGGTGCGGGCGGCTTCGGCTTCTTGGACTCGGTCTTGGCGGGCGGTGCTGTTCCCGCCGATGGTGCCGGAGCGCGCTGCGGGGCCAGATTGGCAATCGCATTCTGCGGCGGCGAAGCTTCCTGCCACTCAAAATGGCAACTCGAACAGCGCACCTTACGCCCCTGCGCTCCGAGCGCAGAGTCGGGCACAGTATAGGCGGCAAGGCAGCGAGGGCAGGTGATGATCATGGTCTATCCGTTTGCTCAGCCTAACACATTTCCCCTTCAAGGCCGAGGGGGTGTTATGGCAGGAAACCCCGCTCTGTGCCAGATTGGCAACGCCTTTAAGGGCGGCTGGCCAACCAGTGCTGACTGGTCATCAGCTTGAGCTGGCCGGTTTTGAGGGCGCGGCCAAAGAGCTGGGCGGCTACGTCGTTGATGTGGCCACTCTTGACCTCGCTATGCTCGCCGCCGATACCAGCTACCAGATCGGTCAGCACGGTGACCATGTGACCGCGCTCCAGATAACCGGCCATAGCCTGCTTGACGCAATAGTCAGAGGCAACACCGACAATCACGACCCCGGTCTGTGCGGAGATGTTGTTTTGCACACGCCACGCTTCCAGCGCAAGGCCGGGCGCGGTCTGGTTGAAGCTGTCGGTAACGCAGAAAAGATTCCGGTACACGGCCCTTTCGTCTGCGCTGTCAAAAATGATCCCGCTGCCGGTGGTTGGGTTTTTCCCCCACATGCTGAACTCGTTCTTGTTCATGTAAAAGACGGCCAAGCGGG
Organism: uncultured Pseudobdellovibrionaceae bacterium; assembly: GCA_964429685.1. Taxonomy (GTDB): domain Bacteria; phylum Pseudomonadota; class Alphaproteobacteria; order UBA2400; family UBA2400; genus CAYSDE01. The sequence continues at coordinate 2,231 of CAYSDE010000180.1, forward strand.
ACGGAAGATCGCCCATTTCAACCGCCAATGTCTGCCCTTCGGTGCCATAGACACAGTGCGGCTTCGGGAAAATCTCTGCTTCCGGTGAGAAGGGATATTCGCGCCGAAAGTGGGTATCATATTTGAACAGCACCGCACGGGCCTGCAGCGGTGTAAGGGCGGCGAGAAACTGGTTAAAGGCGGGAATAATGCTGTCGGCACCCGGAAAATAAAGGTCGCAGCCGGGCTTCATGAAGCCCTTCTGGGCATCAACAATATCAACTAGCACATCCGGTGATTGGGTCATTCTGCACTCCATATCTTATCCGTAGAACGGATAGAGGGGGTTAATCAACGCAAAAGCATAATCAGCGCTGCTGATTTGCCTTGTACCTTCAACAATAGCGCCCCACTTGGCGGACGGCAAGCCTGAATTATACCAACCCGCATCACGATCATCTCCCTCCCCCGTGAGGTCAGCAGACCTCATGGGGGAGGGTGGGGTGGGGGCAAAGATAGTTTGTTTATAAGGGAAAATCGCATATTTATCGACATCCTCGCCCCCACCCAGCCTCCCCCATCCCAAGAGGGACGGGGGAGGGGAAGACGGGTCAAGACTTATGCTCGTTGGTATAAGGGTGTTTACGTCTCTTATTTAAGACTTCTTTCACACTCCTGCGCGCATTATCGGCCTTGCATACCGGAGAGAACACATGGGTTCTTCTGCCCCAGAGTCTGAGAAAACTGCCAGTCCCTCACCCCACGAAGCGGGCCACGAGACGGGCAGTCATGCCCACGGAGCAGCCCCCGCAACAGCGAAATCAAAAGGCTTCCGGGCTCTTGTTATTGGTAGTATCGGAGTGGTTTACGGAGATATTGGTACCTCCCCGCTCTATGCACTACGCGAGGCCGTCCATGCAGCCGGTGGAATGGATGCCGCCCGCCTGACCATCCTTGGCGTCCTCTCCCTCATCATCTGGGCGCTACTGCTGGTCGTCACCCTTAAATATGTGGTCATCCTGCTGCGGGCTGACAACAATGGCGAAGGCGGGACGCTGTCGCTGATGGCACTGACCCAGCGGGCCCTCGGCAGGCGCAGTGACCTGATTTTCATTCTTGGCATTATTGGTGCCTCCCTGTTCTATGGCGACTCCATCATCACCCCGGCCATTTCGGTCTTGTCGGCAGTTGAGGGCGTCAAGCTGATCGCTCCC
>CAYSDE010000181.1:0-3369 GCA_964429685.1 uncultured Pseudobdellovibrionaceae bacterium
AATAAGTGTTATGACCACTGATTCCAAAACCATCACGCTTACCGTACTCGCACAATCCAATCAGGCGGGGCAGTTGACTTCTTTTCCCGAAGGTGGGGTTGAGCTTGAGTTTCCCGCAGATCGTATCCTTGGTGTGACGGCTCATTTCGGCCCAGGTTCGGCGGCCTCTATTGTCACATTGAAGCCCCAGAGGGGGAGTGACGACGCGTTTCAGCTTCTTGTGCTTCAGACCAAGGATATTGTCTTCTCCCGCATGAGTGTAGCCAGGGGCCATGGCTTCGCAGCAGCGCCTCGGCCGATGGATGTCCCGCCTCTGGCGCTGCCTGTTGCGCCTGCTGCTCCAGAGTCCAAGGCGACAGCAAGGACCTCTCATCCGCTACGTGGTGCGGTTGTGACTGCGGGCAGTGGTTTCTGAGACAATCAGTTCAGGCTGACCGTTGCAACCAGCGGAAGGTGCGTGGTGCCGGGGACGTGCGTTCCGGCGGTCAGGCTCTTGATCAGCAATCCTCGTGTGCTGGTGTAGGGGATGGTCAGCAGGATGTTATCCAGCGGCAGTCCGAACCGGCCTGCTGCGGGGGGCCAGGTGGCAGGCATCTTCCAGACATCCGGCTGCAGGTTGGGCAGATTGCGGATGGTTTCAAAGCCTGATGACCACGGCACCGCTGCAAAGTCTCCCATCATCAAGGTCGGTTTGCCGGTGGTCTGGGCCATGGCGCTGATCTGGGCCAAATAAAGGTTACGGGCCTGATAATCATTGGCGCTGGTAGGTGCGTTGGGATGAACGCCGATAACCATCAGCTGACCGATGGGGGTTTCAACGGAGACGCTGAGGGTGGGGAGACTGTAAGGGCCCGCCCGGGTGGAGGTGGCGTTCTCAAGTGGAAACCGGCTGAGGAGGATCATGCCATGGCGGTCGGAGTTGTCGGCCATCCGGTTGAAGGGAAGAGTCTCCAGCAACTGATCGGCGAGGCTGCGCCAGTGCCGGTTGGCTTCAATCAACATCACAATATCCGGGTTTTCCCGTTTAATCCACGCCAGCACACCGCTGGGATCGGGGTTGTCAACATTGACATTCAGGGTCGCCACCTTGATTTCGCCAGGCGGCAGAGTAGAGTCGGGAGTGATAACCAGTCCGGCATTCGGCAGGGCCGAGATGACCGCCACCACATTGATCATCAGGCCAACGGCGGCCATCAGGAACATCCGTGTATCGCGGTAAATGATACAGACAGCGCCAATGCCGAGCAGGATCAACGCCAGATGCAGACGGGGGTAGCCCAACAAATCACCCCACCAGAACATCCGTCCCGTAAAGCCGAGGACGCTTATCAAAACGAAGGTGAACAGGGTAACACGCAGCCACATTCCCTTGCCGCCCTGCGTAAAACCCGTTTCCCCTGATAATTGGGCAGCAGACAGCCCGGACAGCATCATCGGGGGATCTTGCTGCTCCGACTGCTCAGATGAGTACTGTCTGTCTTCCACGTATCCCCGCTCTCGTGCCCCTCAATCTGGGTTGCGTGACATTAATGCGGAATGGTGATTCCGGCAATGGTTACAACTGCCTACCGTGCCGGAAAAGGTAATTTTTTCAAATTCATTGCGAATGCTGCGTTGACCCCCGCGCAATAGTCCGTATCATCGCGGCGGATTATCAGGCGGAGAGAAAACATGGCTGAAGCTTCTTATGACGTGATTGTGATTGGTGCGGGTCCCGGCGGCTATGTGGCGGCCATTCGCGCTGCCCAGCTCGGCCTGAAGACGGCCTGTGTCGAGAAGCGGGCGACGCTGGGCGGCACCTGCCTGAATGTCGGCTGCATTCCGTCCAAGGCGCTGCTGACCAGCAGTCATAAATTCGCCGAAGCCCAGCACGGTTTTGCCGCGCATGGCATCAGCACCAGCGGTCTGAAATTCGATCTTGCCGCCATGATGGCCCATAAAACCAAAGTAGTTGCCGACAATACCAAAGGCATCGAGTTTCTCTTCAAGAAGAACAAGGTGGACTGGCTGAAAGGCGAGGGGGTTATCACGGCCCCGGGCAAGGTCAGTGTGGGCGCTACGGTGTATGCCGCCAAAAACATCATCATCGCCACCGGCTCCGAGAGTATGCCGCTCAAGGGCGTTGAGGTGGATGAAAAGCAGATTGTAACCTCGACCGGGGCGCTTGAGTTGGCCTCGGTACCGAAGTCTCTGGTCGTCATCGGCGCGGGCGTCATCGGGCTGGAAATGGGCTCGGTCTATGCGCGTCTCGGTGCCAAGGTGACAGTGATTGAATATCTGGATCGCGTTCTGCCCGGTATGGATACCGAAATCGCCAAGCAGTTTCAGCGCGTGCTGGAGAAACAGGGCTTCGAGTTCCGCCTCGGCGCCAAGGTGACAGGCGCGGCTAAGAGCAAGGACGGCGTAACACTGACCGTTGAGCCCGCCGCCGGTGGCAAGGCCGAAGCCGTGAAGGCCGATGTGGTATTGCTGGCGATTGGCCGTCGCCCCTATACCGCCAGCCTCGGTCTCGACAAGGTCGGGGTGGTGATGGATGAACGGGGCCGGGTCAAGACCGATAAGCATTTCCAGACCAATGTTCCCGGCATTTATGCGGTGGGTGATGTCATCATCGGCCCCATGCTGGCGCACAAGGCCGAGGACGAAGGCGTAGCCGTCGCCGAGATCATCGCCGGTCAGGCCGGTCATGTGAACTATGAGGCCATTCCCGGCGTTATCTATACATGGCCGGAGGTTGCCGCTATCGGCCAGACCGAGGAGCAACTGAAGCAGGCCGGTATGGCCTACAAGGTCGGCAAGTTCCCCTTCACCGCCAATGGCCGCGCCCGCGCCATGAACGACACCGAGGGCTTCGTCAAAATTCTGGCCGACGCCACGACCGACCGCGTGCTGGGCGCTCACATCATCGGCCCGGAAGCCGGAACCCTGATTGCTGAAATCGCCATCGCCATCGAGTTCGGTGCTTCCTCCGAAGACATCGCCCGCACCTGCCATGCCCACCCCACTCTTAACGAAGTCGTTAAGGAAGCGGCATTGGCGGTGGAAGGCCGGGCGCTGCACATCTGAATCGGTTGATTTCCCGTTTCCGTCAGTGCTATCTCTCCCCCACATATGAAGACATAGGGGGGAATTGATGGGACGGAATAGAGATGGGTCGTGGAGTGTTGTCAGTATACCGGGTGACGGTGGGTTTCGGGGAGGAGGCGACCGTTACTCTCCAGAGCGGCAGTTGAGAGCCAGTGCGTATGCCTCGCAGCAAGCGGGTTATAGGTGCGCCAGCGCCTTCCGCTGGTTGGCCGAATTTGATTCTGAAACGCCTCCTTACCTTCCTATTCCTAAACTATACAACGATCGCTGTCGGGGTACTTT
>CAYSDE010000182.1:0-3317 GCA_964429685.1 uncultured Pseudobdellovibrionaceae bacterium
CAAGCCATCCGCCGCTTCTGGAATCCCCCGGAAATCAACGACGGTCTGATGTTCTGGGTGGCGCTGGCGGGCCTCTTCGTCAATCTGGCCATTTTTGTTCTGCTGCATCGCAGCCATCAGGGCAGCCTGAACATCCGCGCTGCTACGCTGCACGTACTGGGAGATCTGCTCAGTTCGGTCGCGGTGGTGGTGGCGGCGCTGGTGATCGGGCGCACCGGCCTGACGTGGATTGATCCGCTCGCCACGCTGATAGTGGCTGCCATGATTGCCAATTCGTCGCGGAAAATCATCAGCGAAACCGCACACATCCTGCTTGAAGGCCGTCCCAGAAGTTTTGACGGCGCCAAGGTGGCCGCTGCTCTCCGCAACGCCATTCCGGAAGTTACCGGCATTCATCACCTGCACGCGTGGTCACTCTCGGGCGAAGATGTTCTGCTCACCCTTCATGCCACCATTGACGATCATGCAGCGCGCAGCGATGACGAGGTTCTGCTAGCCATCAAGACGGTGCTGGTGGAACAGTGCCACATCACCCACAGCACGGTGCAGGTCGAGCGCGCTGGTTGTGCCGATGAACAAACCCGGCATGGCACGCATGACCACGCATAGTGATGGCAATTTCTTTGAAGATTTTACGCTCGGGCAGGTGTTTATCCATCGTCCCCGGCGTCGCCTGACGGACGGCGATGTCAGCCTGAATATCGCTCTGACCGGCACCCGCTTTGACCTGCCGGACGAAGCTTCGGTTGATGACGTGCTGGTCTTCAATCTGGTTTTCAGCCAGAGTGTTGCCGACATCTCGAAAAATGCGCTGGCCAATCTCGGCTATGCGTCCGTCACCTTTGGCACTCCGGTTCAGATTGGCGACTGTCTGTCCTCCCGCTCCGAGGTGATTGGTCTGCGTCAGACCTCGAAAGGCGACAGCGGCATTGTCTATGTCCATACTACCGGACAGAACCAGCGCGGCGAGATGGTGCTAAGCCTCATCCGCTGGGTCTTGGTGAAGAAGCGCGACCTGACTGTTCCTGCTCCGGCGCCGGTTATACCGGAGCTGCCGGTAACGGTTCATCATCACACCTCTCAGGCCGGGGACAGGATCACTCATGGGGGCGGGGTGCTGATTACCGAAGCCGCGCACCAGCTCGCGACCCGGTTTTACCAGAATCCGGCCCGGCTGCATTTTGACCCGTCCGCCAGTTCCTACGGCAGGTGTCTGGTCTATGGGGGCTATATTATTGCGCTGGCCCGGGCCCTGATGGTCAACGGACTGGAAAAAGCCTTGTATATCCGGGCCATTAACAGCGGACAGCATACCAACCCGGTTTTTGCGGGTGATGTTATCCATGCGGGCAGCGAAGTTCTCGAGATTCCTGCACCCGGCCTCTTGCGCGTTCGTCTGCTTGCTGCCAAACATGAGTTTACCGACTGGCCTGCACCCACGGACCCGTCTGTGGTTCTCGACCTCGATCTCACCCTGCACTGCCTGTAAGGAGTATTTGATATGTCCGTTTTCGACCAACTGATTGAGGGCGCCAAAAAAGACGGCATCACCAAATTCGTCGCCGGAGCCTGCATCGCCAATGCTGCCGGACAGGTGCTGATGCTGCAGCGCTCGGTGGATGAGTTCCTGCCGGAGATATGGGAAATTCCCTCGGGCGGGGTTGAAGACGGAGAAACGCTGGAACAGGCGCTGATCCGCGAGGTTCGGGAAGAAACCCATCTGGACGTCCTCCGTATTGGTGAGTGCCTTAATACCTTTGATTACATCTCGGGCAGTGGCCGCCGGGCCCGCCAGTTCAACTTTATCGTTGAGGTCAAGGATCTGGCCCCGCTCCGCCTGTCCTCCGAGCATCAGGAAGTGGCTTGGGTCGTCGATCCTTCGCAGGTTGAGCCGCTGGTCACTCCCGAAATGCGCGCCACCGTCCGCGCTTTTATCGGTCAGCAAAAAGCCGCCTGATGATTGCAGTCCGTGAACCTTAACCAGCGTTAAGGTGTTGGAAAACGCGGTTAAGTTCGTGTTTACCAACATACGATAGACTGCACTGATGAAGGACAGACATAATAGCAGCGCCCCGCAGGTTTCGGAGCAGGAGTCTCGTCGTGCTGTAGAGCGCGAAGCGGTTATCAATGCTGCTCTGCCGGGATTGGTGACCAACGAGATTGCGGCAGATTTCGGGGGTCGGGATGAGTTTTCCCGTCGCGTGCCCGCCCGCATTCCCGAGCCGTTGGCTGAAAAAAAGAATTTCTTCGATCAGGCTCAACCGGACGGTACTTTGGGAGTTGACTGGCGGGCGGCGGCGCATTTTGCCCTCCCACTGATTCCTAAAGGAGGCACGGTAGTTGATCTGGGAGGCTCGGCTGGACAATATGCCAAATTCATGGCCCTCAGCCGCCCCGACATCAAGGTTATTGCCATCGAGCCGGACGCCGAGAAGTTTCATCTGGCGAAGGACGAGTTGAAGCGCACTGGCCTCGGAAACCGCATCACCTTGATAAACAAACCGGTTTCAGCAGCTCTTGACCAGCTTACCGCTGACAAGAAAGAAATTGCCGCCGTCACCTCCATTTACCGCACCAGTTCGCAGGACGACAAAACCAACATTGCAGATATGGAAGCGCTGAAAAAGCTGAACAAGACAAGTGGGGCCTCGGTTCTTTTTCTCGATTTACATCGTCCCCGCCTGCAGTCGACCATCAAGACCATGACCAGCATTTATCCAGCCGATGATGCCACCGATCATTTCCGGAAAGGCTTTGCGGACGGAATGAAGGGCGCCTACCGCACCAGCGAGCTGAGTGGCATGCTGAAAGATTTTGTTGGCGGCCAATGGCAGAACATGCCCGCCGCCCCTATGGGCCCGGTTCAAATCCAGCTGCATATCATGAACGGCCCCCCATGTCCCCGCTCCCGGTACGGTGCCCGCACCAACCTATCCGCCCACCAAGCCTGAATACATGAAGCTGAGTGATACACTGATTACTGTTCTCAAAGCTGGCGGCATCATAGAACAGGCCAGACAGGCCCTTGACCTCGATATAACTGGTCAGGTGGTCAGGGTGTCCGGTTCCCTGCGTGACAGCTTTAACGCAACGTTGCCAACGGCCCTACAGTTCCCGGAAGCCCCTGACGTCATCATTCCTGCCTCCCTGCAGACAGGAAGCCAGCTTAGACCCGCAGCTCCAGGCCATGACCATTGAGCATAACCAGTCTGAAACTGCATTTTTTGTGCGGACGAAAGACGGGTTCGAGTTGCGCTGGTTTACAACCGCCAACGGTGAAGTTGACCTGTGCGGCCACGCCACATTGGCTGCAGCAC
>CAYSDE010000183.1:0-3291 GCA_964429685.1 uncultured Pseudobdellovibrionaceae bacterium
ACTCTCCCCCCATCCCGACCTTCCCCCGCAAGGGGGGGAAGGGGAAGAGTTATGAGCGGAATAAATTGAAACGCCCGAGAAAACGCCACCTATCTCACCCCGTTCTGCCGTTCAATCTGGCGCCACTTGCTGACGTTGCGGTTATGCTCTTCCAGCGTTGCAGCAAAGGCATGGCCGCCTGTGCCGTCGGCGACGAAGTACAGATAGGCGTGGCTTTCCGGGCGGGCGGCGGCCTGCAGGGAAGCCAGACCCGGATTGGCAATCGGCCCCGGCGGCAGACCATCGGACATGTAGGTATTATAAGGCGAGACGGTCTTGAGATCGTTCAGTGTCAGGGCGCGGCCCAGATTGCCGGTGCGGGTGAGCGCATAAATGGTGGTGGGGTCGGACTGCAGGCGCATCCCCTGTTTGAGCCGATTGATATAGACCCCAGCCACCCGCGCCCGCTCGGCCGGCAGACCGGTTTCTTTCTCGACGATGGAGGCCAGAGTCAGCAATTGCTGGGCCGAAGTTAGCGGCAGGGCCGGATCGCGATTGGCCCAAGCCTCCTCCAGCGCCTTGCTCCCGGCCTCTTTCATGCGGGCCAGCACTTCAGCCCGGGTATCGCCGCGATTATAGAAATAGGTTTCCGGCAGCAGCAGACCTTCCGGCGGGGTGGTATCAATCTCGCCTTCCAGCACCGGATCGGCCTTGAGCAGGGCCAGCACCTCGGCCACGGTCATGCCCTCAACCACCGTTACCTTGTGAACCACCACATGTCCGGAAGCCATGAGCGCCGCCACGTCTGCCATGCTGGCCCGAGCCGGGAACTCGTACTCACCAGCCTTGAGGTCGCCGCGTAGACCGGTTGCCACCACCCCGACCATGAAAAGCTGTTCGGGTTTGCCAATGACTCCTGATTCAAGCAGCTTGTCAGTGATTTGTTTGAGGCCGCCGCGCTCAATCACAACGGTAGTGGTTTCAGCCAGCGGGCCGGGCGCAACCCACATGTAATAGGCCGGAGCCACAATCAACGCCACCAGTAGCACTGTTATCAGCGCAAAGCCCAGCACGTTCATAATGGCATGAAAGATGATCTTACCGACGAAACTTACCGGAGCCCAGAGCAGTTTCCAGAGCCAGCGCACGGCTTACTTGTACTCTTTGAAAATCAGGCTGGCATTGGTGCCGCCAAACCCGAAAGAGTTGGAGAGGGCAGCGCGCACGCGGCGTTTCTTGGCCACCTTGGGCACCAGATCCATCCCCGCCGTTCCATCATCAGGATCGTTGAGGTTGAGGGTTGGCGGCACGACCTGGTCGGTAATGGCGCGGATCGAGAAAATGGCCTCCACCGCGCCAGCGGCACCGAGCAGATGGCCAATCGCCGATTTGGTGGACGACATGGAAATAGCCGCCGCCTTGTCGCCAAGCAGACGACGCACCGCGCCCAGCTCCACCATATCGCCAACCGGCGTCGATGTGCCGTGGGCATTGATATAGTCAATATCTTCAGGATTCATCTCGGCCCGCTTGAGCGCCATCCGCATCGCACGGAAGCCGCCATTGCCATCGTCAGGCGGAGAGGTGATATGATGCGCATCGCCCGACATCCCATAGCCGACGATTTCGGCGTAGATGCGGGCGCCACGCTTTTTGGCGTGTTCCAGCTCTTCCAATACGACAACGCCAGCGCCCTCACCCATGACAAAGCCGTCACGGCCCTTGTCATAGGGGCGGGAAGCGGTTTCCGGCGCATCGTTATAAGACGTGGAGAGCGCCCGGGCTGCCGCAAAACCGGCCACACCAAGGCGGCTGACTGCGGCCTCGGCTCCGCCCGCCACCATGACATCCGCATCGTCCCACATGATGAGACGGGCGGCATCGCCAATGGCATGGGCTCCGGTTGAACAGGCCGTTACCACGGCATGATTGGGCCCCTTGAAGCCATGCATGATTGAAACATGGCCGGAAGCCAGATTAATCAGGCAGGAGGGGATGAAAAAGGGTGACATCCGGCGCGGGCCCTTTTCGGCCAGCACCAGAGATCCATCATGAATACCGTTAAGACCACCGATGCCGGAGCCGATCATGACTCCGGTGCGTTCGCGCTCTTCCTCACTCGACGGCGTGAAGCCGCTATCGGCAATGGCCTGATTGGCCGCGCCGATGGCGAAGATGATGAAGGGGTCCATCTTGCGCTGTTCCTTGACCGGGATGTGATCCTCGGCGTTGAACAGCCCCTCTCCCACCCCGGTTGGCACCTGCCCGGCAATCCGTGCGGGAAGATCCTCGGTGTTAAAGGAGGTGATGGCCTTGATTCCGGATTCGGCATTCAGCAAACGCCGCCAGACGTGGTCAACACCCACGCCCAGCGGTGATACAATGCCCATGCCGGTAATGACAACACGACGCATGGTGTCAGTATCCTGACCCGGCCTTTAGGCCGCTGCCTGATGCTGGTTGATGAAAGAGATGGCATCCTGCACAGTGAGGATCTTCTCGGCGGCATCATCGGGGATTTCGATACCGAATTCCTCTTCGAACGCCATGACCAGTTCGACCGTGTCGAGGCTGTCAGCACCCAGATCGTCAATGAAGCTGGCGGTGTCGGTCACCTTGGCTTCTTCAACGCCGAGACGCTCGACAACAATCTTCTTCACGCGGGTAGCAACGTCGCTCATTACATGTTCCTCATGATGGTTAAACTAAGGTGGGCTGATTTAGCACAGTTTGCGCCACTTGCTCAAGCCCATGAATTTTGTTTGACAATAATGACTTAGCAAAATGTCTGGCTTTTGCCGGGGGCAATTTGATACAATTTGGCGCAAATAGGGCTCTACCCGATATTCAAGGAATCAAAATGGTTGACTCTCCCATTATACACGGCATCCAATTTCCTGATCTGAAAGATATTTTCAATCCCACAACGTTGCTGGTCACCGTCCCACATCAAACCACCGACGGCGGGCAAGACTACGTGAACGCCCTTAATATTGGTAGACTCGGCAAATTATTACATACCCGTCACCCGGATAATGAAACGTACATTGTAACAAGGGGCACCACAACAGAAGACACCCTTTGCTCTCCCCAAACTGTCCGAAGCATACGGAACAGACTTGACCAGAGGTTTCCGGAAGCAGCCGGACATCCAGGACAACCGGCTTTCATTGACGACTTCAAAGCTGTGACCAGAGCTGCAAGGAAACTGTTCAAACCGGCGGCCATATCAAGCCATATCATCGCCAAATTTGACGACAACGCCGACGATACCTTTTACCATTGGGACTACACTACCGGCATCCGGCTTTT
>CAYSDE010000184.1:0-3243 GCA_964429685.1 uncultured Pseudobdellovibrionaceae bacterium
GGCTCTGGGGGCCACCGCTGCCCACTCCACCCTCACCCTCAACGACACCAACGCGGTGGAACTGACCGCGCATGGCATGGGCCGCAAACCCGAAATGGTCGCCTGCACCCGGCAGGAAGAAAACGGCGCCATCTGGCTGGAGCTGGGGCATGACGGCTATACACACCTGTTCCAAACCACGGTTTTCCGCCGCATTTATGTCGGCACCAGCGGTGAGGATGTACGCGGGGAAGACGCGCTGGAAGGCCCCGCCGGTCACAATTTTGCCATCCGCTTCCATCTGCACCCCTCGGTGCAGGCTTCCCTGATCCAGCAGGGTCAGGCGGTATTGCTGGCGCTGCCTTCGGGTGGCGGCTGGCGGATGCGGGCCACTGGCGGCAGTCTCAGCCTTGAAGAAAGCATTTATGCCGGACGCGGCGACGAGCCACGCCGCAGCCTGCAGATTGTCATCAGCGGCACCACGTCGGCGGATCAAACTGTGGTCAAATGGGCCCTCCAACGCGAAAAACGCTCAAGCTAAGCCATGAAAACCCTCGGCATTATCGGCGGCATGAGTTGGGAGTCGACCCAGACCTATTACACGGCGCTCAATCGGCTTGTCCGCAAAGCCAAAGGCGGCTTGCATTCGGCACCGCTTGTTATCTGGAGCGTTGATTTTGCGCCCCTTGAGGCCCAGCAGGCTCAAGGCGACTGGAATGGGATTGGCGACGAACTTGGCGCAATTGCTCGGCGGCTGCAGGACGCCGGAGCCGAAGGCATTCTTCTGGCCACCAACACCATGCATAAAGTGGCAGAGGCTATTTGCGGCGGGATCAGCGTTCCTTTTCTGCATATTGCCGAAGCTACGGCCACTGCGGTCACTACAGCCGGTTTACACAAAGTTGGTCTGCTCGGTACCCGCTATACGATGGAACAGGATTTTTACCGCAGCAAACTGGAAGCCGTCGGGCTTGACGTTGTGGTCCCTGCGGTCGAGGCAAGAGCCGAGATCAACCGGATTATTTTTGACGAGTTGTGTCTGGGCATCTGCTCCGAAACTTCCCGCCGGTTTTATCTGGAAGCTATTGTAGAATTGCGCCGTAACGGGGCCGAGGGGATTATTCTGGGGTGTACCGAGATCGGCTTGCTGATTACCCCGGAGCTTCTGCCCGGATGTCCGTTATTTGATACAGCCGAAATCCACGCTCAGGCTGCCGCCCGTTTTATCCTGTCCTGATGGGCTGCCGCGTCGAGCTTCTCTGCAAGGTGGTCGACAATTTCGGCGATGCCGGAGTTTGTGCGCGTTTGGCCCGCCAATTGGCTGATGAATATGGGTGTGCGGTGCGGTTATGGACAGACCAGCCGGAACTGCTGTCCCGGTTTATAAACACCTCATCCCGGCGAAAGCCGGGATCCATAGACGCCGGAAGTGAAATCACTGCCGGTGCTAATCCGTACCACCCCCTGGATCCCGGCTTTCGCCGGGATGAGGTAAAAGTAGAGGTCTTAACTTGGCCCGCGTCCTTCCCCATTCTCCCTGACCTCGGCGACATGGTGATTGAGGCCTTCGCCTGTGGCACACCGCCGGAACTCATTGCCGCCATGAAAGCCGCGCCAGTGCCGCCGCTCTGGGTCAACCTTGAATATCTGTCGGCAGAAGAATGGGTGGATGACTGCCACGGCAAAATCTCGCTGCATCCCAGTGGCCTCAAACAGGTTTTCTTCTTCCCCGGTTTTACCGACAGAACCGGTGGTCTTCTCCGCGAGCAGACTTTGCTTGCAGAACGCGAGGCCTTTGAGCCCCAGCCCTTCTGGCAGTCGCTGAATGTTCCCGATATTCCGGGCGAGTTGCGGATCAGCCTTTTCTGCTATCCCACTGCGCCGGTTGAAGACCTGATTGACGGACTGGCCGCCGCGCACCGCCCCATCCGCCTTCTCTACCCGGAGGGGCTGTTCAGCACCCTCAAGTCGAAGGATCAGGTGGTGGTGCAGCCTTTCAGTTTTCTCCCCCAGCCCGCCTTCGATCGCCTGCTCTGGGCGTCTGATCTTAACTTTGTCCGGGGCGAAGACAGTCTGGTACGGGGCTGTTGGGCGGCCAAACCCTTGATCTGGCAGATCTACAAACAGGACGATAACGCCCATTTCCGCAAACTTGAGGCTCTTCTGGGGCGATTACGCCCGTTTTTATCTGCTGAAGCTGCTGAAACACTTGCTCTTGCGCATCAGGTGTGGAATCTTCCCGCCCGCGACAGCTCTGCTGTCTGGCAAAGGCTGCTTGGCCATCTACCAGATATTACGGCCGCTGCAAAAACATGGGCCCGCCAGCTGGCAGCCCGGAAAGATTTAGCCCGTCAGCTCCTGCAGCTGGCACCAGACCCAAAGGAAGTTCAGTCATGAAATTTGCTCAGGAAGTGCGCGCCGGTAATGTGATCATGATCAACAGCGAGCCGATGGTGGTGCGCAAATCCGAATACAGCAAGTCGGGCCGCAACGCCGCCGTCGTCAAGATGCGCCTGCAAAACCTGTTTTCCGGCACCGCCACCGAAACCATCTACAAGGCTGACGAGAAGTTCGAGGATGTCATGCTTGAACGCAAGGACACCACCTATTCCTATAACGACGGCAACATGTTCGTTTTCATGGATCCCGAGTACAACCAGTACGAAGTTGCCAAGGACGTAGTGGGTGACAATGCGCTCTTCCTTGATGACAACATGGAATGCCAACTGACCCTTTATAACGAAAAGCCGATCGCCATCGAACTGCCGAAGAAGATTGTGCAGGAAGTTGCCTATACCGAGCCCGCCGCCCGTGGCGACACCTCCGGCAAGGTCATGAAGAACGCCAAGCTGAGCTCCGGTTTCGAACTGCAAGTCCCCGCCTTCATCGAGATCGGCGAGAAAATCGAAATTGACACCGCCACCGGCGAATACTCCGGGCGTGTCGGGAACAAGCACTGGTAAGCAGGGCTTCGGGTCTTTGCCCTAATTAACAGTCTTGGCCTTGCGACGCGGGGCTTTGCCGGGCTTGCGGCGACGAGCGAGTTCAAGATAGGGCCGCATATGGGCCGCACCGATTTCCGGGGCCCACATAACGCGGGACAGCTGCTCGTTCTTGGCTTTCTCTGCCTTGTCCTTGGCGCTCCGCCCCAAACCCATCGAACTCATCATGACCGTGGTTCCGTGCAGAAAGCGGATGGTGTTGATCAACTCCTCGACAAGAGCGGGGATGATCCGCAGTCCTGCCCCTGAAAGGATATGGTGG
>CAYSDE010000185.1:0-3243 GCA_964429685.1 uncultured Pseudobdellovibrionaceae bacterium
TGCCATGCGCAGCACCAAGTTTGTCATTAATGGTGAAACGGTGGATGCTACCAGCAAGGATTCGGCGGGAATGCGCACGCTGCTGGCAGATGGCGGCGTCGCCAAACTTTCGGTTAGTGCGACGGGGTTGCTCTCCGGCAACGCACAGGCCACCGATTTCATCGCCAAGGCCTTGGCGCGCAGCCTCGATTCCTACCGCATCGAATTTGACAATGCCGATGTGATTGAAGGCAGTTTCCAGCTCACCAGCTTTGAAGTGGCCGGGGATTACAACGGCGAACAGACCTACAACCTCTCGCTCGAATCCTCGGGCGCGCTGACGGTGACGGCGGCATGAATGGGCAACGTGGCGAAATTACTCTGGCTCTGGCAGGCAGCACAATCGCGCTGTGCCCGAGTTTTGCGGCGCTGGTGGCCCTCGAAGAAGCCAGCGGCCTCGGTCTGGTCACGCTGGCGCGCCGCTTTGCGGAAGGCGCTTTCTCGCTGAAGGACATTGAAGCGGTGATTGCGGCGGGGATGAAGGGGGCGGGGCAGACGCCGCCGCCTGATCTCGGTGAAAAGATCATGGCGACTGGCATTGCCGCTCTGGCCCCACGCATCGGAGAATTTCTGGTCGCGGCCCTGGGCGGAACAGCGCCACCGGGAAAAGCATAGCGGGCGAGCGGCTGCCCTGGGCACAGCTGACCGGCTATGCGCTGGCCGGGCTGGGCTGGTCGCCCGCTGATTTCTGGCAGGCCACGCCGCAGGAACTTGCGGCGGCCTGCCTTTTTCTCGAAGCAGGTCAGGGCTGCCTGAGGCCTGACGATTTCAAGCAGCTCAGGGCTGCGCTGGAGGTTGGACAATGGAACTCGAACAGCTGATCGTCCGTATCGAGGCGGACAGCAAACCGCTGCAGTCGGCGCTTGGCACCCTGTCACGCGAGGCGGATCGCAGTCTGGGCAGCATGGCAAAACTGGGCGACCGTATCGGCACCAGTTTTGCCAGTGCTGCTGTACACGGCCAGAATCTTGGCCAGATCCTGCGCGGTTTGCTGCAGGATATTGCCAACAGCACCCTGCGCGAAACCGTTATCAACCCGCTCGGTGGTTTGATCGGCGGGGCGCTGGGATCGCTGTTCGGGCGGGCTGGTGGTGGCACTGTCAGTGCGGGCACACCTTATCTGGTTGGCGAACGCGGCCCGGAAGTTTTTGTGCCGGGCTCCGCCGGACGCATTGATACCCAGCCTGCCGCCAGCGCCAGCGGCGTTACAGTCAGCTTTGCGATTGATGCCCGTGGCGCCGATGCCGGAGCCGCTGAGAAACTGCGGCAGGCCGCTGCTGAAATCGAATCCCGCACCTTCGCCGCCGTGTTCGCGGCGATGGAACGCGGGGGCCGTTATGCCCGCATCAGTGGCCGCAGAGGTTAGGAGATTGTAGCATGACTGATATTCTCTCTCTACCAACCAGTCCGGGTTTCTCTGAAAGCCGCTTTGGTTTGGTCAGCAATACCCGCTCTTTCCGCAGCCCGTTGTCCGGGCAGGTGCAGACGGTTGAACAGCCGGGAGCACGCTGGCAGGCCGAGTATCGCCTGCCGCCGATGAAGCGCGCCCAGATGGCCGAGTGGCAAAGTTTTCTGGTCAGGCTGCGCGGCGGAGCGGGACGGTTTTACGGCTTCGATCCTGACGCCCGAGTGCCGCGTGGCAGCGTGCTTTCTGACCCGGCGCTCACGCGCAACGAAATCAGGAACGGCGATGCGCGAGGCGCAGCAGCGGGAGTTCTGCCGACATATTGGGGTTTCTCCACCGGTGACGGCCTGACCCGCGAGATTACCGGCGGCGGGGTTGAGGCCGGGATGTCCTATGTCGAGGTACGCTTCTCGGGGACGCCAACCGTCAACTACGCCGCGCTCAATTTCGAGTCAGCAACGCAAATTGCCGCCAGTGAAGGGGAAGTCTGGACCGCCTCTTATTCTTACAAACTGGTTGCGGGCAGCATGAGCAATATCAGCACTCTGGCGGTGCGGCTGGCCCAGCATCAGGCCTCCGGGGTGGTCATCACCTCGCCGACCGGTACGGTGACAGCGCCGGACAGCCAGTGGCGGCGGGCCAGTTTCACCCGCACCATCAGCGATACCACGCCGGACAGCGCAAGGCTGCGTCCGGCACTTTTTCTGGCGCTGACCATCGGCCAGCCGATTGATATGACCTTGCGGGTTGGCAATGCCCAGCTTGAGAAGGCAGCGGCGGCCAGCCGCTATATCCCGACCCAAAGTGCAGCGCGCAGCCGTGGCCCCGGTGCCTGTGTGGATGGCAGCGCCCAGAGCGGCAGTCAGCTTAAAAGCTGGAACTGGCAGCCTTCAACTGCCACTGTTCTGAAGAAGGGCGATTATATCGCGTTTGAAACGGCGCGGGGACGTTGTTTGCATATGCTGGTCGCGGATGCTTCCAGCGATGCTGACGGGCGGGCCGTCTTGCAGATTGAACCGCCGCTGCGGACGTCGCCGCCGGATGGCACTCCGCTCATTTTGCAAACAGCTAGTTGTCCGATGGCGCTGGTGGAAGACAGTGTCAGCTGGCAAGGCGATGCAGCGGGCACCTATCGTCTCGGCTTTTCAGCGGAAGAGAGGTTCTGATGACCCGTTCCCTGCTTCCCGTCACTGCGGCGGCAGCGGCTCAGCCGGTGGTGCGTCCGGTGCTGTTGGCGCGGCTTGATTTTGCGAGCGGCCCGGTCTGCGTGACTTCCGCGCCGTTTGACTTGACCCTGAATAACGAAACCTATCTCGGTGTCGGCACGCTGGGCGGTGTTTCCACCGTGGCAGAAGGCGCCGAATTGCAGAGTTATGCCATTTCCCTCAGCCTCAGCGGCATTCCGCCGGAACTGGTGCAACTGGCGCTGTCTGATCCGGCGCAGGGCCGCGACGCCCGTCTGTGGCTGCTGCTGCTGGATGAGGATCACCGGGCGGTTGGCCAAGCGGTGCTGCTGTTTCGCGGTCGCATAGATACCATGACGGTTGCGCTAGGCAATACAGCGACGATTACGCTGGGTGTGCAAAGCCGGTTGGCGGATTGGGAGCGGCCTCGGGTGCGGCGCTATACCCATGAAGACCAGAAGGCCGAATACCCGGCGGATCGCGGCTTCGAGTTCATCGCCCAGATGGCCGAGAAAACTATTTACTGGGGCCGCTGATGCGTCCCCTCGACTGGCCAGAGCGATTGGCGGAGGTGGTCAGGCGCTGGCGCAAGCGGCCCTTCGTCTGGGGACAAAG
>CAYSDE010000186.1:0-3220 GCA_964429685.1 uncultured Pseudobdellovibrionaceae bacterium
GCAGGGTGATGGCGTCAAAACGACAATCAGCATTCTCGCCGGTGAGCGCAACTTCCTAACACGCCCTATGATGTGGAGGTGGTGCGCAAGGATTTTCCCATTCTCTCGCGGCAAGTCTATGACCGCCCGCTGATCTATCTCGACAATGCCGCCTCGGCGCAAAAGCCGCACAGCGTGGTCGAAACCATGCGCCAGCTCTATGAAGAGGAATATGCCAACGTCCATCGCGGCGTGCATTTTCTCTCCGGCTGCGCCACCCTGCGTTTCGAAAATGCCCGCGAAACCGTGCGCCGTTTCATCAATGCCGCCTCGGAGCGCGAAATCGTTTTTACCCGGGGCGCCACCGAAGCCATCAATCTGGTGGCCCAGACTTTTGGCCGCTCGCGCCTGAAAGAGGGTGACAGTGTGTTGCTGTCACAACTTGAGCATCACGCCAATATCGTGCCGTGGCAGTTGCTGCGGGCCGAAAAGGGCATCACCCTCAAAGTCGCGCCGATTGATCCGCAAGGCCGCATCATCGTCGAAGAGTTCGAAAAACTGCTGACGCCGGATGTCAAATTGGTCGCCGTCTCGCAGATGTCCAATGCGCTGGGCACCGAACAGCCGGTAGGGGCGCTCATCAAGCTGGCTCATGCCAAAGGTATCCCGGTGCTGGTCGATGGGTGTCAGGCCACCGCCCACCGCAAGATTGACGTGCAGGCACTGGATGCGGATTTCTATGTGTTTTCCGGCCATAAACTCTATGGCCCGACCGGCATTGGCGTTCTCTACGGCAAGGATAAAATTCTTGAAACCCTGCCGCCGTGGCAAGGCGGCGGCGACATGATCGAGCGGGTGACATTCGAGAAAACCACTTTCAAACCCAGCCCACAGCGCTTTGAAGCCGGAACCCCCGCCATTGCCGAGGCCATCGGTCTGGCTGCCGCGCTGGATTATATCAGCAAGCTGGGCCGCGCCAAAATCGCCGCCCATGAACAGGCGCTGCTCGACTATGCCACCGACCAGCTGTCCGGCATCAAGGGGCTGACACTTTACGGGAACGCCCCGCAAAAAGGCTGTATCATTTCCTTCAACCTGAAGGGCGCTCATCCGCAGGACATCGGCATGCTGGTTGACCGGCAGGGTGTCGCCATTCGCGTCGGGCATCATTGCTGCATGCCGCTGATGGATTTTCTCGGCGTCCCCGGCACCTGCCGCGCCAGCTTTGCCCTCTACAATACGTTTGAAGAAGCGGAAGCGCTGGTGCGCTCGGTGCGGAAAGCGGCGGAGCTGCTGGCATGACCGATACGCCCCCCCCCGCTACCGGACAAGGAGCAGCTTCAGGCCGAAATCATTGGCATGATAAGAACCGTCTACGACCCCGAGATTCCGGTGAATGTCTATGACCTCGGCCTCATCTACCGGATTGAAATCTCTCCCATCGGCGATGTGGAGATTGACATGACATTGACTAGCCCCGGTTGTCCGGTTGCGGGTGAAATGCCCGGTATGGTGCAGCGGGCCGTCGAGGAAGCGCCGGGAGTCCGCTCGGTCGTGGTGCGCCTTGTCTGGGATCCGCCCTGGGATCAGGCCAAAATGAGCGAAGATGCACAACTCCAACTCGGGATGTTTTGATCATGACCAGACAGCTGCCTTTCCCCCTGACGATTACCGACGCCGCCAAGGCGCATCTTCTTTCCCTGATGGCGGGCGAAAAATACAAGGATGCTGCCGGACTGCGGATCGGCCTCAAATCCTCGGGCTGTTCGGGCATGAAGTATACCTATGAGCCCGCACCTAGCATCACCTCCGCCGATCTGGTGCTGGAGTTGGGCCCCACTCGCCTGTTGGTGGACAGAAAAAATGAAATGTATCTGCTCGGCTCCACCCTCGATTTCAAGCAGGAGAAACTGAAATCCGGCTTCGAAATCATCAATCCGCTGGTCGAATCGCGCTGCGGCTGTGGCGAAAGCGTGGCCATCACGCCGCAAAAGATAACCGGCCTGTGACACAGTAACCTTCTTGCAAGCTGGGCAGGCTAGGGCATAATAGATTAGTCTTTCCAACCTGAGGTACTTTCATGCGGCCCCTTACCCTTGCTCTGGTTTCCCTGTTCGCCCTGTCCAGTGTTGGCGCTTATGCCGAGGGCACGCCAGCAGCAGCCCCTCGTGCCAATCCGACCCCGCCAGCGGCGACGGCGGCGGCAACGCCTCCGGCCACAGCCCCCGCTCCCGGTGCAGTGCCTCCCGGTGTTGATCCGGCCAAGCCGGTGTTGCCCCCTGATGTGGGCAAGTTGATTGACCCCAGCGCCGTCCCGGCCCTGCAGAACATCCTGAAGCCGGGAACCCAGTTGCACTATATCGGCGATGAGCATGGCCTGAAGGGGTATTTCGCCACCAACGGCAATCGCGGTCAGGTCGTCTATGTCACCGCCGATGGTCAGGCCAGCCTGATCGGAGCCCTGTTTACGGCAGACGGCGTTTCGATGAGCATGCTGCAGCTGACCCGTCTGCGCATTGCCGGTTTTGACCCCCTGCCCTATCTCAACGGCTCGGCCAGTCCGCAAACCGGCGATGTAGCAGCTATAGCAGCGCAGACCGCCACTCCGGCTGTCAACAATATGCCTGCAACCACTGCACCGGCAGCCACCGCCCAGCCCAGTCTCGGCGAACAGTTGCTGACAGATGCCTCCCGCGCCAGCTGGATTGCCTTCGGCCAGCCCACCGGAGTCCCGCTGACAGTGTTCATGGATCCCAACTGTGACCACTGCCATACATTCTTCAAGCAGCTGCTGCCGCTAACCGCACAGAACAAAATCTATCTGCGTGTTATCCCTGTCAGTCTGGTCGATCCCAACAAGAGCGGGCCGGAGGTCGTCAATATCCTCAGCAGCGCCAATCCGCAGCAAACCTGGATCAACAAGGTTAACGGTCAGGCCGTTCCGGTTGTCTCGAATGCCAGCCCGCAGGCCGCCGCTGCCCTGCGCATCAACGACCAGACCTTCGGTCGCTGGCAGCTGCCGGGTACACCTTACAGCGTCTACAAAGACCGCACCGGCACCGTCAAGGTTCTCTTCAGCGGGCCGGAGAATTTTGCCGACTTCCTCAAGGAAATCGGGGTGAACTGACCGGTTATCGGGGTACTTATGGCTGGATGCGTAGCGTTTTGCGATGCATCCAGCCTTTTTATTGTCCGGTTTTTATCCAGTTGATTGATTTTGCTCATAAAAAATCTGGCCCAC
>CAYSDE010000187.1:0-3171 GCA_964429685.1 uncultured Pseudobdellovibrionaceae bacterium
AGCCGGTCAGTCTGTTGAAAGATATTGACACAGTGCTACGAGCGGCACAGGAATTTGGCGCAGATGGTAGCGCGTTATGTCTTCAGGGGTTGGCACATAAAGCTTTCGAGGCGTCAAGGCCGTTCGGACTTGTAGGAATGGGGGCGCCTCGTGATATGTGTGTTTGGAGTTTTGGTGTTTTGGGCGAGTACGCTGCCAGCTTTCGGAATGCCGGTCTTGCGGCGACGACACTGGCAACGGGGAGCTTGGCTTACGCAAACCATTACCGGTGGCAGGAACTCCCCTTCACCATATCCCGTCGTCCTGTGGCAGGGTTTGTAGCCGCCTGAGTTTTTTGAACGAGGAAGGAAGTCTAACATGTCGGCAGATATTGTGGTTCCCACACTGGGAGAATCCGTAGCAGAAGCGACCGTAGCCAAATGGCTCAAGAAGGTGGGCGACAGCATCAACGTCGATGAGCCGCTGGTAGAGCTGGAGACGGACAAGGTGACGCTGGAAGTCAACGCGCTGGCAGCGGGTACCCTTTCCGAGATCGTGGCCGACAAGGGTGCGGCGGTCAAAGTCGGTCAGGTGCTCGGGCGCATTGGCGCGGACGGGGCTCAGCCGGTGGCCAAAGCTGCTGCTCCTGCACCAGCTCCGGTCGCAGCGGTGGCCCCGGTCAAGACGGTGGCGGCTGTTGCTGCAGCTCCTACTCCCGGCCCGGCGGCGCGCAAGGCCGTGGCCGAGTCCGGTCTGGAAGTGGCAGCGATTACCGGAACCGGGCGGGACGGGCGCATTACCAAGCCGGATGTGGCGGTGGCGGTAGCGGCCAAAACCAATGTGCAGCCGATGTTCCAGCCGGTCGTCAATCCGGCCCGCTCCAACGCGGTGCGGGAAGAGCGGGTGAAGATGAGCCGCCTGCGCCAGCGCATCGCCGAGCGCCTGAAGGACGCCCAGAATACCGCGGCCATTCTCACCACCTTCAACGAGGTGGACATGACCAACATTCTGGCCCTGCGCAATGCTTATAAGGACAGCTTCGAGAAAAAACACGGCATCAAGCTTGGCTTCATGAGTTTCTTCACCAAGGCCGCGATTCAGGCTTTGAAGGAAATTCCCGCCGTCAATGCCGAGATCGAAGGCGATGAAATCGTCTACAAGAACTATTACGACATCGGCGTTGCGGTTGGTACGCCGAGCGGTCTGGTGGTCCCCGTCGTCCGCGACGCTGATCAACTCAGCTTTGCCGCACTCGAAAAGACCATTGCCGAGTTCGGCAAGAAAGCGCGGGATGGCAAGCTCAGCATGGCTGAGATGACCGGCGGCACCTTCACCATCTCGAATGGCGGGGTCTATGGCTCGCTGATGAGTACGCCGATCATCAACCCGCCGCAGTCCGGCATCCTCGGGATGCACAAGACGATGGATCGCGCTGTGGTGGTCAACGGCAAGATTGAAGTTCGCCCCATGATGTATATCGCGCTGTCCTACGATCACCGCATTATTGATGGCCGTGAAGCCGTCACTTTCCTGGTCCGCATCAAGGACTGTATCGAAGACCCCCAGCGCCTGATGCTGGAAGTCTGAGGGTCTTTATCTGTGGAAAATCAAAAGGGTGTCTGCTGTGGCAGACACCCTTTTCCGTGAATATGGTTAAAGGGCGATTCATGATTTTTTAGGTATTTGCGGTTATTCTTAAGGCATAGGAATCCATTTTTTTTAAAGTCAGGGTTATATGGCCGACGCACCGCAAAAGCCCGAAGTTCAGACCACGTTTCTTGGCAAGGTGGACGCTTTCATGCGCTCTGTCGCCAATACGGCGACGTTCGGCTATGCCGACAAATTCGCGGCCTGGGCGGATTCCAAAGTTGCCGGGGGCAGCTATCAGGACCGTCTGGAACAGCAGAAAAAGATTACGGAGTTTGATAACCAGAATAACAGCGGAGCCGTTGCTGCCGGTCAGGTCGCTGGTGTGGTTGGCGGGGGGCTGGCTGCTCGCAGTGTGTTGGGCGCAGGTAGGGCTTTTGTCGCTGCTTCTCCTACTGGAGCTGCCGCTGCAACTGCAGTAGCAGGGGGGATGGCAGCGGCCACAGCGGGAGGGGCGACAACAGCCACGACTATCTCAGTGGCGGAAGGTGCAGCTGTTGCCGCAATGGTAGCGCGTGGCCTTGTAAAGCGGGCAGTGCAGAATCCCGTTCAGGTAGTAAAAGGGGCAGGTAATCTGGCGTGGAACGGGGCGAAGTTTATTGCGAAGCAGGCAACAGTTATAGGAGCCGCGTTAGGGATTGATGAGGGGGCCAAGCTTGCTTCGGAATCTGTTATCGGCAAGGCAGAGGCAGCAACCGGTAAGGACGCGCTGGAAACTGACAAACATAAGCTTTCTGATGCCGGGGTTGCTGGAGCAGTCGCGGCTGGGCTTGCCGTCGCGGCTCGTGGCCGGACCGGCGTTGCCGCTACTATGGTCAAGGGCGTCGCCTTAATGGCTGGAGTTACTGCTGCTGTTGATGCCACAACCGAGATTGCTGCCAGCACTGCCGCCTCGCTGGAAGAAGGCGAACACGCCGCAGCCGCTCGTTCAGCGGGGGTTGGCGTTGCCGCAGTGGCGGCAGCTGCCTTGGCTGTGAAGCGGGGGGGTGTTGATCTTAAATCAATCTGGAACGGGGTAACAGCTAATCCTCTGGTCGCACTTGCAACCGGGGCTCAGGTTGCGGAAGTGGTTGTCGACGCTGCAGAGCGCACTGAGGCCAAACTGGCGGCGGCTACAAAACCCACCGTTGTGGCGGCCGCTGAAGCTTTGCCAGAAGAAGCGCCCACTGTTGCTCCCCCAGCAAGCGCGCCCGCAAGCGAGGACGTCAAACCGGTACTCAAACAGCAGGCACCTCGTCCGCATAAAGCGCCACCACGCCATCACCGAGAGCCCAAGCAAACCGAGTTGGCTCAAGCTGCTGAGGGGACGTTGGTAGGTATTACGCTGGAGGCCCGTGTCGGCCTGCAGGTTCCGGATTTTTCTGCACAGCTTTCCCAGTCGCAGGATGTTGGCACTCCTTCCGCTGAAAAAGTGGCGGCGGCATCGGCTGCTGACGAGGGGGGCAAAATCGATACATCACGACTCGGCGAGCTATTACAGACAGATTCAGTCCCTAATCAGGCCTTGCAACAGGTTGTAGAGCCAAGACCCGAGCGTCCGATAGT
>CAYSDE010000188.1:0-3122 GCA_964429685.1 uncultured Pseudobdellovibrionaceae bacterium
TGCGTTCTTTGGGAAGATTCCATTCGGCCCGGTCAAAATCAATTTCTTCCCACCGCGCCCCTATCAACTCATTCGTGCGAACAAAGGTTAGGGCCAGCAAGTGCATAACCTTCTTGGTCATGCCATCGCCCTTATATGCGGCCATCTGCCTAAGCAATGCGGGCAATTCGGCGGGCTTGATACAGGCGTGATGCTTTTTCTCGGTAGCTGGCAGCAAGTCGCGCATATCAGCGGCAGGATTAAACTGGCACATGCCACGCTGGGAGGCATAACGGAAAGTCTGGCTCATAATCTGTTTAACCCAGCGAGCCGTCTCAATGGTGCCGCGCCCGCTTACTTTTTCAATCACGCGCACAACATCGGGAATGGTTATATCGGTGATGGGTAACGCGCCCACCATTGGGAAAACATGTTGTTCTGCCCTGCGCAAAGACTGTTCGGCATATTTCTTGGTAAGCTTCTTGGCTTTAAGGGCCATCCACTTCCGGCAAATACTCTCGAAAGTGTTTTCCCCCTCAGTCATGCGGCGCAACTTCTCGGCCTGCCGTTGCCTCACAGGGTCTTTACCGCCATTCAATTCTGCGCGGGCTTGATCCCGCTTAATGCGAGCTTGCTCCAGCGTAACCTCAGGCCATTTTCCAAGCCCTATCATCTGCGCTTTGCCATTCAGGCGATAACGCCAGCGCCACAGTTTTCCCCCGGCTGGAGACACTTCAAGGCACAAGCCGCCACTATCGGAAACACGATATGAAGAAACCCTTGGTTTTAGGGCTTTTATAGCCAAAGCGGTTAGAGCCATCGTTCGAGTCACACCTCTTTTTATACTCACAAACTTACTCACACATGAGCTGGCTTCCCATAAACTGCCTTGGAAGCCCATGGACAGAATATAGCATTTTAATTGATAAATTGTGAGGTGTTTTGGAAGTCTGCGGATTTTATTGGATATGTGATTGGCGGATCCGACACGATTCGAACGTGCGACCTTCGCCTTCGGAGGGCGACGCTCTATCCAGCTGAGCTACGGATCCATCTCTGCATCCTTCTAGCCGAAAAAATTCGGCTTCTCCAGTGTTTTGACATAAATTTCTTAAAATCCCTGTCCGAATTTGCCAAAAGAATTCAAAAAACCGGTTTTTCCCCAACTCTTTGATATGACTCAGGTTGAGAGTCGACCCCGGGTGGTGGTATGGTGCGCGGACCATGACCTTATCCCGCCCCCTTCTCGCCCCCTCCCTTCTCTCGGCTGACTTCGCCCGTCTCGGCGAGGAGTTGCGGGCGCTGGATAGCGCTGGCGCCGACTATATCCATATTGATGTGATGGACAATCACTTCGTGCCCAACCTGACGATCGGGCCCGCCGTCATCAAGGCGCTGCGCCCCCACACCAAGAAGCCTTTCGATGTTCACCTGATGATTGCCCCGGTAGATGCTTCAATTGCGGCCTTTGCCGCTGCCGGGGCTGACATCCTGACGGTGCATCCCGAAGCAGGGCCCCATTTGCACCGCACCCTGCAGCTCATCAAGTCGCACGGAATCAAGGCCGGGGTCGCCCTTAACCCCGCGACGCCGGTCAGCGCGGTTGAAGCTGTGCTGGACGACGTTGATCTGGTGCTGGTGATGAGCGTGAATCCCGGCTTTGGTGGACAGGCCTTTTTGCCGCTCGCGCTTGAGAAACTGCAAACCCTGCGGCGGCTGATTGATAAAACCGGCAAAGCGATTGAGCTGGAGGTCGATGGCGGTATTACCGCGCAAACTGCCGGAGCGGCCCTCGGCGCCGGGGCCGATGTGCTGGTCGCAGGCAGCGCCGTCTTTACCGGCAACGCTGCGGACTACGCCGCAAACATCAGGAAGCTGCGGGAGGCGGCATAATGGACGAAACTGACCAGATGCTGGCTCAATCCGCCAACAATGCTCCCCCGCCGCCGCCACGCGAGCGGGCCTTGCCGCGTCGTGATGTGTCTGCTCAGGTGCTAGACCGCATCCGCGCTGGCCTCAGCCAGTGGCGTCTGACTTCGTCGCTTGCTGAAATCGGCCTTGGCCCGACCGCCGGCGAAACCGTCACCGTGATTCCGACTGACAACTGGCCGGGCGATGCCACGGTTGGCACCGAGCTGATTCAGGGTATCCTGCATTTTCATGCTCAGACCATTCAGCTCGACAGCCCCAACTGGGAACCGATTGGCGCGACCCCGGCCTTTCTGACCGCTCTGCACGGGTTTGACTGGCTGCGCGACCTCAAAACTCTGGGCGGTGATGTCGCCCGCCGTCAGGCCCGCCTGATGGTACGGAGCTGGATTGAGCATAACGGCAGCTGGAGTCCGCTGCCCTGGGACGCGCCGGTTCTCGGCCAGCGTCTGGCTAACTGGCTCTCGATGTATGACTTTTTCTGCGCGACTGCCGATGACGAATTCCGCACGCTGGTTTTCGACTCGCTGCGTCGTCAGGCCCGCCACCTTGCTCGCACGTTTGGCGGCACACCGCCCGGCTTTGGCCGTCTGGTCGCCCTCAAGGGCCTGTTCTTCTCCGGCGTCTGTCTGCCCAAAGGCGAGGCGCGGCTGGCGCTGGCGCTGCGCCTGCTTGGCCCTGAACTCAACGCGCAGGTGTTGGGCGATGGCGGCCATGCCGAGCGCAATCCGGTTGCCCTGTTGAATGCGCTGCGCCAGCTGATTGAAATCCGCAACGTCCTGCGCGCCGGTTCTCAGGAAGTGCCGGAAAAGCTCCAACACGCGATTGACCGCATGACTCCGGCCCTGCGTTTCTTCCGCCATGCTGACGGTTCTCTGGCTCTTTTCAACGGGGGCCGTGAAGGCGACAGCGCCCTGATTGAAGCCGTGCTGACCCAGTCGGATGCGCGGGGCAAGCCGCTCAAGAGCATGACCCATTCCGGTTTCGAGCGGATTACCGCCGGGCGCACCGCCGTACTGGTGGATTGCGGCTCACCGCCTGCCGCCGGGTTTGACGCTCATGCCTATGCCGGGCCGCTGGCTTTTGAGGTCAGCGTCGGGCGTGACCGCATGATCGTCAATTGCGGGGCCCATCCTTCGGAACTGCCCTCCTGGCGGCGGGCTCTGGGGGCCACCGCTGCCCACTCCACCCTCACCCTCAACGACACCAACGCG
>CAYSDE010000189.1:0-3109 GCA_964429685.1 uncultured Pseudobdellovibrionaceae bacterium
GACATTGACGGCTGAAGGGGAGCCCAGAGGATGCCGGTCGATCTGGAAACTTTTATTGCCAACCTGCGGGATGTGCCGAGCGACACCGTGTATGGGCGGGTGACTTCGGTTCTCGGCCTGATGGTTGAAGTCAGCGGGCTGGAGCATCACCTTTCGGTCGGTGGGCGGGCTGATGTGATTGCCCGTGGCAACCGCCGGGTACCTTGCGAAGTCGTAGGTTTTAAAAACAACCGTGCCCAGCTGATGACCTTTGGTACGCTGGACGGCGTCGGTCTTGGCTGCCGGGCCGAAGCCCGCACCACCACCCCGGCCCTGCACCCCACGCCCGCCTGGCTGGGCCGGATTATTAATGCCCTTGGCGAGCCGATTGACCAGAAGGGCCCATTGCCGATCGGCCCGCTTCCGGCCAAACTCCGCACCGCCGCCCCTCCGGCCAGCGAACGCCAGCGGGTGGCGGGCAAGGTGGATCTGGGGGTGCGGGCGCTGAATACCTTTGTCACCCTGTGCCGGGGCCAGCGTATCGGTATTTTTGCCGCTTCGGGCGTGGGCAAATCGGTGCTGATGTCGATGCTGGCCCGCTATACCGCCGCCGATGTCAACGTGATTGCGCTGGTCGGCGAGCGTGGCCGCGAGTTGCAGGAATTCATTGAAGACACCTTGGGCGAAGAAGGCCTCAAGCGGTCGGTGATCGTCGCCGCAACGTCGGACGAACCGGCCCTGATGCGCCGCCAATGCGCTTATACCGCCATGGCGATAGCGGAATATTTCCGCGATCAGGGCCAGCATGTGCTGTGCATGATGGACAGCATCACCCGTTTTGCCATGGCCCAGCGCGAAATCGGCCTCTCTGCTGGCGAGCCCCCCACCACCAAGGGCTATCCCCCCACCGTCTTTGGCGAACTGCCCAAGCTGCTGGAGCGGGCCGGCCCTGGCGTGGCGGGCAAAGGCTTCATCACCGGTCTTTTCACCGTGCTGGTGGAAGGCGACGACCATGACGAGCCGATTGCCGACGCCGTGCGCGGCATTCTCGACGGTCATATTGTGCTGGAGCGTTCGATTGGTGAGCGGGGCCGCTACCCTTCCATCAACATCCTGCGCTCGGTTTCGCGTACCCTGCCTGCCTGCAATACCGACGCCGAAAACGCGCTGATTGCCCGTGCCCGCAAGCTGATGGCCACCTATGACGACATGGCCGAAATGATCCGCCTCGGCGCCTATCGCAAGGGCGCCGACCCCGACGTTGATGAAGCAATTGCCTATCGCGACGCGCTGGAAAACTTCCTCGCCCAAAAACCCACTGAACGCAGCACACTGGCTGAAGGCTACCGGCAACTGGCCGAGGTGCTGGGGGTGGCGTGGTAACGGTATTATCTCATCGTTTCACATCGCGATAGAAATTCTCATGACTGCCCAGTGCCAGCAATGTCAGAGTTAGGACGTCGGCGTGGTAGCTGTAAGCCAGCAGGGTCAGCTGTCCAGATCGACCGGCATCCTCTGGGCTCCCCTTCAGTCGTCAAATAGTAAGCCAAATCAAAAAGTTAAGATAGGGGTGGATTTTGCCGTTAATATTAATTATAATTAATGTCAAGAGGCGGAACTGGTCAATAATGTTAATGGTCATAGTTTGTTAACGAATTAGGATAATATTAGGGTTGATTAATGTCGTGAGTGTTAGGACAGGTTAACGGAGGTTGTAATCATGAGAGTACTTCTGGTCGAAGACGACAGCTCCACCGCGAAGAGCATTGAACTGATGCTCCACTCGGAGGGCTTTATTGTCGACACCACCGATCTCGGCGAAGACGGCCTCGAGATTGGCAAGCTTTATGATTACGACATCATCCTGCTTGACCTCATGCTACCTGACATTGACGGCTATGAAGTGCTGCGCCGCCTGCGCCAGAGCCGGGTGAATACGCCCATACTCATTCTCTCCGGCCTGTCCGAACTGGATCACAAGATCAAGGGTCTGGGCTTCGGCGCTGACGACTATCTGACCAAGCCATTTGACAAGCGCGAGTTGATCGCCCGTATTCAGGCCATCGTCCGCCGCAGCAAGGGCCATTCGGACAGTGTCATCAAGACCGGTCGCCTGACCGTCAACCTTGATAACCGCACGGTAACAGTGGATGAACGTCCCCTGCACCTGACCGGCAAGGAATACGGCATCCTCGAGCTGCTCAGCCTGCGCAAGGGCACCACCCTGACCAAGGAAATGTTCCTCAACCACCTCTATGGCGGCATGGATGAGCCCGAGTTGAAGATTATCGACGTGTTCGTCTGCAAACTCCGCAAGAAACTGGCCAATGCCACCAACGGCGATAACTATATCGAAACCGTCTGGGGCCGTGGCTACGTCCTGCGCGACCCCCAAGGCAACGATCTGCCAATGGCGCCTCCCGGCTCGGCGGAAGTAGCGGCGGGCTGAGGCTTCCTGACTGCTTTATGGCAAAAGGGCGCTCTCGTAACGGGAGCGCCCTTTGTTGTTTCTGTGTCCTCACGACAAGAAGTTAATAGAACAAATCATGATTTATGGTATAACGCCTCATCGGCGAGGGGGAGATTCGCGTTATTTTCTGAGGGCAGTTGAATTTTAACGGAGTGTTATTAGATTGACTCTAGAATCAACAAAGCCTAAGTACCTCGCCTCTGAAGGGGATAATGATGCGATCGCTGCTCTTCTTGTTGCTGGAGTTATCAAACCGACTGCCTTTGCGGGGCGCGTTACTGAAAAGCGTCGATTGTTTCTCTTGGCTCGGGTCAAAGATATTGAGAGTCAGGTTCTGTCACCACAGAAGAGGGGCAATCTTGGGGGGCTTAAAAAAGATTATGAGTATGCTGTGCCTCACTTCATTTCAGGAAATGTTTTCTATAAAGATGTTCCGCAGCGCCTTCCACAGGCTCCTGCCATTAAGTACCTCGGTGCCGACAGCCGGTTCCGGCACTGCTGGGAAATTAAGCTGGAACGGTTGCGTTTGTTGGGCTTCTTCTTTCGGCGAGATATTTTTATCGCCTGTGATGTCCTTGATAAGAACAAAACTGGCGATGATATTCGGAAATATGCGCCCCATCTTCAGAAGGTCTATGCTGGGCGCGTTTTGTGTAACCT
>CAYSDE010000190.1:0-3064 GCA_964429685.1 uncultured Pseudobdellovibrionaceae bacterium
TCTTTTAGCACTGTTCCCCTTAATACCCCGCCCCTTGGGGCGGGGATTCTTTATTACCCTCTCAAATTAAGGATTTTTCTGTTGCTTTTCTCACCAGCGCTTTTGTAAGGTGCCGCTCAGTCGGCACTGCCCGTGAAGCGGTACCGTGTAATTTTCAAACAGATCAAGGGATTTTCCATGGCCGAGGCATTTAAAACCACAGTCCTTCGCAGCGTTCTGGAATACTTCTGCACCACACCCAATAAGCTTTTGCTCCGCGCTGTACGGGGTGGAAGTTCGTTCAGAATCAGGTTGGCTTTCGCTGCTGGAGCTGATGTTAACGCCAAGGATGGGCAGGGGCAGACACCATTGCATTGGGCGGTTAAAAGTGGCCACCCCAAGAGTGCCGCCCTGCTCCTTGAGAAAGAAGCCGATGTTAACGCGAGAGATTGTGCTAAACGGACGCCTCTACATTTGGCAACCATGGATGATCGCATTGAGTGCATGGAGGATCACCTTAAGAGTGCCGCCCTGCTTCTTGCGGGAAAAGCTAATGTTAATGTAGAAGATTCAAATAAATGGAGACCATTGGACTTTGCGATCAAAAATGGTCTTACTCAAATTGCCACCATGCTTATCGAAAGCAATGCTGATCTTAATACAAGGGACAGACTTGGAAACACACCACTGCATCGGGCAGCCATATTTGGTAACGCTCAAATCACCGCCCTGCTCATCGAGAAAGGCGCTGATGTTAACGCGAAAAAGTATGATGGAGAGACACCACTGGATCTAGCGACCCAGTACGGCCGCACCGAAACCGCCGCCCTGCTCCGCGTAGAGGTTGAAAAGCTCGCAGCACGGCAGGCCGAAAGCGCAACTTCTCCCACAATAACCTTCGCAACAGCTGCTCCTGCTGCGAATGCACAGGGTGCTACTGGGTCTGTGAGCAAAATAGCCAAACAAGCCCCCATCAGCCGAAAAGTCGCGCTGACGATGGGCTAACCACCCCCCGCAAGAAAGCTTTTCCTGCCTGCGCGATGGTGTCAAACGTCAGGACAGTTTCACCCCTGTCCTGACGGTTCTCTCTTTTCAAGTTCTTCGCTGCGAATAAGATTCTTCTTAACCAAACTTTCATGTTGTGTTGGTTGTCGGCAGCTAGTGGCTGTAACCGAAGTAGAAATCCACAGTGTTGTTGGTCGCGCTGCAAGCCCCGTTTGCAGATGCTACGCTTATAGGGAATGTACTCCACTGCTACTACCGCCGCCGCTGTTTGTTATTGTCACGGATTGAAGCGATGTTGTGCTGTAGTAAACCCCGCCGATTACCAGTCCGACCACACCGAGGACAATGGCGGCCTCAATGAGGCTAAAGCCTTTTTTCTCTGGGTCATCCACAGATTTTGCGGGGGGGGGGGGGGGTGACATCATTTGCATAGTTTATTGGACGGAAAGTTAAAAAAATCATAACGATCTGTGGTGTAGCCAGTGGGCCCGGCATAAGAATTCGGTCTTGTTGTAGTAGACTGCCCTAATAGGTTCTATCTTTTCCGCAACCTTGCCTCCACCGCATCCCAGAACAAAGCGGCGGCGTTGATGCCGGTGAGGGTGTGCAGTTCGGCCAGACAGGATGGGCTGGTAACATTGACTTCCAGCAGCCAGTCGCCAACTACGTCAATGCCAGCCAGCACAATGCCATGCTCTTTCAGCCATGGGGCCAGGGCAGCACAGATGGTGCGGTCACGCGGGGTGAGGGGGGCGGCCTTGACGTCGGCCCGGATGCGGATATTGGCGCGGAAGTCGCGGGCAGGAGGAATCCGGCTGATGGCCCCGACCGGCTCCCCTTCAATCAGGATGATGCGTTTGTCTCCCGCCCGCACCTCGGGCAGATAACGCTGCACGATGAGGGGATCGCGGCTGTTCGCCAGCATCATTTCAATCAGGGCGGCGGCGTTATCGTCTTCGGGTTTGAGGTGAAAGACGCCATGCCCGCCAAAACCGTAGAGCGGTTTCAGCACCACCTCGCCATGAACCTCACGGAAATCGGCAATTGCTTGCAGGTTGCGGGTAATCAGGGTTGGTGGGGCCAGATCAGGGAAGCGCTGTACGATCAGTTTTTCAGGGGTATCGCGCACACCGCGTGGATCGTTGACCACCAGAACGCCACTGCCTGCCAGTTCCAGTAGCCAGGTTGCGGTCAGATAGGGAATATCAACCGGTGGGTCTTGTCGGATCAGGATCACATCGACACTGGTAAGGTCGAGCAGGGATTCCGGCCCGGCTTCATGCTCGGCCGAGGGTGGACGGAGCCGACTGATCGGACGGGCGGGAACGCTGAGGACGCCCGGCTGCCAGGACAGGTGCTCGGCCTGATAAGCAAAAAGGCGGGCCCCCCGTTTTTCGGCTTCAGCAGCGAGGAGAAGGCCGCTATCGGTGGCCCAACTGAGCTGGTCAAGCGGGTCGATCTGCAGGGCGACGGTAAGGGACATCAGTTATGGCCGGGGGGTGAAAGGGATTTCAGTTGTTCAACCAGAATGGCGGTCTGATGACGGGCGCTGTCATCACTGGCCAGAACAAGATAGTTCTCAAGCGCGGCGATGGCGCGGTTTTCTTCACCAAGGCGGGTCAGTAGCAGCCCGAATTCCCGCCAGAGCGGGGCACGACCGGGATCAAGCAGCAGCATCCCTTCAATGACTTCAGAGGCGGCCTCATCAACACCAGCGCGGATGAAGCGGAGTTTGAGATTGTTCTGCAGACGCAGAAGAACGTCACGGGTGCTGACCGGCGTATAATATTCCGGCTTCAACTCGGCAGTGGGTCCCAGTTTGGATTTGATCAGTTCGCGCAGGCGCGGCACGGTGACGACTGATCCGCTGTTGAAAGGATCAATGATGATGCGTCGTCCATTGAACTCGATGCGGATCAGAAAATGGTCGGGGAAACTGAGCCCGACCGCATCCCAGCCATTGGCGCGGGCGGCCGACAGGTAGAAAATTCCCAGCGCGACCGGTAGTCCCCGTTTGCAGTCGATAACCCGGCACCAGTTGACCGCCTGTCAGGCCGACCTGCAAAACAACCAGCGCCCT
>CAYSDE010000191.1:0-2987 GCA_964429685.1 uncultured Pseudobdellovibrionaceae bacterium
GTCGGAATGGCCCGCCCGGGTCCCAGCTTCTGCTGACCAGCAAAGATCC
Organism: uncultured Pseudobdellovibrionaceae bacterium; assembly: GCA_964429685.1. Taxonomy (GTDB): domain Bacteria; phylum Pseudomonadota; class Alphaproteobacteria; order UBA2400; family UBA2400; genus CAYSDE01. The sequence goes on from CAYSDE010000191.1 coordinate 50, forward strand.
TTATGCGCCTTATGTCGGAACGGATCAGTTGTTGGTGACTGAGGCGGCTGAGGGGATTACGGCGCGTTTGCAAACGGCGGTTGATATGGCCAAGGCTGATCCGCGCAGTGCCTATCCCAATGCGGCGCTGGCGGACAAGAACTGTGAAGCGGCGAAGGAGCTGACGGTTGAACAGTTGCAGCAGGTGACTGGTGGTCTGCGCGAGAAGGGGATCAATGTTGAGGCCTTCGCCGATTCCGGAATTCCGGCGAGGATTCCTGCCGCTACCTTCATGGACGCTTTGAAACAGGAAGCCGAAGAACATCCGTATAAGACCGGCGCGGCTGCGCTTGGGGTTGGTGCGCTGGCGATTACCGGAGGGGCTGAGGCGCTTGGCCTTGCCAGAGCCGTCGTTGCGGGAGCACAAGCCATCCGTTTGTCTGCCCCTACAGCCGCCGCTGCCGCCCTGTTTGCCGGGCCCGAGCTTCAACAAACGCCGCCGCCGCCAGACCATCAGGCCCGCCCGGTCAACCGTGCCCCGGCCCTTAACGCCTCTCCCTGAGACTTAACGGGTTTCTGTTTTAATCCTTCCCCGCACGCTTTGGCTTGCCGGGTCGAAGATGATGATTTCCCGGCCTTCCGGGGTATCAAGGGTGATGGCTAGCCCGTCACCTGCGGCATTAACGCCTGTAATTGTGCCTGCGGGCAGGGTATAAGTCCAAGGGGCTGAAGCAGAAGCGAGGGCGCGGCGCGGGGCGGGCAGGGCTGTTTCCCGGCTTAATCCCCAGATCACCGCACCAAACATCAGCGCCATGATGATGGTCAGGCCCAGAACCACGGTTTTGATGCTACGCAATTCAGTCATTGAAAACTCCCCCCCTGATAGGGCAAAACTACCACGATGAGCGCAGAAGCCAAACATATCCTGACGATCCCCGCCGATCTGGCCGGAGAACGCACCGACAAGGTGCTGACCCGTCTGCTGGCTGATGTGGCGGAAGGAATCTCGCGGGCGCGGCTGCAGACCATGATTAAAGAAGGGCAGATCAGCCCGCAGCCGGATGCTTCGGCGGCGGCGCAGGCGGGGGCGGTTTTTACCGTTACCCTTCTGCCTGCCCGTCCGGTTGAAACCGTGGCCGAGGATATTCCGCTGGAAGTGGTCTACGAGGATGATGATCTGCTGGTCATCAACAAACAGGCTGGTCTGGTGGTGCATCCGGCGGCAGGCAACTGGCAGGGAACGCTGGTCAACGCGCTGCTGTTCCACAAAGGCGAGGAGCTGTCGGGTATCGGCGGGGAACAGCGCCCCGGCATTGTGCATCGTCTCGACAAGGATACCAGCGGGCTGATGGTGGTAGCCAAGAATGATACCGCTCATCAGGGCCTGACCCGGCAATTTGCCAAACATCAACTGGCCCGCACCTATTTGGCGATTGTCTGGGGCGTGCCGAGCCCGAGTAGCGGGACGATAGACGCGGCGTTGGGGCGGGATACCCGCAACCGTCAGCGCATGACTGTTCGCCAGAGTGGCGGCAAAGAGGCGGTGACTCATTACACGGTGGAGCAGGTGCTGGACGGGGCGCGCACTTCGCTGTTGCGCTGCCAGTTGGAAACCGGGCGAACCCACCAGATCCGCGTTCATCTGGCCTTTAAAGGTCATCCGCTGCTGGGTGATCCGGTTTATGGCGGGCGGCGGCACAAGGATCACCCCGAGATGACCCGGCAGGCTCTGCATGCAACTGCGATCAGCTTCCGCCATCCCCGCACCGGTGAGGATATGCATTTCGAGGCACCGCCTCCGGCTGATTTTATTTCTCTTCTGCAGGCCCTCGGCGGGCGTATAGTGTAGGCCATGAGCGAACGTAACACTCTTCCGGTTTTAGGCGCACAGGACGGACTGGTCCGGTATCTGGAGGAAATCCGCCAGTACCCCATGCTGTCCGCCGATGAGGAGTATATGCTGGCCAAGCGCTGGCATGAGCATGGCGACCGCGACGCAGCGCACAAGCTGGTGACCAGTCATCTGCGGCTGGTGGCCAAACTGGCAATGGGCTATCGTGGTTACGGTCTGCCCCTAGCGGACATGATCTCGGAAGGCCAGATCGGCCTGATGCAGGCAGTGCGGAAATTTGATCCCGAGCGCGGCTTCCGGCTGGCTACCTATGCGATGTGGTGGATTCGCGCTTCGATTCAGGAATATATTCTGCATTCATGGTCGCTGGTCAAAATCGGCACCACTGCCGCGCAGAAAAAACTCTTCTTCAATCTTCGGCGCCTCAAGAACCGGCTGGAGCAGCTGGATGATAACGCCTTGCCACCGGAGCAGGTCAAGGCAATCGCCACCGAACTGCAGGTGACCGAGCAGGAAGTGATGGAGATGAATGGCCGTCTGATGGGGCCGGACCATTCGCTTAACGCGCCGCTGCGGGTGGAAGGCGAGGGCGAATGGCAGGATTTTCTGCAGGATGAAACTGCCAATCAGGAAATCAAGCTGATTGAGTCAGATGAACACAAAAAGCGGGTGCTGTTGCTGACCCATGCCGTCAGCCAGCTTAACCCCCGTGAAAAACGCATCTTCGAAGCGCGACAACTTAGTGAAGAACCCGCAACGCTGGAAGAACTCAGCCAGGAATTCGGTGTCAGCCGCGAGCGCGTCCGCCAGATTGAAGCTCGGGCACTGGAGAAGGTGCAGGAAGGCGTACTGAAGGCAGTTGGGAATGATACGGGGCAGTAGGATAAGACTCAGCCCTTCGGGCGGTCTTGAGGCTCGGCGACGGCAGCGCCCCATTCTTCGACCAGCGCTTTCTGGCGGGTGCGGATTTTCTCGAGCAGGCGGCGGTCGCGGGCGGCGAAGATACTGACCACCATGGTCGGCACCACTTGTGCCAGCACCCAGCCGACCAGTGCGCCCGCCATTACCAGCGCCCAGATGAGCGGATTGGTGATGAGTTGAATGGCA
>CAYSDE010000192.1:0-2980 GCA_964429685.1 uncultured Pseudobdellovibrionaceae bacterium
TTCATACCCCCGCGCCCACAGCCAGATCTGATCCGACGTCAACTGGGCGACCCGGCCTTGACCAATGCGGTTGAGGATCAGGAGCGGCTGTTCGCCCGCCCCTTCCATCAGTACCGGCGCTGCACCGGGATCAACGGCGCTTAGGCGGAACCACGGCGCCCAGTTGCCGGTTTTGGGGAGAGCCGCCGTGACCGGGTGACGCTTGCCGGTGGGGGTGAGGCGAGGGACAAAAGAATCTTCTACCAGTTCGCCGGTGGGGCGGCTGGGCAAGACGGTCGCCAGCGGGGTATGGGACAATCCGCTCGGGGTGCTGAGGTCTGGCCCGCTGGCATCCAGCAAAGCCCCGCCGCCCCGCACATAATCGGCGATATTGAGCAGATAGTTGGGGGCCAGCAAATCGCGGTCGCGGTAACGGTCGAAGATCACCAGATCGAACTGGCGCAGCTTGACCGCAAACAGCTCATGCACCGGGAAGGGGATCAGCGACATTTCGTTCTGCGGCACCGCATCATCCTTGGCTGCCGAGCGCAGAATGGTGAAGTGAACGAGATCAACTGCCGGATCGGATTTCAGCAGGTTGCGCCAGACCCGCTCGCCATTATGCGGAAAACCGGAGATAAGGAGAACCCGCAACCGGTCGCGCACCCCGTTGACGATAATGGCAGCGCGGTTATTGGCAACGGTCAACTCGCCGTCCTTGGGTTCCGCTTCCAGCGCCAGCATATTCATTCCGGCATGAGCGACCGGGATTTGTATTTTGACATCTTCTCCCAGTTTGACGGCGAGGCGGCGGGTGACTCCGCTTTCATCGTGCAACAGCAGGGTAGCGGTGCCAGCGCTCTCCGGCAGGTCTTCAACCCGCAGCGTGGCTTCAACCGTCTGGCCAACGAGGCCGAAAGCGGGGGCAGTAATCAAATGTATCCGCCGGTCACTCTCCTGCTGTGTGCCTGCTAACAGGGCATGAACCGGGCCATAACGCGGCGCAGCGTCCGCTGCCGGTACATCATGAATCTGGCCGTCGGTCAGCAGAATGAGCCCCGCCCGGCGTGCTGACGGTACATCGGCAAAAGCCCGGTCGGCCAGCGCAAACAGTTTGGTTTCATCGCCGCCCGCCGGAGAGGAAACCGTCCGCACATCCAGATCAGTAAAAGAGGAAAGTTCTTTCTGCAGGGCTTCCAGTGCCTGAGCGCGCTGGGCGGCGCGGGAACCAAGGGCCATGCTGGGGGACTGATCGACTACCACCACGGCTACATCCCGGATGGGTTGGCGCTGTTCAACGACAAGGGCCGGGTTCAGCAGGACTGCGCTGATCGCTCCAACTGTGGCAAGACGCAGAACCGCGCCGGGGGCTCGCCGGGTCAGGCTGTAGAGGCAGAGCGCCAGCGGAATGCCAAGCGCAATCGTCAGCGGCAGGGGAGGCAGCAGCGGGTCAAAGGCGAGGGAGCTGGTCTGGATCATTTGCCGAGCCTTTCCAGAATGGCCGGAACATGAATCTGGTCGGATTTGTAATTCCCGGCCAGCGCATACATGATCAGATTAACCCCGAAGCGCCGGGCTGTCTCGCGCTGGCGTTCGCCCCCGCGCACCTCGCCTGCCGCCCGGCCAAAACGATCGACGGCCCAGGCGCTGGCCCAGTCATTGCTGCCGACGATGATGCTGGAGACGGCATCGTTCCGGCGTTCGGGATTAGCTTCGACCCATAAGGTACCGGTGGCATAACGACCGGGGAAATTCTGCAGCAGATAGAAAGAGCGGGTCAGGACGTGATCCTGCGGAAGGGCGGCCAGCGGCGGCAGATCAAGTCCCCGGCCCAATCGTATCAGGTCGGCACTCGCATGATCGAGCGGGCTGCCGTCCTGCAGATCAAAAAAGATCATGCCGCCATTCTTCAGGTAGCGGTTGACCTTCTCGCGGGCGGTTTCGCCAAGGTCGGGTTGGCTGGCTGTCACTGGCCAGTAGAGCAGGGGATAGAAAGACAGATCGTCATGCTCCAGATCAACCGGCATCACGTCCTTCGGCTCAACCGCCGTGCGCTGGCGCAAGACCTGAGCAAGGCCGCGCAGCCCGGCTTCGCTGGAGGCATCAACACTGCCATCGCCCGTCACCACAAAAGCCAGATGGGTATCGGCGCTCAGCGCGGCGGGCGTGGTGTCGGCATGGGAGACATGCGGCACCAGCAACAGAAGAAAGACCATCAATCCGCGCAGACGCAGCGCCAGCAACATATCAACAGCGAGCAGTAACAACGCCGCCATCAGCAGCCATGGCTTGAGATCAAACTCGGCAGTCGCGCCGTCTGAAATTTTACGGAAGCTGCCGCCAGTATCCGCCTGGGGAGCGATGCTGGTAATCAGGCTGGTCAGGTTCAGCGCCTGACGGTCGCCTTCGCGGCCATAGAAGCCGGGCGGATGGGCGGGACCAATTGCCGAGGGCGTGAAAGCCTCCGCCATCACCGGCTCAATGGCGGCCGTTGGTGCGGTGCTGTTGCCCAGACCGTCGAGAACTTCAATCGGCAGGAGCGGGCCACTGGCTTCACTGGTGGTGGCCCCGCTGCTCAGCGACAGCATCCGGCGCAGCAGATCAACATAAAGGCCGGAGAGTGGCAGATTCGACCAATCGGCATTGGCGGTCGTATGCACCAGCGCCAGCCAGCCCTTGCCAACGGCTTTGCCGGTGATGAGCGGAGTCCCATCACTGAGGTTGGCCCAGATATAGGAGGACAGATCAGCGGTCGGCTCGGCCAGAACCTGACGCTTGACCAGAATATCGGTTGGAACCGGCAGACCAGCCAGCGGCGTTTCCGGCGGGAAGCCGCGCAGCCCGAGCGGCGTTGTCCATGACAGCGCTCCGCCCAGATCGCGCTCGCCGTGGCGCAATTTGACGGGAAGCAGATCATCCGGGGCATTGGCCAGATTTTCTCCGGCGAAACGCAGCAGCATTCCGCCCTGTTCCATCCACGCGGTCAGCTTCTGCTGGAGTT
>CAYSDE010000193.1:0-2951 GCA_964429685.1 uncultured Pseudobdellovibrionaceae bacterium
GGTAGTCAACCGCGCCCTCAAGGGCTCGCATCCTGACCTGCTGACCATCGCCCGCTCGCTGATGGCCACCTTGGTATCGAGGGTCAGACGACCGCTCTTGAGCGCATCAAAAATCATGTAGGCGCTCATCACCTTGCTCATCGAAGCGGTAGGCATGCGCTGATCGGCGTTCTTCTCGTACAAAACCGTGCCGGTTTGCATATCAATGAGAATGGCCTCACGGGCCGGACTTTCCGGCGGCGCCGCCAGCGCCGGAACAGCAAACACGGACAACAGAACAACCAGCAGATAACGGATCATTTCTTTCCTCTCAGTCAACAATAATACGGGCTTCAGGGGCAACGGTGCCAATACTGTTCAAAGCGGCGTCAGCATCCTGCACACTGGTGAAGGGGCCAACACGCACACGGTGATACGTGGTTCCATTCACCACCGCGTCCACCACAAAGGCCCGCGCATGGCGGGAGAGCTGGGTGGCCAACTGGTTGGCGTTGGCGGCATTGCTGAAGGATCCGGCCTGAATGAACAGCGAGGTTGACGCCGGAACCGCCCTTGGAGTTACCACCGGATCGGGGAAGAAATTGCCGCCGACTTCATGCACTGGCACTGGCTGGCCATTGACTTCATAAGGACGTGGCGGCTGGGCCGGGGCGGCGCTGGCCGTCTGAACTGGCTCAGTAGGAACACCGCCATGCCAGCTGCGCCCTTCGCGGGCGGCCTGTGCAACCTGACGGCTGGCCTCGGGCAGAACCTGCACCCGCACGCGGGCCGTGCCATTGCGCTTGTAATCAAGCAGTTCGGCGGCGCGGCTGGAAACATCGATGATGCGGCCCCGGGCGAACGGCCCGCGATCATTAACGCGCACCACCACCGATTTGCCGTTATCCAGATTGGTGACGCGGACAAAGCTGGGCATCTGCAAAGTACGATGCGCGGCAGTCAGTTCATTCTGGTTATAAGCCTCGCCATTGGCGGTACGGCGGTTATGGAAGCCGGGGCCATACCAACTGGCAATCCCGGTTTCATCATAGCTGTAGCTTTCCTGCGGGTAGTACCACTGCCCCTGAATCTGATAGGGATTGCCAACCTTGAAAGTGCCGACATCCTGCCCGCCCGGCAGTGTATCCTTCACCGCTTCGGCGCCAAGTTCGAAATAGGAACAGCCGGGCAAAACCAGCAACAGCAAAGCGAGCAGAAATCTCACGGTCTTACTCCGATAGAGTCAGCCATCTTCCCGACGAGAATGGCGAATTTGTGCGAACGGTTCCAGTGGCGGAGGACAAAGTAATTGGCTGTCACCAGAAAAGCCTGTCCCGTTACCCCTTCCGGCTGTACCAGACGCAGCGGTGTAGCGGCTTTTTCGCTGGGCGCACCACGCGGCAGCACGCCCAACTTCTCCCACGCGCTACGCGGCATAACCGTTTCATCAGCAACCTGACGGCGCAGGGCGTCCGGCGCGGTTACTTCATAGCCCCAACCCAGCGCCGGAGTCCAGCCTTCGGTCTTGAGATAGTTGGCGGTCGAGGCGAACACATCTGCCCAGTTGTTCCAGATGTCCTTGCGGCCATCGCTGTCACCATCGGCGGCATATTTGAGATAGGAGGACGGCATGAACTGGCAGCGTCCCGAGGCCGCCGCCCACGAACCGAGAACCGGCAAATCCGGCGCATCTCCATTGGCGATGATCCTGAGCAGATTGATAAGCTCGCCCTTGAAGAAATCGGCCCGCCGCCCCTCATAAGCCAGCGTGGCCAAGGAAGAGACTATATCGGTACGCCCGACATTGGTACCGTAATTGGTTTCAACTCCGATAAGAGCGACGATATAGGGCGCGGACACCCCGTAAGCGCTGGCGGCCCGCTGCAATTCACTCTGATGCTCGTGGAAAAAATCCTGCCCTTTTTCCAGCCGCTCCGCCGTCAGCCGCTCGGACAGGTATTGCTGCAGGGTAATCACGCTTTCCGGCTGGGATTTATCCAGACGAATGACATTGGGCAGAAACTCCGCCTGCCCCAACACCCGGTCGACCACCCGCGCCGGAAGTCCTTCGGCTTTGGCATCCGCTTTCAGATCGGACACAAACTGCTGAAAGTCAGCTGGCGTATAGGCACGAGCAGGCGGAGCCGCCCATATCAAGGCCGCCGCCAGCACCAAGGAAAGAAAAAAACGACATCTCATGCTGTCTGTTTGGCACAGCTTGGCGCGACGGGCAATGCGACTCAGCGGCGTTTATTTGCCCTTTGGCGGGACCGGCTTTTTATCCGTCCATTGCAGCCGTTTACGGACTTCGGCCTGAACCTCCGGAGGCATTTCAGAAAGTTTCATGCCGTCATAGGGTTTCAGAAGATCCGAAATATCCCTAAGTCTGGCCCCAACCCGCCTGTCCGAGTCGCGCACATAGTCAATCACCAGCCATGCCACCGCTGCACTCAGAACCACGGCAAGGCCAAAAAGTTGGGCCAGCAGATAAGTCGGAATATCAGAAAAAGACAGCACAATCAGGACAAAGAAAATGAACAGCGCGAAAGGCCAGAGGGTTTGGAAGAGTCTGTGCAGTTTCTTTCGCATGGTACCTCACAGCAGGGGAACGGGCTGAGTCTTGTCACGCCGCGCCGCCCCTGACAAGCCTTTCCTTAAATGTCGGCATAGACATGAGTCTCGGCTTTGCCGCCCGGATGGGTGACCGCCCCCGTCTCGGCATCGCCAACCAGCTGGGCATATTTCCACAAGGCTCCGGACTGGAAGTCATGCGCACGGGGTTTCCATGTGGCCCGACGCGAAGCCAGTTCAGCGTCCGACAGCTCAACCGCCAGCACCCCGGTATCAGCATCCAGCACAATGATGTCCCCATCTTTCAGCAGACCAATTGGCCCGCCCACGGCTGCTTCGGGCCCGACATGGCCGACGCAGAAACCACGGGTCGCCCCGGAGAAGCGACCATCAGTGATAAG
>CAYSDE010000194.1:0-2928 GCA_964429685.1 uncultured Pseudobdellovibrionaceae bacterium
TCCCTCCTGCGCTCTCCGAATTTCCAGATTTATCTGATGGTGCGGGTTTTCGTCATTATGGCGGCGCAGGCACAGGCGGTGATTGTCGGCTGGCAGGTCTATTCCATCAGCCATAGCGTTTTTCTGCTTGGCCTGATCGGACTGACCGAGGCGGTGCCCGCCATTGCCTGCGCTTTCTTCTCCGGTTACGTGGTGGACATCAGCCGTCCCTACCGGGTCTACCTGTTTTGTATTGCCGCCTTGGCCCTTAATGCTTTCTTTCTGCTGCTACTCGGCGGCGGTTATGTCGGGCTGGAGGGGCGGGCGCTGCTGCCGTGGATATTCGGCGCGATTTTTATCTCCGGCATTCTGCGCAGCTTTATCATGCCCGCCGGTTTCTCGATGATCGGGCATATGGTAGCGCGGGACAAAATGGCCGCCGCCCTTGCCTGGACCAATAGCGGATTTCAGCTGGCCGCCGTCACCGGCCCGGCGATGGCCGGGCTGATTTACGGCGGCTATGGCCCCGGTATTGCGTGGGTGATGCCGGTCACGCTGATGACCGCTGCCGCCCTGCTGCTGCTGGGCATGGACAATTTTGCCAAACACCGCCGGGGCACCCCCCGAGCCGAGAGTGCCCTGAAAAGCATCCGCTCGGGCTGGTCGTTCATTCTCGGGCATCGCGTTCTGCTCTCCATCATGGCGCTCGACATGTTCGCCGTGCTGTTTGGAGGCGCCACCGCCATGCTGCCCGCCTTTGCCGATCAGGTGTTGCATGTGGGCTCGGAAGGACTGGGGTTGCTCCGCGCCTCGCCCGCGCTTGGTTCGGTAGCGATGGCGCTCTTTCTTGCGGTCAGGCCTCTGCACAGCATTCGGCCTTCCCTGCTGCTGTGGATGGTCAGCGGCTTCGGGCTGGCCATGATCGGCTTTGGTCTTTCCACTATCTTTCCGCTCGCCGCCTTCTGTCTGGTGGTCAGCGGAGCCTTTGACAGTGTCAGCGTGGTGGTACGCGGCACCCTGATTCAGTGGCTAACGCCCGAGGAGATGAAGGGCCGTGTGTCTTCGGTCGGCAGCATGTTCATCATTTCATCCAACGAAATCGGCGCCTTTGAATCCGGCGCGGCGGCGGGTTTCTTCGGACTGGTGCCCTCCATCATTCTGGGCGGCTGTGCGACCCTGCTGGTAGTGGCTGTTACCGCCCTCAGCTGCCCCGAGCTTCGCCGCCTGACCATCAGCGCCCACGGGCACAAGAGTCACTGAGATCTGGTCTGCCGCAGTGCCTCGCCTAGCGCCAATGCGGCGGCGGTTGCTACGTTAAGTGAGCGCATCCCCGGTTGCAGAGGGATAATGACCCGCCCGTCAACCGCCTCATGGACTTCTTCCGGCACCCCGGCACTTTCGCGCCCCATCACCAGCGTATCGGTGGGGGCAAAGGCAAAATCGTAAAGGCTGGTGGCGCCACGGGTGGTCAGCAGCACGGTCCGCCCCGGTTTGTGCGCCTGAAACTCCGACCAGGTGGCGTGTTTCTGCCAGATCAGATGGTCAATATAGTCCATCCCGGCCCGCCTTATCCTCGCGTCATCCAGAATGAAGCCGCAGGGCAGGATAATATCCAGCGGTACGCCGAGACAGGCGCAGAGCCGCATGATCGCGCCCACATTCTGCGGAATATCAGGCTGATAAAGGGCAAGACGCACCGGACTCTCCTGCAACACACTGAATTGAAAGCGTTTTGACCTGCAATCGGCAGGTTGGCAAGGGCGGAATGTCGCGCTATACGTCCAGCCAGCACTTACTGCCAGCTTGTAAACGAATGTCAGGAGATTTGTCGATGAGCGGAAACACTCCCGCCGATGCCAAACAGGGTTGCTGTGGTCATTGTACCTGTCAGGGTGAAGAGGCAACCCGCCGCGAGTTCATTTATCTCGCCGCTGGCGGCATGGGCGCCGTGGGCGCTGCCGCTGCCGCTTGGCCGCTGGTTGACTCAATGAACCCCGCCGCCGATACCCTGTCGGCTTCAACCATTGAAGTTGACCTGTCAGGCATCGCCGTTGGCCAGTCGGCCACCAAAATGTGGCGCGGCAAGCCGGTTTTTATCCGCCACCGCACCGCCGAAGAAATTGCCCAAGCTAAAGAAATTGACGCCAAGGTAGAAACCCTGCGCGACAAGCAGCTGGACGCCGCCCGCGTCAAAAAAGAAGAATGGCTGATTGTGGTTGGCGTCTGCACCCATCTGGGCTGCATCCCCGGCGGCCAGAAGACCACCGAGAAGCGCGGCGAGTATCACGGCTGGTTCTGCGCCTGCCACGGCTCGCAATACGACACCTCGGGCCGCATCATGGCGGGCCCCGCGCCTACAAATCTCGAAGTGCCGGAGTACACTTTCCTCACCGACACCCTTATCCGTATCGGCTAATTCTCAGGAGCCCCCCTCATGTCTGGCCATTCGACCCCGAGCAACTTCAAAAATCCGGTGATCCGCTGGATTGACTACCGCCTGCCCGTCTTCACCATGCTGACGCAGGAATACGGTGTGTTCCCCACCCCACGCAATTTCAACTATTTCTGGAATTTCGGGGCGATTGCGCTGTTCATGCTGATTGCGATGATCGCCACCGGCGTGGTGCTGGCGATGAACTACACCCCCAATGCCGGACTGGCCTTTGACTCGGTGGAGCGCATCACCCGCGACGTCAATTTTGGCTGGCTGCTGCGGGCGCTCCATGCCAATGGCGCCAGCTTCTTCTTCATTGCTGTCTATATCCACGTGTTCCGGGGCCTTTATTACGGCTCATTCAAACAGCCTCGTGAACTTCTATGGATTCTCGGCGTTGTCATCATGCTGCTGATGATGGCGACCGCCTTCATGGGCTATGTGCTGCCCTGGGGCCAGATGAGCTTTTGGGGTGCCACCGTCATCACCAACCTGTTCTCGGCGGTACCGCTGGT
>CAYSDE010000195.1:0-2926 GCA_964429685.1 uncultured Pseudobdellovibrionaceae bacterium
ATCCCAAGAGGGACGGGGGAGGGGAAGACGGGTCAAGACTTATGCTCGTTGGTATTATGCCGCCTTGCCCAACCCCATCCCCAGAAACCGGGCCATGCGGGAGGAGAAAGCGACCGGGTCGGGGAGGGGTTCGCCTTCGAGGATGCGGGCTTGGTCGAGCAGCAGCCAGCCCATATCCTGCACGTCATCGGCTTGGGCCGGGTCTTCCGCCAGTTTGGCGAGTTGGCGGATGAGGGTGTGGCCGGGGTTGATTTCCAGCACGCGCTTCAGGCCCTGCGGCACCTGCTTGTGGGCGCGGAGCAGGCGCTCCAGATTGATGTCAATATCGCTGTCTCCGGCGACAAAACACACCGCGCTGTTGGTCAGGCGCTTGCTGGCCCGCACATCCTGCACGCTGTCGCCGAGGGCGTCTTTAAGGGCGGTGATAAGCTTGGCGAGATCGGCGGGCGGCGGCTCAATTTCGGTTTTCTCGACCTTCTCGACCTTGTCCAGATCGGTGAGGCCACGGGTGGCGGACTGGAATTTCTTGCCTTCAAACGCTTCCACCTGCGCCAGCCAGAAATCATCCACCGCATCGGTCAGCAGCAATACTTCAATGCCACGCGCCTTGAAGCCTTCCAGCTGCGGCGAGTTCAGCACCGCCTCCCGCGAGGGGCCGGTCATGGTGATGATGCTGTCCTGCCCATTACGCATCCGGGCGATGTAGGTTTCCAGACTGACCGGCTTGCCGTCTTCCTGCACGGTGCGGGTGGTGTGGAAGCGCAGCAGTTTGAGGAGGAGGGTCTGGTGATCCTTGTCCTCGTAAATGCCTTCCTTCAGTACCGCACCGAAGTTTTCGAGGAACTCGTTATACAGCTCCGTCCGCTCAGGATTTTTGGCTTCCTTGGCCAGATCGCCGAGAATGCGCTTGGTCAGGCCGCTCTTGATTTTGCTGACCACCGGATTGTTTTGCAGCATTTCGCGGCTGACATTGAGCGGCAGGTCTTCGCTGTCGACCACGCCTTTAACGAAGCGCAGATAGGGTGGCAGCAGACCTTCGGCAGATTCGGTGATGAAAACCCGGCGGGCATAGAGTTTGACATGGTGACGGCGCTGGGGGTCAAACAGGTCAAACGGCTTGGTCGCGGGCACAAAAAGCAGGGCGCGATAATCAATCGTGCCCTCGGCGTGCCAATGCAGCGTCATCGCCGGATCATCGAAGGCGTGGCCGTTATGGTGGTAGAATTCCTTGTACTGCTCCGGCGTAATATCCTTGGGCGATTTGAGCCAGAGGGCCGAGGCCGAGTTGAGGGTTTTCTGCAGGCCGGGTTCTTCGCCGGGCATGATGATGGGGAAGGCGATATGGTCGGAATAGCGGGTGACAATTTCTTTCAGCCGCGCCTCGGTTAGAAACTCGTCCGCCCCTTCTTTCAGCATCAGGGTGATGGAGGTTCCACGCGGCAGATCGGGGCTGGCCGCCTCAATCGTGAAACTGCCCTGTCCGTTGGAAATCCACAGCACCGGCGAATGGCCGATACTGTGGGTTTTAACCTGCACCTCGTCCGCTACCATGAAGGCCGAATAGAAACCGACACCAAACTGGCCGATCAGACTGGGCGAACCGCTCGCTTGGCTGTCTGCCATCTTCTTGAGGAATTCGCCGGTGCCGGAGCGGGCGATGGTGCCGAGATTCTGGATCACCTCTTCACGGCTCATGCCGATACCGTTATCGCGGATGGTCAGGGTGCGGCGGGCCTTGTCAGGAATCAGCTCGATCTTGAGGTCATCGCTGTTGCCCAGTTCGGCATTGGTCAGCGCCTCATAGCGCAGGCGGTCACAGGCATCCGAGGCGTTGGAAATCAGTTCCCGCAAAAAGACCTCGCGTTCGCTGTAAAGCGAATGGGCGACGATTTCGAGCAGACGACTGACTTCAGCCTGAAAGGTAAAGGTTTCCTGCGACATGGTTTTTTCCTCCTGAACAGCAATTCCGCCCCCCTATGTCGGGAGCGGAAGGCCGTCTGTCAAGGGGCATGCCTGAATTAGAGTCCTGCTTAACGCTTTCTGTGCGCGGAAGGGGGCGTTTGCGGTGCTGGGGCCGGGGCACTGCCCGCGCCGCCACCTGCACCCATGCCCATACTCATGCCCAGCAAGGCAGCGAGATCGGTGCCGTTCATTTTGGCACTGCCATCGGCACCCAGCTCGAAATGATAGGTTCTTGAGCCGTCGGCAGCTTGCTGGCCGATGCCCTGCAGCATGGACAGGGCCATCAGCAGGCCCTGTGCTTCGGGGTCACCCTGCGGTTGCGGAGCGCCGGGAGCGGCGGCTTTTGGCGAGGCCAACGCCGAAACCTTGGTCACCAGAGCATCAATCCCGGCAATCTTGGTATCCAGAGCCCCGGTGACATAGAAACTGGCCGCCGGATTGGCTGTAAAGCGTCCGGTCGACAGGCTTTGCAGGGCCGGGGCGCCGAATAGCACTTTATTAACTACCAGCGAGGGCTTGTACTGGGTAATGATGGCTTCAATTTTGGCGCGGACGGCTTCGGCAGAGGAGGTTGCTGGCGTAGCCGACTTGCCACTGGTCGCAGCCGGGGCGGTGGCCGCAGCTTCAGCCATAACTGCCGCCAATTCGGTCACCGGCAGTTCGTCGAGGGTGAAGCCGATGCCGACCGTGGCCGGCAGCAGATCCGCCCTGACTCCGGTCAGGGCCGGAGTGACCGAAAGACGATCATGTCCGTAGGTGAAGGACAGGCGGGCGGTTTTGTCGGCATTGCTGCCAGTAGCATAGCCCAGCGAGGCGGTAGGCAGTTTCCACAGGGTCGGCTGTTTGCCACTGCTGTCCGTGGCGGCCAGATTGGTGAGCGTGAAGCTGCCTTCGCCGGTACCCATCACCCCCTGCAATGAGTTGACCAGACTACTGACTTTTCCCATCAGCAGCGGGGTGTCTT
>CAYSDE010000196.1:0-2918 GCA_964429685.1 uncultured Pseudobdellovibrionaceae bacterium
GCCTCGGCGGCCGCACTGAATGCGCGGTGGCGATTGTGGTCAGCCGGTCAGCCCGCAGCCTGTCCCGTCCGCAGACCGAGCGGGTTGAGCGCAGCTTTGATCTGGCGGTGTCCATTGCAGGCGGTGCCCGCGAGAATGTCCATCTTGTGCCGGTGCCGCATCACTGGCGTTTTGCCCGGGCCGATTATCTGACCCTTGAAGAATGGCAGCAGCAGAAGAGCCAGCCCGAGGCGAGCCGTACGGGTGCCGCCGTCAGGCCCGATGATAAGGGTGCCCGGCTATAATCTGTTGCGCCCGGTAAATCTGTTCAATCAGCATGACACGGGCCAGCTGGTGCGGCCATGTCATCCTGCCGAGTGAGAGCAGCAGATTGGCCCGCTGGCGCACGGCATCGGTATGGCCATCCGCACCGCCGAGCAGAAAACAGACATCCCGTATCCCCTCGTCCTGCCAGTCGCGCAGAACGGCAGAGAACTCGGCACTGCCGAGGGCTTTGCCGCGTTCGTCGCACACCACCACCCGCGCCCCGGCCGGAATGGCCGCCAGCAGGGCCTCGGCCTCGCGAGCCTGCGCAGTCTGTTTGAATTCAATTTCCTTGAGGGTGAGCGGCCAGCTGAGGCGGCGTGCGTATTCTCCGTACAATTCCGCTGCGCTGCCACGGGCACGGCCCACGGCAAGAAGATGGAGACGCATGTCCCTGACCCGGCCTAGCTGATATGTTCGGTATGGTTCTCTGGCGTCCACAACCGTTCGAGCTGATAGAAAGCGCGGACTTCCGGGCGGAACAGATGTACCACCACATCCCCGGCATCCAGCAACACCCAATCGCCCTGCGACAGCCCTTCCACATGCGGCTTTTTGCCGAGATTGGCCATCTTCTCGCGCAGATGCTCGGCCATTGCCGTAACCTGACGGGCCGACTTGCCGGTAGCGATGATCATGTAATCGGTCAGGCTGGACTTACCAACCAGATCAAACGTCACGATCTCATCGGCTTTATCGTCGTCGAGCGACTTTTCAATCAGGGCCTTGAGTTGTTCGGGAGCGCCAGCCTTGCTGGCAGATTTGCGGGGTGCCGCTGCGCTGGCGGCGGGTTTGCCCGTACGGGCGGCGGGTTTTTTCGTAGGCACTCAGCCCTCTTCCTCCTCTGGAACCGGCGGACAGACACTCTCTCCACCTGCCTTGACTATACCATAAAGGAAAGCCCGGCGGGCGGGTTTTTCCCTAACGGATTTTAACCCTTTTCAACTCCGGATCTGCCCGTTGCCGGAAATGCAGTATTTGTAAGTAGTCAGCTGTTCGGCTCCAACCGGGCCGCGAGCGTGCAGACGTCCGGTCGCAATGCCGATTTCTGCCCCGAAGCCGAACTCGCCACCATCGGCAAACTGGGTCGAGGCATTATGCAGCACAATGGCGCTATCCACTTCGCTGAGGAATTTCTGCGCCACCCCTTCATCAGCGGTCACGATGCAGTCGGTATGGTGGGAGCCGTAGCGGTTGATATGAGCGATAGCCGCACCCACATCCTCAACACTCCGGGCCGCCATGATGGCGTCCAGATATTCGGTTGACCAGTCCTCTTCGGTTGCGGGCGTCACCCGGGGATCAAGGGAGCGAATAATATCGTCGCCGCGTACCGCGCAGTTTCTGTCGAGCAGGGCTTTGACCAGAGAGGCAGCACCAGAGAAACCTTTATCAATCAGCAAAGTTTCAGCGGCACCACAAATCGAGGTGCGCCGCAGCTTGGCGTTGATGAGGATTTTTTCGGCCATGGTGGGATCAGCCTTGGCATGAACATACACATGATTGTTGCCGTCAAGATGAGCGAAGACCGGCACCCGGGATTCTTCCTGCACCCGTGCCACCAGCGACTTGCCGCCACGCGGAACGATGACATCGATCAACCCGGCGGCTTTCAACATATCGCCAACCAGCGCCCGGTCGGTCGATGGCACCATCTGGATGGCTTCCGCCGGTAGCCCGGCCTCGCGTAGGCCCTGCTGCAGCGCCTGATGAATGGCCATGCTGGAACGAAAAGACTCCGAACCACCGCGCAGAATGCAGGCATTGCCCGCCCGCAGACAGAGCGCGCCTGCATCGGCGGTGACATTGGGGCGGCTCTCGTAAATAATCCCGATCACGCCCAGCGGCACTGCGACCCGGCGAATGGTCATGCCGTTGGGCCGCGTCCATTCGGCCAAAACTTTCCCGACCGGATCCGGCAGCGCCGCCACCACCTCGATCCCTGCCGCCATCGCCTCAATGCGCTTGTCGTCGAGCAACAGCCGATCGCGCAGCGGGCCACTGAGCGAAGAGGCCGCCGCCAGATCCCGGGCATTCTCGGCCAGAATTTCCGCGCTGTTGGCACGGATGGCCCGCGCCATCGCCTGCAGCGCCGCCGTCTTCTGCCCCGCCGGAGCCAGCGCCAATGCGCGGGCGGCGCTGCGGGCGGCTTGGGCCAATGTGGTGATTACATCCATGCTATTCCACTTTCTGCAAATAGCCCCTGGAAGACAGCGGCACCATTGCCCCGCAGTCATCCAGCGTGGCCAAAGCAATCGCGCAGGCAGCAGGGTTGTTTTCCTTGACCTCGGTTCCTTGTTCATTTTGGATAATAATCAGACTGCAGGCGGTCTGGCCGGGCAGCGTGACAACCAGTTCTCCAAATCCGTAAGCATGCGCTTCCCCCTTGAAACCACACATATGTCCGGCCTGACAGATACTGTTACTGATCTCCACCGTGTAGAGTTGCAGAGGATCAAGCGGATGAGGCGGAGTGATGGTGAGGTCATAGAAGGACTTCTCATAGCCCATTTTCCGATCGTCTTCGTTACAGGCCTCACTCAAAGCATAATGACCGGGAATGATGGCTGTTTCTTTGGTTGGTGCCACCGGCGGAACGTAGCCGGGGTTGAGAC
>CAYSDE010000197.1:0-2889 GCA_964429685.1 uncultured Pseudobdellovibrionaceae bacterium
CCAGCCGCACCGCCAGAGTGCTGATATTGCTCAGCCGCAACGCCATGGCCACGCCCGCCGTCAGCGAGTTGAAAGTCACGCTGGAAATGGCCGGGCGGGTGGAAGCCGGATCAAACATCCTGTCCGCAACTGGCGGCACCTCTGTCACTTTCAGCCCGGCTTTCAAGGATACGCCCGCTCTCGGCGTCACCGCCAGCGATCTGGCCAGCGGTGATTACGCTGTCCTCACCGCCCAGAGTCGGAGTGGCTTTACCGTGCAGTTCAAAAACGCCGCAGGCAGCGGGGTGCAGCGTCACTTCGACTGGGTGGCGCGGGGCGTTGGTCGTGAAGTCTAACCGGGGAAGAATTCCCCCTCATCGTCACCCCAGCGCAAGCTGGGGTCTTCTTTCTCCGCAAGATGCCAGCTTCCGCTGGCATGACGATATGCTTGAGGAAGCAGTGTCTGTTTCAAAACGCCTCTAACCAAGGAGTCAAACGATGTCGCAGCATGATATGAATATTGCCAATCAGGGGTTTCCGGCGTTCCGGAGTGACCTTAATGCCGGGCTGGCGGCGCTGGCCAGCCTGTCGAGCGGGGCCAGTGCGCCGAGCTTGCCGATCCAGTACCAACTCTGGCTGGATACTTCGGCCTCGCCGTTGCTCCTGAAATTTTATGACGGCTCGGACTGGATCAGTCTGACCAGCATCAATGCGGGCAGCAATACGGCGGTGCCGGTGCTGGCCAATGATGCCCTGTCCGGCGACAGGATTCACAGCGGCACCATTTCGGATTTTGCCTCGACCGGTATCGACGACAATGCAACCGCGCTGCGGGTGACGGTGGGCGACAGCGAAACCGTTATCAATGACAGCGGCGCCGTGCATGATTTCCGCGCCGAGGGTGATGCCGATGCCAATCTGCTTTTTGTCAAAGCGGCCACCGACAAGATCGGTATTGGTACCGCTACTCCCGCGGAGAAACTGCAGGTCAGTGGCGTCGTGCGGGCGGGTGGTTTTACGACCGCCGTTTTTACGCTGGCTGATGATACGGCCAGTTCGTTTGATCTGGGTGCGGCGGCGATGGGCTGGTGCTTTATCAGCTCGCCCCATGCAACGACGGCACGCGGGGCCTTTGCCTTCAAGGTGGGATCGTCGCCGCTGGCGGATAGTATTATCGCTCAGCCGGGGACGCTCTCGACCGGGACGTTGAGCGGCGTCACCGGGGTGGATGGCGAGTTCACCATCCGCGCCCATACCGATAACAAACTTTATTTCGAGAACCGCACCGGCGCGGCGCTCAGCTTCTCGATTGCCGTGGTGGCGCGTCATGTCTGAGGCCGATAGCCGGGTTGATTTCGCGCACCAGATCGGCCACCTCGAAGGCCGACTGGTCGGGCTGGAGCGCAAGGTTGACGGGTTTGAACAGAGGGTGGAAGGCAAGCTGACCGCCATTGAAACCAAACTCGACCGCCTGCACGCTGCGCTCTATCTGGGGCGGGGCGGGTGGAAAGCCCTGACTTTGCTGGCGGCGATTGCTGCCGCGATGGCCGGATTCATCGGCTGGGCGCTCGACCATACGGTTTTTCAGAACCGGGTTTTGCCGTGAGCGCTTCTGAAGAGGCGCTCGCCCTGATCCGCAGCAGTGAAGGCCTGTCGCTGAAAGCCTATCTCTGTCCGGCGGGGAAATGGACGATCGGCTATGGCCATACCGAAGGCGTCACCTCCGGCATGGTCATTGATGCGGCGGCAGCCGAAGCCCTGCTCGCCGCTGATGTGGCGGAACTGGCCCGCCACATTGACGAGTTGGTTACCGTGACGCTGACCACAAACCAGCGCAGCGCACTGCTCAGCTTTGTCTACAATGTCGGTGTTAAAGCCTTTTCCCGCTCCCGCCTGCTCAAAACCCTCAACAGCGGCGATACCGCTGCCGTTCCCGCTGAACTGAAGCGCTGGGTCTACAGCCGTGGCCGTATCCTGAACGGACTGGTCGTTCGGCGAGCCAAGGAGGCGGCGTTGTGGGCGAGGGAACCAACCATGGAGGCCAGGTGATGCCCATCGCTGCACTGTTACCGTTACTGACGCCGCTGGTGGAACAGCTGGTCAGTCATATCCCGGATCCGTGAAGGCCTGTCGCTGAAAGCCTATCTCTGTCCGGCGGGGAAATGGACGATCGGCTATGGCCATACCGAAGGCGTCACCTCCGGCATGGTCATTGATGCGGCGGCAGCCGAAGCCCTGCTCGCCGCTGATGTGGCGGAACTGGCCCGCCACATTGACGAGTTGGTTACCGTGACGCTGACCACAAACCAGCGCAGCGCACTGCTCAGCTTTGTCTACAATGTCGGTGTTAAAGCCTTTTCCCGCTCCCGCCTGCTCAAAACCCTCAACAGCGGCGATACCGCTGCCGTTCCCGCTGAACTGAAGCGCTGGGTCTACAGCCGTGGCCGTATCCTGAACGGACTGGTCGTTCGGCGAGCCAAGGAGGCGGCGTTGTGGGCGAGGGAACCAACCATGGAGGCCAGGTGATGCCCATCGCTGCACTGTTACCGTTACTGACGCCGCTGGTGGAACAGCTGGTCAGTCATATCCCGGATCCACAGGCGCGGGAGAAGGCGCGGGCCGAGGCGGAGGCTACCATCCTTACCCTGCTGGGTCAGCAGCAGCAGGGACAGGTCGAGATCAACAAGATTGAGGCGGCCAATGCCGAGATTTTTGTCAGTGGCTGGCGACCGTTCATCGGCTGGGTCTGCGGGGTGGCGCTGGCCTATACCTATATCGTGGCCCCGTTCTGGGCGTGGATTTTGACGGTCTGGTACCCGACCGTTTCACTGCCCGGCTTGCCGACTGAAAACCTGTTCGAGCTGGTTATGGCCATGCTGGGGCTGGGTGGCTTGCGGACTTTTGAGAAAT
>CAYSDE010000198.1:0-2841 GCA_964429685.1 uncultured Pseudobdellovibrionaceae bacterium
CAACCAGAGTAACAGCCGCAACAACGGCAACAGAACCAAGAAGTTTCTTCATGATCGTTTCCTTCGATAGAGTTGTTTAAGCTTCCACAACTTCGCAGAAGCTTATTTCTAGGGTGATGCTATCACGAACAAAGTCTTCGTTCAATACTCAAAAACTTTGCATTTTATATATCAGTACAGTTCTGGATATTTGTGTATAAATTATCAATAACTACAAGCCGGAAACATAAAACTTTAATAAAAAGTTAAGGATAAGAATCTATTTTAGAGTATCAAGCTGTTTCATTCAGCTCAAGAATGACATTCATGCGGCCCGGCGACAGTTCGCGGTAGCCTTGGGCGATAGCGAGGGACAGGATGTCGGTTTGCCATTTGGCCGAGTTGCGTTCCATGAAAAGGAGTTTGGGCCAGCGGGAGCGCGGCGCGGTTTCCAGAAAATATCCCAGCACCATGTCCTCGGCACCTTCGATGTCGATTTTCATGGCATCGGGCTGATCAATCCCGGCTTCATCCATCAGGCTGAGCAGCGGACGGCATTTGACGCGCAGTACCTCGCCGCCAGTAGCGTTGAGGCTGGCTCCGCCACGGTTTTTGGTATCAAGATGAAACTCGAGTTCTCCTTCCCGATCCGCGACGGCGACGGGGGCGACCGTGATGGTGGTGAAGGCATTGAGCAGGATATTGGTTTCAAGCCGCTCCAGCATGGCGGGTTGCGGGTCGATGGCCAGAATACGGGCATTGTCACCGGTGCGGGCGGCGACGAACAGGCTGTACAGCCCGGCATTGGCCCCCACATCGACGAACTGAAAGCCGGGACAGATACGGCGGCGTAGCAAGGCCAACTCGGCGCTGTCAAAAAACTGCGGCGTGAACATCACCCGCTTTTCCGACACATTGTCAAAGGGGAGCAGGCGCATGCGGAAACCCAGCAGTTCCAGATCAACCGGCTGTGTGCCAATGACTTTCAGCACCGGCTTGCGCAGCCAGAGGGCCAGACGACGACCCAACCAGGTTTCCGGCAGGCGGCGGGTGAGGTCAATCACCTGCCGCTGCCAGGGGCGGGGCGCATGGGCGCCAAAAGATTTGATCAGCGGAACGGTCATAAGGCAGGCTATAGCAAGATTCGCCCGGTTCTACAGACCATTTTTTACGGTTTCCGGGTATAGGCCTCGTCAAAAACTGCTGCCAGTCCGGGATGGGCGGGGCGGATCTGGTCGATGACCGCTTTGGCCCAGTCAAAATATTCCTGCTGACGCTGCAGCGGCCAGCCCACGGGCGGGCTTTTGGCAACATCGCGCAGGTTGGAAATCTTGTCGGCGAACTTGACCAGTTGGGCTTCCCGCGAGGATCCCCCGGCATGTTCGATCTGCAGGCGTTTCCGGTCAACTTTGGGCAGGCTTTTGTCGTCGGTAACTTCCAGAACGATGCGGGTAATTTTTGCACCGAAATGCTGTTCCATCTCGGAAGCCGTCGTTTCGGTGTCTTCAATCGTATCATGAAGCAGCGCGGCGCAGATCACATCCTCGTCGGTAATGCCGCCCTCGTTGATCAGAATGTCGGCGAGGGTAATCGGGTGATTGATGTAGGGGCTGCCCTCAGCATCCTTGCGGCGCTGGTCGCGGTGTTTGTGAGCAGCAAAGGCCAGCGCACGGACAATCATCCCCAGTTTTGTGGTTGCGGTCATGGTTCCTTCCTTATTACTTCAGGTTTTTGTCGTTATATCAGTTTGATCCGGTCTGCTGAACTCTTTTCAGCGTTTCTTTCCAGTGGTCAGACGGAATGAGAATGCCGCTGGATTTGGGATGGCCGCCGCCACCGCCCAACTGGATGGCGATGAGTTGACAGTCCACCGCTTCATCGCGGGTGCGGATGCTGCCGGAAACCCAGCCCGGCTTGTCCTTGCTCTCGCGCCAGACCACACCGAGGGCGCCCTTGTGGCCGTCGGCTTGCGCCCGGATGGCCAGATATTCTGCAACGTCAGAGGCGTACTGAAAATCATCGACCTCGACCAGATAACCGCTGAGTCCGTCCTCAAGGCAGAAGGAACGGGCCTGCCGGGCCGCTTCATGCACAATGGCCCTCCGGTGTTTGTGGGTGTGGCCGTAAACTTCCATCAGCTCTTTGCGTCTGTCCGGCTGTTCCATTTCGGTCATCAGGTCCTGCCAGATCAGAAAGTCCTTGGGCAGCGTCTTGAGATGGGCCATGAAACGGGCAGTTTCTTCGCCTTTGCGATAAAGTCGCAAATCAGCATCTTCAATCAGACTGAACATATGCGGGATCGCCCGACCAGGATGGAAATGCTGCCACGCCAGTACGGCGCCACTGTGGCTCTGGTCAAAATGGCAATAGTCCAATCCGGCCAGATTGCGCGCTGCCGTATCATGGTGATCCAGTACCAGTAACGAGTGGGACTCGCTTTGCAGGGTTTCGGTCATGGTACGGGGCCAGGCGAAATCAATGATGACCACCTCGCGCCCTGTGACCTCGGGCGGGGCATCGCCGTGCAGGGCCGCAACATAATCAGCCTTGTCTTCATATTTCAGCCAGGCCGCCAAAGCAGCCCCGAAGCCATCGCTGCAGTTGCGATGATAGATAATGAGGGGACGTTTACTATTCACATCCCCACATTATGCGGTTCTCCGTAATCTTCAAGAGTGCGCGGTGTCGCACGATGACAAGCCCGGTGATTTCCTGATGATACTCTATACTGGAATTGAAATGACTTTATGGGCTTCATTTGACCAATATCTGTGCCAGCTCAACAAGCGAGAGTGCTTCAACTCCTTCGGCAATGCTAGGCTGAAATATGAAGACAAGGCTGATTATGTTGCGGCCCTGCAC
>CAYSDE010000199.1:0-2830 GCA_964429685.1 uncultured Pseudobdellovibrionaceae bacterium
CAGATAGCCCTTGCGCTGGCGACGCGACAGATGGGCCAGAGTCAAGGCGCGGGGGACACTGACCAATGTCAGCCAGACTGTATGCAGGGTCAGGAGGACAACAACAAAAACAGCAGCAGCCACTACCAGCACCGCCACCGAGGTTGAAACCTCATAACCCTGCCACGCAAAACTGACCTGTCCCGGATGATCGGCCAGCCAGACGGCAGCAGCGACCAGAACCGCGAGCTTGATGAAGAACAGAAAGAGCCGGATCATGGCAGGGCCCCGGGCGCTGTGGCCGGAGTCAACCGCGCTGCAACCTGAGCGGACAGAGTTGCTGCTAGCCCATCGGCGCGCAAGCGTGCCCGTGCTCCTTCAAGCCATTTGGCCATGACTTCGGCTGGCGCGCCGGTCAGTGAAGCTGCTAGATCAATCGCAGCGGCCAGATCACCAGCCTGCAACCGGCTTTGGGCACGCGCCAGAGTGGCCTCAACTGAAATTTCGTCTGCAGGAACCGCCGCATCGGTACGGCGGATAACCACCAGCCCCTTGAGGTGATTTAAGGACTGCTGCCACCAGCTTTCACCAACTGGTTGACTGGCCACCAGTGCCGCTTTGGCCGCCTCAGCAAAGCCGGTTTCAAGCTGGGACAAGCGGGGCAGACCCTGCGTGCGCCAAGGCAGCAGAACCGGTGCCACATCATTAAGTGTGACCACCAGATCAGGTGAGGCCGTCTCGGCCGCAGCGACCAGCGCGAGCCACGGCGCATCAAAGGGCAGGCCGCCCTGCCAGGCCGCAACCAGTTGCAGCGCCGCACTGGCAAAAACCTTTTCGGCTGTACTGTCCTGACTGGCTTTCCCCTGCTGCGCCACCAGCTGATCCATCCTGTTCTGCAGGTCGGTCAGTTGGGTGGGGGTGACTGCTGGCACAGCATGAGTCTCAAGCACGGCAAGCCGCTCGGCAAGAGCAGCCAGATCATGCTGCAGCCCGTCAATCTTTTGGCGGAGGTCTTCGGTATTTGCGGGAGCGGGCAGGGCCGCCACGCTGGCCTTCACCGCGTTAATCTCGGACTGAAGCGCCATTACCTGTTCAGAAGATTCCGCACTGACGACAGTCTTGTCGGGATAAAAACGGGCGACCCAGAGCGGTTGGCTCAGCGCCGCCGCCAGCGCCAGCAGGGAAACCAGCAGCGGCAGACAGGAGCCCCGCTTGACGCAGGAAACCGGAGCAGCCTTGGGCGCAACTTCAGGAAGGGGGGGAACGGAATCTTCGGCCATAGGCTTGCCTCACGGGGTCTGATGAGCGTTACTCTACACCGAATCTGCCAAACCGAAGAGGGTTTTGAGCAAATCTGACTCGCTGGGTTTGGCCGCAGAGAAACAAGCCTTCCACCCTGCGCCCGCCGCCTCGGTAATAGCCGGGCTGAGGGTGATGAGGGAAAGTCTGGCCTTTTCTCCAGCAGAAAGAAGCGCTGCCAGAGTCCGGGCAGTCTTGGGGGAATAAACCAGAGCCGCCACAATGTCTCCAGCCCCGATTTTCTGGTGAATGTCTGGCGGCAGCTGGTGGGCTTCTTCAGTCCGGTAGACTATTTTGCGCTCAACCTGATAGCCAGCCTCTCCCAGTTCAGCTTCAAGATCAGTGGCGACGTCCTGTCCGGAAAGATGCAACAGGCCTCCGGCGGCAGGAGAAAGGTGCGTTTTAACCAGACCAACCAGAGCCATCCCGTCTCCATCAGCGCTTTCAACATCGGTAAAACCCAAGCGACGCGCTGCCTCAGCGGTTGCTTTGCCAACTGCAACAATACTGGTGGTTCGGGCAAAACCGGATAGGGCAAAGCTGGCGTTAATACTTGTCAGCAGGATGGCTGCGGGTATCCGCTCCGGAAAGCTCCACGGTAAGGCCACAATGCGGAGCAAGGGCGAGATGACCGGGTTAAAATGGCCTTCCGCCGCAATAAGCGCGGCAGTACGTTCGGCCTGAGCCTGTGGCCGTGTCAATAAAACACCCTTCATGCCCGCTGGTTTACCTTGCCTCCTTGTGCTAGGGAAGGTCTGTTTTTTATCCTGAAGGAGTTCGTTATGACTGACAGTGAACCAACCGCCCCCCCTCAGGCCCAGAGCCTGCCGATCATGATTCAGGCGCAATATATCAAGGATTTTTCATTCGAGAATCCCAATGCGCCGCAAAGCCTGATGCCCAGTCAGGAACAGCCGGTGCTGGACGTCCGCATTGACGTGCAGACCCGGGGCGGCCCGGAAGACAGTTATGAAGTCACCCTTCATATCAAGGCTGAAGCCAAGGTTGCCGGCAACACCGCCTTTGTGATCGAGTTGGCTTATGCCGGTCTGGCCTTGCTTAAGGGTGTGCCGAAAGAAGCCCTCCAGCCGGTGCTGCTGGTTGAAGTGCCGCGTCTGCTCTTCCCCTTTGCCCGCAACATCATTGCTGATGTCACCCGCGATGGCGGCTTTGCCCCACTGATGATCAACCCGATTGATTTTGCCGACATGTTCCGTCGCCACTTCATCCCCGGTGATGGCACCCAGCCGGTAGCAAACGCTTGACACTAACCGTCAAATTTGTCGCCAAAGGCCATACTGGTGCTGACGCTCCCCTTTGGAGCCGTCAGCTGCCGGATGGTCAAAGCTGGGGTGATCTCCGTTTTGTTTTCGACCCCGAGGTCCGCGCTTATGACTGGCTGGTGGTCTATGATGATCTGCCTCCGCTGACTGGCGAGCGTTTTTCGATGCGGGCCGAAGAGCTGGCCTGTCCCCCGGACCATACCATCTTCATCACGGCCGAGCCGACCAGCATCAAGACCTACGGACAGGATTTCCTCAAACAGTTCGGC
>CAYSDE010000200.1:0-2830 GCA_964429685.1 uncultured Pseudobdellovibrionaceae bacterium
AGCGGCAAGGTAATGGTATCTCCATCAAATCCCAGCCGGATCTGTGTATTGTTGGGACTATCAGAGGCGCGCGCCATCAGACGGACCTTTCCTTGATGATCTGCATCACCGGCTTGGGCACGGTTTGCAGGGATTCCGCTTTCAGCAGGTTTTGAAAGTTGTCTTCCTTCAGCAGGCGGCGCAGTGCCTGCACAATGAACAGGAGCTGGGTGCTGGCCACATCTGCCTTGCGCACCATGATGATTTTGCGGTCGACCTCTTTCTGATAGGTCTTCATGACGTCATGCACCGTGGCCGTACTGTCCTTGCTGGTCCGGTCGACCGGATTGCGGCTGTCACTGCGATAGCTTTTTCCGCGCCGCCTGCGCAGCTCAACCAGCCGTTTGGCGACCAGCAGGCGATTGCCGCGCAGCTGCTTACTCTCATAAGCTTCATGCAGGGCGCGCTGTTCATCCTCAGGAGATTCCGCGATCCGTACTGCCAGACTGATCGGCATATGCCCGGCCTCTACAGCGGCAAGTAGCCGTTCTTCACCCCGATTAAGCAGGTTCATGACGGCGCTGGCATATTCATGAGAGAGGCCTGTTTTGGTGGCAATGGCGTGGGAGTCGTATCCTTGCTGAACCAACAACTCGAGCCCGTGGAACAGTTCCATGGCCCGATGTTTGCGCCGGGCCATGTTTTCGACCAAACTCATTATCAGCGCATCTTCTTCGCTGGCCTCGACCACAAGCGCCGGAATATGGCTCTGGCCGCAGGCCATAAAAGCCTCAAGCCGTCCTTGGCCGCAGACCAGATCATACTCCTTACCTGCGGCACCGGAATGGCAGGGTGCCACCGTGATCGGGCGTTTGAGCCCCACCTTCGAGATATTGCCCTTGAATTCAGCAAAGAGTTTCTGGTTGCGCACGCGCGGGTTCAGAATGTTGATCTTCTCGATCGGAATCATCTGGATCTTGCTGCTGGATTTGGCCATCTTATGCGGCCTCTCGCAGGCTGACCCGTTCCGTCAGCAGGAAAAAGGCCTGCAGATCATCAAAGCGGTAGGCGTCCAGAGCTAGCCCGTTGTTTTCCTTGAGACGGACCTTCGGATCCTCAATGTCCAGTGCGGGGAGCAGGTAGTAATCCAGCGGCTGGGTATTGGCGGCATCCATGCGGATGGCAACCGTTATGTCCGGGCGCAGGCCGCTATCAAGGTGGAGTTGCCAACGATAAGCTCCGGCGGCTGTTTGTTGGCAGCGGCAGATGATGACTGAGACCTTGATCTCGCCATTGACGAACAGCAGGTCCGAGCCGACTTCCCGGTGGACTTCACCGCCCAGTTCGCGGATCTGCCGGATGGCATCCTCTACGATCCCGGCATAGGTCTGGCGGAGCTGGCGGTTGATTTCGATATAGCTGTAGTCCCGTTCCGGGGTGAATCCCACCAGTTGATAGGCGCGCAGCAGACTGCCAAAGCGGTAGCCGTAGGCGCTGCTCGAGGGCATATCTTCGGCCTCGTCGATCACCAGCCCGGACAACCAGCCCTGCCTTTCGTGCAGCGAGCGAAGCTTGGAGAGCATGTCTTCATCAGACAGGCGACGGCTGCGCTCCCGAATGATGCCCTGTGCGGTATAGAAGTGGGCTGGATCAACGATACTATCAAAGACGCCATCGGCTCGCACCCACATCTCGGGTTCGTTCTCGACCCGGCGGATCTTCAGCTTGAAGGAGCGGCGATTGAACACGTTGTTGCCGATGTATTTCTCATTGGTCAGCACCTGATGCACGGTGCCGCGCGACCACGGGCGGCCCAGATCGGTGGTGACACCGCGCTGGTTCAGTAGAGCGGCAATCTCGCCTTCTTGTCGGTCTTCCTCGACAAAGGCCTTATAGATCCAGCGCACATTCTCGATCTCGTCCTCCGGCCCCGGCACCAGAATCACCCGATCAGTCTGCAGACTCTTGTGTTCGCCGCGCCTGAGCAGTCCTTTGGGCTGGCCTTGCTCGTCGAGAAGCTGGCGGCGCAGGCCGTAGCCTGCCGGGCCACCTTGCCGGAACCCAAGCTCGATCAGGCGGCACTGTCCAGCAAACACCTTGGCCGACAATTCGCGGCTGTATTCTCCGGCCATGGCGCGCTTGACGCCCTTAACGATGGTTGAGACCGGGCTACCGTCATTCTCGAACTGCTCGGCCACATACTGAACGGCAATTCCGGCGCGGCGGCAGATATACTCATAATAGGCGCTCTCGTCCGCATCCTGAAACCGGCCCCAGCGAGTGACATCCAGCACCAGAATTACCTGAAAGTCAGCCGTGCCAGCCTGCACGTCACCAATCAGCTGCTTCAGGGCGTCCCGACCATCAAGCTTGAGGCCGCTTTTGCCCTCGTCAGCATAGCGCCGGACGATTTCCATCTGGTGACGGACGGCATATTCCCGGATCGTGTCGGCCTGATTTTCGGTGGAGTATTTCTGGTGATCGGCGACATACGCACATACATGGCCGCCCGCTTGGGTGATTGTGCCGACTGGTCTGTAGACATCCCGCTGTTTTTGCTGCCCGTCATCTTATTCATATCCCGAATCAGGTTTGTTGCGCCCGCCGGGTACAATCCTTCAGGCCCTTTCAATGTTAACGAAAGGAGCCCTGTGATGTCTCAAGCTAAAATGGACAGAGTTTCCCGGCTGTCGGAGCCGAAGAAAATTGAAGCGGAAATTATGGAGGGAATAGTCCGGCACCTCCGAAAAATCGGGGGCGTGAACACGTCAGCCATAAAGCACATTGCCCGTGAAACCGGCACCAACCCCAGAACAGTAAAGGCATGGTATGAGGGACGGAATATGCCGAG
>CAYSDE010000201.1:0-2817 GCA_964429685.1 uncultured Pseudobdellovibrionaceae bacterium
GCTGACCGGTTCTCCCTTAAGCGCCAACCGGGTTGCCAGCTTCGCAATCGTAAGGGTTTTACCGGCGCCGGGCGGGCCGACCAGCATCAGCGGACGTTCGGCCTGACCCTCTGGCAGGGGCTGGAACGAGAAGGAAGCGTCCAGCGCCGCCCCCAGTGCCAGAATCGGCTGCTCAAGGTCAAAGGCATGCAGGGTGTCGGTCAGCTTGACAATCAGGTCATGTGGGACAGCGTGATGTTCCAGCGCCGCAATCACCCCGTCAATCACATCCAGTGAATCAGGATCATCCGGTTCCAATGGAAATTCAGGGGTGGCCGCCGGAGGGGCAGGCGGCGGCAACGGACTGTCGTCCAGCGCCGCAGTGACGCGTACGCCGTCTGCTTCTTCGCTGGTGGCCACAATAATGGCATTTTCACCCAACGCCTTCCTCACCTCGGCCATCGCCTCAGTCAGGGTTCGTGCGGAGAAAGACTTTAAACGCATGACAACTCCAGATAACAGAATAACTTATCTTTGGCGCAACGCCAAAGGCTTCTTGCAGTTTTTCTCTTTTGACCGCCGGAGAATCAGAATCGCCTCAGTGCGGAGGCGGGTTTATGCCCCCAAAGGGTTATCAAAATATGAATTCCGGTTCACGAAATCAGGTTATCCACAGAAGAATGGAGTTTTCTTTCCGGCGAGGGGGATTTTATGCGGGCGGGCCTAAAACTCAGGCCGCGTTGCTCGTGTGGTGTTTGTCATTATGATACACCCACACAGTGGCCGGGGGCATATTGAGCCAGACCCGCTTGGCCAGACCGACATGAACGCCCTTGGGCGCGGCAATCGGTGCCCGTTGGGCATAGGTGAACTGGGCCAGCACGCCCCCTTCGACCAAGGCTTCCATACACTGATGGATGAAGCTTAGCCGCATATCTTCGGGAAAATTGAGCAAAGGCAGGCCGGAGACAATTCCGGCAACCTTGCTGATGCCGCGCTCGGCCAATACCTTGGCCAGTTCAAAAGCACTGCCATGAACAACAGTGACGCCGGGAAAGCGCTTGCGCAGATGACGCACGAAATCAGCATTGAATTCGATCAGCAGCAGCCGCTCGGGCGCGACGCCGCGATCCAGCAGGGCTTTGGTAAAAACACCGGTGCCGGGGCCAAGTTCGAGAATCGGCCCTTCCAGCGAAAGGTTAATCTGACCGGCAATGGCTTTGCCGAGTATCGGGCCGGAAGGCAGAATGGCCCCGGTATTGCGGGGACGACGGCGCAAGTTCTTCAGGAACGTCAATGTATCGTTGCCATAGGCACGCTTGAAAGCCATCTTCAAAACCATCCTCTGAAAAACTTTGTACTTTATAACCCCTTCAGGGGTGCTAAGACAACAGGACTATGACCAAGACGACCAGAAAAACGGCTTCCCCCTCCTCCCGCCCCCTCGCCCGGGAGGCTGGCTATTTCGGCTACCAGAAGGTCGATCCGAAGAAAAAAGCCAAGCTGGTCAAGGACGTATTTGATTCGGTGGCCCCCTCCTACGACCTCATGAACGACCTGATGTCGGGGGGCATTCACCGGCTGTGGAAGCGGAAATTCGTCGCTCTGCTCGCGCCCAAAGCAGGCGAAGCCGTGCTGGACGTGGCGGGCGGCACCGGCGACATCGCCTTTCTTATTAACAAAAGCAGCCCCAAAACCAAAGTAACGCTCTGCGATATTAACGAGTCGATGCTGCGGGTGGGTCGTGACCGGGCGATTGACCGGGGCCAGTTCAAGACTTTCCGTTACGTGGTTGGCAATGCCGAAGCACTGCCAATTAAAAGTGGCTCGCTAGACGCCTACACCATCTCCTTCGGCCTCCGTAATGTCACCGATATTGACGCCGCTTTGCGGGAAGCTGCCCGGGTACTGAAACCGGAGGGGCGCTTCTTCTGTCTGGAATTCAGCCGGGTCAAGCCGGTGCTGCGGCCCTTGTATGACATCTATTCTTTTGCGGTACTGCCCGCCCTTGGCAAATATGTGGCGCGGGATGCGGCCTCCTATCAGTATCTGGCCGAAAGCATCCGCCAGTTCCCCCCGCAGGAAGAACTGGCCGAGCGGATGAGCGCGGCCGGATTGTCTGACGCGCAGTATACCAATCTTTCCGGCGGCATTGCTGCCATTCATCAAGCCGTGAGGAAATAACATGTCGACACTTAAAGTTGCTGTCAAAAAACTGCCCCATGGCCAGTCGCTTGATCTGCCCGCCTATGCTACCGCCGGAGCGGCAGGCATGGATCTTTATGCGGCCATCCCGGCCCCGGTCGTCCTCAAGCCGCTGGAAAGAAAGCTGATTCCGACCGGCCTCAGCCTCGCTTTGCCGGTTGGCTACGAGGCCCAGATCCGGCCCCGCTCGGGTCTGGCTTTCAAGCAGGGACTGACCGTCCTCAACAGCCCCGGCACCATCGATGCCGATTATCGCGGCGAAGTCGGCGTGATTTTGGTCAATCTGTCCGCCGAGGAGGTCACCATTACTCCCGCCATGCGGATTGCCCAGATGGTGATTGCCAAACATGAAGTCGCCACATGGGAAGAAGTCACCGACCTCCCCGAAACGATGAGGGGCACCGGCGGCTTCGGCTCCACCGGTAGCGGACAGGCGGCGTGAAGCGGAAGTGATACCAACGGCTATAATTATTGCCCAATAATAAGATGGCCGTCACTCCGGCGAAGGCCGGAGTCCATGCTGGGGTAAAAGACGGTGTAGAAAAATGGATGCCACAGTTGATACGGAGCGAAGGATACCTTAAGTTCACAAACGAAGTGCAACACCCTGCTAAGGTGTTGCCGTCATGGGAA
>CAYSDE010000202.1:0-2796 GCA_964429685.1 uncultured Pseudobdellovibrionaceae bacterium
GCTCATCCCACAAAACTACGCCGCAAGCGGCGGGGAATACAACCCGAAAGAGATTGAATACCTGAGGTAGCCCCTGTTTATGAGACAGCATTTCCAAGATTTAAGGTGGAAAGCAGCCTGGTTGATGAACAATGCCTGCACACCCAGTGTGTAAGGCGATGATGGAGTGTATCAGGTTTTTTTCTGCATGAGAATCTCCCTTTTCCGGTTGCTGCGGGGCTCGTGGGCAAAGCTCCATCATATGCACAACCTTACTCTGCCGCTCAGGCCTGCTTACTTCCTGAGCACATCCGCTAAAAAATCCCGCTCCGCCACCAGCTTGCCAATCGTCTGGTGCAGCTTCGCAACCCGCTCCTTGTCATCCCGACTGTCCTTGCCCGACAGAAAAAGCGGCCGCGCCTTCTCCAGAAGCTCTTTCTTCCTCGCGTATATCTGGTTCGCGTGAACCTCGAACTTCGCCGCCAGCTCCGAGAGCGTTCCCTCTTCCCGCAGCGCCGTGATCGCGACTTTCGCCTTGAACTTCGCGTCGCGCTCCTTCCTCGTTCTCGACATCTTCTGCCCCTTCCTTAACGATTTTAGGGACTATTTCCTACCTTAGCACCTGCCTCAAATCCGGGAGCCAGCATACTGAATACGATTTGACAAATATTGCCCACAAAAACACACCGTCATGCTAGCGAATGCTGGCATCTTCTGCGGAAAGAAAAGACTCCAGCTTGCGCTGGAGCAACAGCAAGGAAAGCTAACACTAACAACCTGTTATATAACCAATAATCAGCATTTTAAGCCAAGCCTAACCGATCAGGTTTACACTCGTGGGATGAGTGATGCCGCCCCGATGTCACCGCGTTTCAGCAAACTGGCCAGCCCCACCGGACAGGCGGGAGCGGCACCGGTTATGCTGCTGGTGGCCGGGCCGGGCAGTTCTGACTGGAACCGGCACGATATTTCCGAACTGGCGATGGCATTGGATAAATCAGGGATCAGGGTGGTTACCGTTGGTGATGGAGAAACACCGCTGTCCATCCGCGCTGTCGGAAAGAAGATCCAACAACTACACGAGCAGGGTCTTCCTGTTCAGAGTATTCTGCACCTCACGCATGGCAAA
Source organism: uncultured Pseudobdellovibrionaceae bacterium (assembly GCA_964429685.1). Taxonomy (GTDB): domain Bacteria; phylum Pseudomonadota; class Alphaproteobacteria; order UBA2400; family UBA2400; genus CAYSDE01. Next base: position 1,109 of record CAYSDE010000202.1, read on the forward strand.
CTGCAGGAGGATGGTAGTCTCGGACTTCGGTTTCATGGCAAGGATGGCGACAAGAAAACCCTGAGCAACGTCGAACAGTATTTCGACACGATCAACAGCGCCAATGGCAAACAACCGATTGATGTCATCCTGCTCTCCTGTCACGGCGGCGCTGCGCATGAGGCCGCACACCGACTTCCTCCCGGCTCGCAGCTGCTGTCGATGGTGGATCGGCACAACCAGTTTGATCTGGATTCCCTCCAGCGCTTTGTGAAATACCTCGACCGCTCAGAGAAACATCTGCGTCCGGCTGGAATAGAGTCTTTCCTCACCCACTACCTGTCCTCTTCATCTTCGACCGATGTGCGGGACATTCCCATGATCTCGCGCTCGGGCGATAATACTGTGACAAATATTGGTCAGGATCTTGAAGAGGTCATGGGCAAGCCGCTACCTCCTGAACAACGACATTTGTTGCAGGAAAAACTGCGCCCGCATTGGGGAGAGGAGCGAACCGACGGCTGGATTGAAAGGCTGGAAAGAGCGCAGTCTTCGGAGTGGCTCGGCATTTATGAGCAGGGCCCGCTCCTGCTTATGGCCTATCTGCTTAAACACCCCGAAGCAAGGACCAGCCATCTGCCCGTCCCCCCTACCGAGCAGAACCCCGGAACAGAAGACCGCCGTGATTGGGTGGGTATTGACCGCAATATCTCGCGGATGCAGGACGAAAATGGGAATCTGTCGCTGTTGGTGCGCACCACCGATGGCCGGATGCTCAATATTCCCTACCCGGCTACCAATAGTAGCCAGTTTCTGAACAGTTACCGTTTCCATGATTCGGCAACTAATCTGAGTTGGGACTACGCTCTTTCCAGTACCGGAATCAAACATGGCCAGCCTGTTCTTTCCGGTACGCTCAGCGTTTTTGATGGCCGCTACATGATTATCACCAACACTGATTACAGCGGCCCCAACTCCGCCGAGATTGTCGATACCCTGCGCGGAGAAGTCACCAGACCGGCGCTACCAGATGAAGAAGCGGATACCCCCGCCAGACAGGATTACTCTCCCTTCCTGTTCAGCCCGCGCACGCATGAAGCGTTGTTGCAGTTGCGGCAGGAAGCGGGCAGCGCCCCCACCCCTGCACCTATCAAACCGCTATTCTCCGTCGCACCAAAACCAACGGCCCCCTAAAAGAAAGGCCGGAGGGTTTAGCTCCGGCCTTTGCTGTTTCTTGATGCGGAACTGCTTAGGCAGCTTCTTCCTTGCCGGATTCAATCGACTTGGTAGAAGGCGGCAGGATACCGGCAGCGCGGTCACGTTCGGCCGCAATCGCTTTGAGGCGATTGACCACCGCACCGGTACCAGCCGGGATCAGACGACCGACGATGACGTTTTCCTTGAGGCCATCCAGCGTATCGATCTTGCCGTTGACGGCAGCATCGGTAAGAACGCGGGTGGTTTCCTGGAACGACGCCGCCGAGATGAAGCTGCGGGTCTGCAGCGCGGCCTTGGTGATACCCATCAGCAGGGGCACCATGCTGGCCGTCTTGAGGCCCTCGTCTTCGGCACGGGCATTCTCGCGGAAGAATTCCTGACGCTCCACCTCTTCCTCGGCGAGGAAGGTGGTCTGGCCGGGATCGACCACGCGCACCTTCTGCATCATCTGACGAACGATGACTTCGATGTGCTTGTCGTTGATCTTCACG
>CAYSDE010000203.1:0-2787 GCA_964429685.1 uncultured Pseudobdellovibrionaceae bacterium
GATGTTGCCCGGTTGCTGGTACTATCGCAGGAAAATGCTGCCTGAGGCCGCTGATCGGTCTGGGTGCATCGGGAGGGTATATAAATGAAGTCATGTCTTCTGGTAGATGACAGCCGCGTCGTTCGTCAAATTGCCCGTAAGATTGTTCAGGAGCTGCAGTTCAGCTGTACTGAAGCCGAAGATGGCAAGAAAGCTTTGGAATCCTGTCAGCTCAAGATGCCGGATGCCATTCTGCTCGACTGGAACATGCCGGTGATGAACGGTATTGAGTTCCTGCGGGCGTTGCGCAAACTGCCGGGCGGTGATCAGCCCAAGGTTCTGTTCTGTACGACCGAGGCCGACCTTAACCACATTAAGGAGGCCCTGCAGGCCGGGGCCAACGAATACATCATGAAACCCTTCGACAGCGAAATCATCCAGATCAAGTTTTCCCAGATTGGTCTTCTCTAAATCATGTCCGATGCCAACCTTCCCAGTGCGACCGACCCGATCCGCGTTCTGATTGTTGATGATTCAGCGGTCATTCGCGGTTTTGTCGCCCGCGCTCTGGCTGATGTTCCGGAAGTGGTGGTGGTGGGTTCGGTCGGGGATGGTCAGAGTGGTATCAACTTCGTCAAGCGCGATCTGGCGGATGTCATCATTCTTGATATTGAAATGCCGGTTATGGATGGCCTGACTGCTTTGCCGCAAATCGTGCAGCTGGCGCGGTGGAGCCGGGTTATCATGTCGTCCACGCTGACCCTGCATGGTGCTGAAGTCAGTATCCGGGCGATGGCGTTGGGGGCCGCAGACTATGTCAGCAAGCCTTCATCCACCCGGGATGTTCATGCGGCCGATGAGTGGAAAGCCGACCTGCTTGAAAAGGTGCGGGCTCTTGGTGTGAGTGGTTGGCGCGAGCGGCGCAAGCTCGGCAAAACCGGGCCGCTGCCCGCTGGTGTTGTTCCCAAACCGGCGCCAGCGCCGTCGGCGAGCGCGCCATCTTCCGTTGCTGCTCCGCGGGTTCAGCTTTATGAAGGATCCGAAATCAAGCTGCGCGACCCGGCGCGGGGTCTGCCGGAGATTCTGGTGATCGGGTCATCAACTGGCGGGCCGCAGGCCCTGTTTTCAGTGTTGCCTCATCTCAAAGGGCTGCGTCAGCCGATCCTGATTACCCAGCACATGCCCAAGGCCTTTACCACCATTCTGGCCGATCACATTACCAAACAGACCGGTCTGCCCTGTCGTGAAGCTGTGACCGGGGATGTGCCCAAGGCGGGGGAAGCCCTGCTGGCGCCGGGAGAGTTCCACATGCTGTGCGAAAAAGTCGGCTCTGACGTTCATATGAAACTGGATCAGGGGCCGCCGGAGAACTATTGTCGCCCCGCAGTCGATCCCATGCTGCGCAGTCTGATTGCCGCCTATGGTGCCGGAAAGATACTGCTCACCATTCTAACCGGCATGGGGTCGGATGGTATGCGTGGAGCCAAGCTGGTGGTTGAGGGCGGCGGTACGGTTATCGCTCAGGATCAGGCAACCTCAGTGGTTTGGGGGATGCCAGGCGCTGTGGCCACGGCTGGTCTGTGTTCCGCTATATTGCCACTCGATGAAATCGGCCCATGGCTGAGACGCCGGGCAACGGGGTCGCTGACATGAAGATCGAAGACTACGAACTGTTTGCCAAGATACTCTACCAACGGTCAGGTCTGGTGCTGACCAAGGAGAAGGCCTATCTGCTTGAATCGCGCCTGATGCCGATTGCGCGCAAGGCCAACCTTAAGGATCTGAGCGATCTGGCCGAAGTGATGCGCAAGCGAACAGATGAAAATCTGCTGGCCGATATTACCGATGCGATGACCACCAACGAGTCCTCTTTCTTTCGCGACCAGCGCCCCTTCGACCAGTTCCGCCAGATTGTTTTGCCGAAATATCTGCAGGCACGGGCGGCGGTCAAGCGTTTGCGAATCTGGTCGGCGGCCTGTTCCAACGGGCAGGAGCCTTATTCGCTGGCCATGATTCTGGATGAAGAACGGGCCAAGCTGGCGGGCTGGCATATCGAAATTGTGGCAACCGATTTGTGCCGGGATGTCCTCGACAAGGCCCAGCAGGGCATCTACACGCAATTCGAGGTGCAACGCGGCCTGCCCATTACCATGCTGGTCAAGAACTTCACCCAGGTTGGTGACAAGTGGCAGATTGCCAAGTCCGTCCGCGACCAGATCAAGTTCCAGCAGTTCAACCTGCTGGATGACATGCGCCCGCTTGGCCAGTTCGACATCATCTTTTGCCGGAATGTGCTGATTTATTTTGACCAGCCGACCAAGACCAAAGTGCTGGAAAGCATGGTCAAGCAGATGCCGGCAGATGGCGTTCTCTATCTGGGCGGCGCGGAAACCGTGCTGGGCATCACTCAGGCCTTCAAGCCGATGGAAAACCAGCGGGGCCTCTATATCACCGCCGCCGCTTCGGCTGCGCCAGCTGTCGCATCCGGGACCCGCTGAAGAAAAAGGCCTCAGTCAATCTGGCGGCGCTGCTGGCGGGTTAGCAGAATGCGCAGCAGGACAACCCCGGCGACCAGCAACAGCAACACTGGCCCCAGCCAGACCACTGGTGCTATCAGAGCAGGCGCTGTTTCGTTAACGGAAGAAACCGTATCCCCAACCGACAGCCATTCCGGCGCCGATTGTGCGGCAAAAAGCTGGGCAAGAACCTTGGCGGCGACCATGTTTGACTCCCGAGCGCCTGCATTCCACTAGGCCTCCCCGATACGCTGGTCAACCAGATTGCCGCCGGTGAAGTGATTGAGCGGCC
>CAYSDE010000204.1:0-2773 GCA_964429685.1 uncultured Pseudobdellovibrionaceae bacterium
CGGCCTGCAGCTGATCGAGGATCACACAGGCATCGGGGCCGCGATTGAGCGCGGACAGGGTCAGTCCCAGCTTCAGCAGCGTATCTTCAGCCTTGGCGCCGCGTGGATATTTCTGATAGCCATCAGCAAAAGCCTTGGCCGCCTGTTCGTAATTGCCGCGCACATAGAAGGTTTCCGCCAGCCAGTAACTCGCATTGCTCGACAATTCATGACGCGGCCATTTGGTAACAAAAGCCCGCATTGCAGACTCTGCCGCTTCATAATCGCCGTCACGCACTTTCGAGAAAGCCAAATCATACGCGGTGTTGGGATCGTCGGGCAAAGCCGCTGCGGGCGCGCCATTGCCGCCGGTCAGTTGTCCCAGCACCCGCTCATCCGTACCCGCCGAAGCCGTTGCCGGAGGACGGTCAACCGCCGTCCCCACCGGACTGGCTGAAGGTGCGGGTGCAGGCGACGCAGCCGCCGCGCCGCCCTGCTCGATCATGCGGAAGCGGGTATTGACGTCTTCTTCCAGCCGCTGCAAGCGGGTTTGGGCCTGCCGCGCCTGATAATCCGCCTGCTCGACCTGCGCGGTCAGGCGGGTGATCTGCTCTTCAATCGCCTGCATGCGGGTTTCCAGAATACTGGCATAGTCGGAACTCATGCCGGTTGAACCGGAGGCAGCTGCAGCTGTCTCCGAAAAAACGGGCGCGGACAGAACAAGCAGGGCAGCCGTAGCGGCAAGGAGAAGTCGTTTGGTCATCATGTCCTCAAACTGCGGCAGTTCGCGAAAAAAAACAAGCGCCGAGCTTGCCGCAGACAAAAGAAAACGCCGCCCTGACAGGGTCAGGACGGCGCTTTAACTTCAGGCGTAGGCCAGAGCTTACTGGACGACGCTTACGCCACGACGGTTACGGGCCCAAGCGGACTCGTCGGAGCCCATGACTTCCGGGCGTTCCTTGCCGTAGCTGATGGTGCTGAGACGGTCAGCGGCAACGCCCTTGGCAACCAGATAGTTGCGGACGGCAGTTGCACGACGCTCGCCGAGCGCAAGGTTGTACTCACGGGTACCACGCTCGTCGCAATGACCTTCAACGGCCAGCTTGACGCTGGAATACTTGCCGAGCCAGGCAGCCTGACGATCAAGGATCGCACGGGCTTCAGCCGTCAGGGTCGAGCTGTCGAAAGCGTAGAATACGCGATCGCCAACATTCTGCACCAGATCAGCCTGGGTACCGGGAACAACTTGGCCCTGACCAGCGCCGCCCATGCCATCGGCATCGCCGGAACCGGAAGTAGAGGAGCAGCCCGTGACCAGAAGCAGGGCGGCAAAGAGGGAAAGCAGCTTGTTACGCATAGGGAAACCCTTTCAGATAGCAGGAAAAACAACACACTCACGCGAGCGAGACAACGAAAAATGGAATATTGGAAAGAGCTTAACCCCGCAAGGCGCTATTTTGTCTCGGCTGCGGGCAACGTCAAAGTCCAATTACGATGTTGCCGCCGAGCAACATTTATGACGCCGTTTGAATTTAAAATTCTTTCACCCAGCCGACTGAAAATCCTGCAGAAACGCATTTTAGAGGTCAAATCGTCGTTTAACCAGCCAGACCCAACAGAGTCCGGCTGGTTTTACGTTTTACAGCGAGCTTTTAAGCATCCAGAGCATTTTCTGATGGGCGCGCAGACGACCAATCAGCAGGTCTTCGGTGCCATCATCATCAACCTCGTCGGCAACCTCAATGGACTTTACAAGTCCGGCAATCAGTTTTTCATGGGCCTCGATCAGACTGGCCACCATATCTTCCGCCGCCCCCTTGCCGAGCCCGTCTGGCTGGGAGGACAGCGCCTTAAGGGCACCAACGCCAACCGGAGCCGGATGTCCAATAGAGCGAATCCGCTCGGCCAGTTCATCAACCGCCGCATGAAGTTCTTCATACTGTTTGCCGAACAAATCATGCAGGGCAACGAAATTCGGGCCGACCACATTCCAGTGACAGGTCTGGGTATTGACGAAAAGCTGGAAGGTATCGCCCAACACACCGGCCAAGGCATCCACCATGACCTTGCTGGCATTGTTGGCACCGGGACGGGACATTTTCTTGACGGTTGATTTACTCATTCTGATCTCCTTGACTGGACTACCGCACGTCTTCGCTGGCGGCTCGCAGGAAGATAGGATAAACCTTTTACAAGACAAGACCACTCTCAATGAAGGCTTCTGTGATCCCGACCTCGCGCACACTCACCGCTCCACAGCTGAATGCCCAGCTTGACATGGCCAAATGGTTGGCCCTGCTCACAATGGCGGTCGATCACTTCGGCCTGATCCTCGCGCCAGAGTATCAAATTTTCCGGCTGGTCGGACGTCTTAGTCTGCCGCTGTTCCTGTTTGTCATTGCCGTGCGGCTGGCCCAGCAACCGGATCGTTCCGAGGGGTATCTGCTGCGCCTGAGCCTGTGGGCCATCATCAGCCAGATTCCCTACTGGCTCGGCTTCTTCTACAAACTCTCACCCGACGACATGTTCTACCAGCTCAATATCATGGTGACGCTCGGCCTCGGCACCGCGCTGACTGTTCTGGTCGATTGGATGAGCAAGAAAGGCGCAATCGGGTATCTGCTTGGCTGGCCGCTGGCTGCCGGACTTCTGGTCGCCGGACTCAAATGCGATTACGGGCCGCTGGCGGTAGTCGCCATTCCGGCGCTGGTCTGGCTGGCTCGCCGCTCCGTTGTTCATGCTGCTGATTGCGGCTCGTCGAGCAAAGCACTGAGGGCGGGGATGTGGACGGCGG
>CAYSDE010000205.1:0-2754 GCA_964429685.1 uncultured Pseudobdellovibrionaceae bacterium
TTATCATTGAGTACGGCGTCACCATGTTCTGGGCCTTTGTGCTGTCTCTGCGGCTGGCCCTGACCAAAGGCTTTGATATTATTCATGCCTGCAATCCGCCGGATATCTATTTCCTACTCGGGCTGTTCTATCGGCCTTTCGGCAAACGCTTTGTTTTTGATCACCATGACCTTTGTCCGGAATTGTACGAGGTCAAGTTCCATCGCCGTGATCTGATGTACAGGATTCAGCTCTGGCTGGAGTGGATGACCTTCAGGACAGCTCACGTTGTCATTGCAACCAATGAGTCGACTAGGCGTATTGCTATGCAGCGCGGCAGGATTGCTGACGGGAAGATTTTTATTGTTCGCAGTGCGCCGGATCTCGAAAAGTTCAAGCGGCGGCCAGTTGATCCGGCTCTGCGGGGAAGTGCCAGAAAGGTTATAGGATATGTCGGAATTATGGGCAGCCAGGACGGCGTCGAGTACCTGCTGCGCGCCATAGAGCAGATCGTCAGTCAACGCGGGCGGAGTGAGTTTCGTGCCGTGCTTGTAGGGGATGGCCCGGAATTTGTCAGCCTCCAGAAACTTTCCACCAGATTAGGGCTGGATGATGTAGTCAGGTTCACCGGATATCTGACCGGTGCAGCCTTGCTGGAAGCTTATTCAAGCTTTGATATCGGCGTCATCCCCGATCCCAAAGATACCTATAATGACAAAATCACCATGAATAAAACTCTGGAATTCATGGCTATGGGAATCCCGTTTGTGCTCTTTCCGCTGGAGCAATCCGGGATGGATGCTGGTGCAGCAGGTTTGCAGGCCAGTGGGCTAACAGCAGGTCATCTGGCCGAAGCCATTCTCAGGGTTTCTGACGATCCGGCCCTGACGGCACACATGATAGAGGCTGCGGTCGTGCGTACGGGTGAGCTGTCATGGCCCCATGCACGCACCAGCCTGCTGGCGGCCTATCGTGCGGCAGGCGCTGATGTTTCGGGCTGAACTGGATCATGCACCTGTATGCGGAACTTCCAAGATGAAGTCTTTCTGTCAGGGGCGTTCGGCCATAACCTTTTCAGGGCTGTACTCTTTATAGGCATGACCAAGCAGTCCCACAATCATGCCAAGGCCGCGGGCCATGTCGGCGCGGGCAAGGAGGGTGGCGGGTTTCCCTCTGTAACTCCAGACGAGAAGTTTTGCCGCGCCGCGCAGCAGGCGCCCAAGGCCTTTGATGGCCCTGACCAGCAGCCGGGGTGACAGGCCGTAGATATGTCGTTCGCACAAGGCAAGGGTCGTTCCATAGCGGTATTGACGGCGGATGATCCAGTCAGCGGTCAGACGCGACAGCGGCACGGTTTCGCTGACCCAGGCCTTTGCCGCCCAGGCAATAGTCATTCCGGCCTGACGGGCCTGCATGAAAAACAGGGTGTCGCTACCGCCGGAATAGCGGAAATTTTCATCGAAGCGGATGCCGGTCTTGAGCAGAAAGGGCCAACTGACCAGCGCATTGTTCGAACCAGCATAGGGGATGATCTGCCCATCGGAGAAATCCGGCGGGGTGAAGAAAGTACCAGTGCTGATCCAGTCCGGCGTTCCTTCGGGATATAAGGCCCGTACCGGGCCGTAGACGGCTTCGGCGGCAGAAGTCTGCTGGATGAAGAGCAGTTCATCCAGCCAGTGCGGGTCGGGCACTTCATCATCATCAATCAGACAGATGAAATCGGCATTGGTTGGCACAGCGGCAAGGGCCCGGTTGCGCACCAGCGGAATGCCCTGATGTGGTTCAACCACATAGGTATAGGCAAGTCCCAGCCTTTCGCAGGTTTCCTTGACGAGGGTTTGGGCTGAAGCAGCCGCATCGTTATCAGCAATGATGATCTGCAGGTCAGGCCGCCCGGTTCTGGTAAAGCTCAGGCTGGCAATTCCTTCGAGCAGGGCACTCAGGCCCTGAGGTCGGCGGTAAGTGGCGATGCAGATACAGACGAGCATGGGTTTCTCAGTGCAACAGGCGGTCGGCGACAGCAAGCGTGTATTTGATTACTGTGGGAAGGGTCTGCGCTGGACAGGCTGTGAGGGCGGCATGGAGGGAAGAAAGAGACTTCTGCCACTGTCCCTTGCGGGCCAGTTGCGTGGCGATCAGGGCATGGCTGTGCGCTTCTGAGGCCCGTCGCAATGGCAGGGCTTTTTCTTCGCCGAGACGGGCCTTGATGAAGGGGTCGTCGTAAACAGCTTCAAGCGCGGGCAGGCGACTTTCAAACGTCGTGTTGGTGGTCTGGGTCAGACCGGTGGGCAACTCCCGGTATTCAAGCGCGATGACTCCGGGCAGATAGTGGAAGCGGGTGCGGGCGGCAATCTTTACCCAGAGCACCCAGTCTTCGTTGGAGCGCAGGGAGGTATTCCATCCTCCGGCTTCCTCCACCAGTTTTTTGCGGACCAGCGCCAGCCCGCCATTGACCATGCGGTTCTGTGCCAGAAAGTCTTCCAGCACCTCGCCGCTCGGGCGGGGCAGCCGGTTCAGGAAACGACGCGCCCCGAAACGCTGGCCCGCCTCGTTAATACGAACATAATTGGCATAGACCAGTCCGGCTTCGGGATGGGCAAGCAGGGCCGCTTCAAGCGTTGCCAAGGCTGTAGGTGTCAGGCGGTCATCGGCGTCAAGATAATTGAGGAAGTCATGGCGGGCGTTTTGTGTGCCGAGGTTACGCGCCCCGGCTGCGCCAAGCTGCCGGTCAGAGGATAGCACCCGGATTCGGGGGTCTTTGAAACTGAGGGCGAT
>CAYSDE010000206.1:0-2738 GCA_964429685.1 uncultured Pseudobdellovibrionaceae bacterium
GAGGAGGGAGCGCGGCATCTGGGTGACGACCGCCTGCTCATGCTCGCCCAGTTGCGGCACGTCGATCTGCTCGTGCTTGTCGGTGGTGGTGGTCATGGCATGACCATAGAGGGTCTTGATGCGCTCGGCATAGGCGGTTGGGGTTATCAGGCCCCGCGCAATGTCGTTGGTGACATGGATGCCGCCCATGGGAATGGCATCGGCAAACACCATATCGCCTTCAGAAAATACGCCGATGGTGGTGGTGCCACCGCCCATGTCAATCAGGGTGACGCCCAGTTCAGCTTCGTCTGGGAGCAGGCAGGCGCGGCCAGCGGCGAGCGGGGAGAGGACAACGCGGTCAATTTCCAGATGGGTGCGTTCAATGCAGGTGACCAGATTGCGCAACGCGGCCTGATTGACGGTAATGGCATGCAGCTGAACGTCGAGCTGGCTGCCGATCATGCCACGGGGATCCTTGATGCCACGGGAGCCGTCGAGACTGTAGCCGGTCGGGATGATGTGAAGCGGTACGCCATCCAGTTCGGACAGGGCGGTTTTGCATTGCAGGGCAATCTTGCGCAGGGCCGGATCGCCAATCGGCAGGCCGCCGGTTGAGACCTGTACGGCAATGGTCGCCGAAGACGGCTGGCCACCGGAGAGATTGACGGTGACCGAACGCAGGGTTTCTCCCGCCATCGCTTCGGCACTCTGAACCGCAGCACCAATTGCGCTTTCAGCGGCGTCCATATTGGCCACAGCTCCGGCCCGGATCCCGAAGGAGGCCTGATGTCCATAGCCAACCACCCGCAGACTGCCATCAGTTTCCGGTTTGGCAATAACGCAGCAGACTTTGCTGCTGCCGACATCAACGACCCCGACAAGGCCGCTCTTTCCGGCTTTGCGACGGTCACGCAGGGAGGCAGGGGTAGGGTGTGTATCCATAATCAAATACCTTCTTTGGGTTGCCGCGCCCGCGCCTGTGCTGCCGGGGTCGGGGTGATAATCATGCGGTCGGGCAGGCGCAAATCAATGACGCTGATGTCTTTTTCCAGAATCCGGCTGTCGGCCTCAGCACTTTCCAGCCGTTCCAGCGCGGCAGCGGGGTCAGTCTCCGGCAGGTTGATGACGACATTGTTGAGCAGGTGAATATCCCAACGGCGCTGACCAATATAGGTAAGGGCCTTGATGCGTGGACGCAGGTTGGGATGATTGGAGAGAATCTCCAGCAGGGCGGGCGTATGCTGCGGCGCACCTTCACCGATCAGAATGGGCAATCCGGCCCACCGGGCCAGACCTTCGGTGGCCAGCACGGTGCCGGTTTCATCAACCAGGGAAAGCCGCCCGTCCTTCTGGAAGAAACCAATGGGAGCGCGCTCGGTCAGGCTGACCATCACCGTACCGGGAAAGCGCCGCTCAATCCGGGCCTGTCGCACCCAAGGCAGTTTCTCAACCCGTTCCCTGGCGGTGGCGGGGTCAAAAGCGAGCAGTGGCTGGCCTTTCTGCACATCAATGGCCGCCAGTATATCAGGGCTTGCGGTTTCGTTACGGCCGACGACATAAATATCGCTGACCGCCAGCCCGGTGCCTGCGGTATGGGTGAGCCAGGCCTGTTTGGTCTGGTCGTATTTCTCCGGTAGCCAGCCCGTGACGTAAAGGGCGTAGGGAATACCCAGAAAAGCCGAGATCAGCAGACCGACCCCGCCCAGACGATAGACGCGCTGCAGCCAGAGCGGAGTCGGTTTCTTGCGCTGGTTCATGCGGCGCAGATGTTCGCGGCGGGTGCCGCCACCATTGTTCAGGCGAGGCATGGAATTTTGCCTCCGGTCATTTCAGTCAGGACGCCGCGTCTTGCATGCTCCACCATCCAGGCGCACAGGTCAGGATAGGAAATGCCGATATACTGGGCCTGTTCGGGCAGAAGCGAGAGCGGCGTCATGCCGGGCTGGGTGTTGGTTTCGAGAAAAATCAGGCCGGAGATACCCGGTTTGCTGTCATCCCAGCGGAAATCGGTGCGACTGACGCCCTCACAACCCAGCGCCTTGTGGGCACTCAGCGCATAGTTCAAACAGGCCGCCGTAATCTCTGCCGGAATTCTGGCAGGAACTTCATGGCGGGACATGCCGCTGGTGTATTTGGCGGTATAATCATAAAAGTCTGTTGCTGCGATGATTTCGGTGACGGCAATTGCCCTGTCATCCATCACCCCAACCGTCAGCTCGCGGCCCGGAATATACTCCTCCACCATCACGGCATTGCCGTAAATCCAGCTGTCTTCAGCCAGAATGCGGTAATTGTCGTTTTTGCGGACAATCCGCACGCCGACCGACGAACCCTCATCCAGCGGCTTCACCACATAGGGCGGGGGCAGTACATCGCGGCTCTGCACGTCGGCTTGGGTGGCAATCACTTCTTTGGCGACCGGCACTCCGGCCAGCGCAACGATCTTTTTGGCCAGAGGTTTGTTCATGGCGGTAGCGGTCGCCAGCACCCCGGAATGGGTGAAGGGAATCCCCAGATATTCCAGCACGCCCTGAATGGTACCGTCCTCGCCGCCTTTGCCGTGCAGGGCATTGAAGATGACATCCGGGCGCGGGGTCAGGGCTTTCAGCAAGCCGTCCAGATCGCGCTGCACATCAATCGGGGTGACTTTATAACCTTTGCTTTCCAGCGCCTTGACCACACCGGCCCCGGATACCAGCGACACATCACGCTCGGACGACCATCCGCCCATCAATACGGCAACGTGAGTCTGCTGG
>CAYSDE010000207.1:0-2724 GCA_964429685.1 uncultured Pseudobdellovibrionaceae bacterium
TGGATGACCTTGGCGTCGAGGGACTGGGCCAGCTGACCCCATTCCTCGCGGGTGGTCGGGGTTCTGACCGGGCGGCCCGTATCAGCGGCCATGTTGAGCAGGGCCTGCTTGACGAAATGGGAAACCAGACCGGGATTGACGCCGTGGGTGATGACGCAGGTCGGGCGGTAAGGCCAGTTCTTCTTGGAGATGGCCAGCGCAGTCTCGCGCAGCCCGTAGTTTGAACGCTCGGTCGGGCTCAAGGACTTATCGAAATAGCCGCCAGCCCAAGGCTCAACACAGCTGTCGAGATAGAGCGCGCCAGTCTGGTGGCACAGCTCGATCAGGGCCGGGGAGGAGACGTCGTAAGACACATTGACGAGGAAATCACCTTCATGCAGCAGCGGCTGGAGCTGGGAGAGGTAGTTTTCGCGGGTCAGCGGGCAGAAGCGGAAATCTTCCACCCCACAGGCGCGAGCAACGTTGCGGCCTTCGTCATGGGCGGTGAAGATGGTGATCTGTTCCGGCTTCATGTCGATATGGCGCAGAAACAGCGGCAAAACGCCCTGTCCGATGCTGCCAAAGCCGATCATGACCATGCGACCCGAGAACTTGACGTATTTGGTGTAAGACATAGGCTTGGTACCCCTTCCCTGTTGTGCCAAGGGCTGCCAGCACCAAACGGGATGTGCGAACACGCTCCCGAATGTTCAAGTGATGAACAGCCGCCTGACGCAGCCTGAGCTGCGGTTGAGTAATACGCGCTGGGGATTTGGGGCGAGGCCCCGCTTCGACAGCGCAACTGCATTAACGTTTCCCAAAAGGTGCGGTCTTACCGGAACAGACAGAAACCACCTGCTCCAATTCAACCGACCCACCCAAAAGGACGCTTTGCCGTTGCTGTGCCATGTTAAAGCGGCCATCGCTCGTGCGACCACGTTCCTGATGTTGTGTATAATGTATTTTTGAATGCCAATGCAAGAAAAATGATTCAGGCGGGATACGGTTCTTTTGCTCCGTGACAATAGAGCAGCCTGACCGGGTGCAGTGCCAGAATGAATCTTGTTGAAGTCGCTTTATCGGAAATGGTATAAAAAGCGCATTCCGATTAATTAAAGTGAGGATTTTGAAATGGCCATTCTAGAAGACGCCCCAATGATTTCGGCAGCTACAACGTTTAGTCAGTACCTCGCGAACAAGGTTCCTTTGACCGAAGCTTTTAATGACAGCAAGCTGGGCCAGGCTCTGGAGACCCTCTTTGGCTGGCCACATGCCAAAGTTTATCAGAGGGCTGACAAGGGGCTTTGGTATGTCCCGAGCCAGGCAAGGGTAAACCTACCCAAGGATGCCCAGCACATTGCGGATACGGTGTTTTTCGATAACCCGCGGGACAGAAATTCTGTCTATTTTATTGAGCGGGCCATCGATCAGAGACAGGACGGCCAAAGCGTTACCACATACACTCTATGCCTTCAGAACAGAGAGACGCATGGAAATGGCTGTTTTGCCGATACCATCGCAACGATTTCCGGCGTTTGGGCTGCACAGGTCTCTGCTGGACGGTCGCTTAAGGACGTGAAGATCGTTAACAACGAGGGTTGTCCCGCTGCTATTGGGGAATACATTTTTACCCTTGACCAGCTGCTAAAATCCGAGCCTTTGGCCAGAAATCCGCTCTGGACGGCTCCCAAGCCCTGACAGGTGTTGACTCCGCTCTTTCGAATCGCTAGTTTCCCGGCAGATTTCAGAACAGTGCTGACCGCGCTGCCCTCTGGGTTCCTCCGCCCGCGAGTGTCGCGCACGGAGGCTTTGCTGCTTTGGGGTTTTGATGTTCGAGTCTTTGAGTGACAAACTGGGCGGTATCTTCGACCGTCTGCGCCGCAAGAGCGTACTGACCGAGGCCGATGTGACCTCGGCACTGCGTGAAGTGCGGGTGGCGTTGCTGGAAGCCGATGTCGCCCTGCCGGTGGTCAAGGATTTTGTGGCGACGGTGCAGGTCAAGCTGATCGGGCAGGATGTGCTGCGCTCGGTCACCGCCGGTCAGATGGTCATCAAGCTGGTGCATGACGAGCTGGTGGCCATGCTGGGCGGTCAGGCGACCGACCTTAACCTTAACGTGCCGCCGCCTGCTACCATTCTAATGGTTGGTCTGCAGGGCTCGGGCAAAACCACTACCTCGGGCAAAATCGCCAAGCGTCTGAGTGAGCGCGAGCGCAAAAGGGTGCTGCTGGCCAGCCTTGATGTGCGCCGCCCCGCTGCACAGGAGCAGCTGGAAATTCTCGCCGGTCAGGTCGGCGCGGGCAGTCTGCCCATTATCAAGGGCGAAGACCCGCTGACGATTACCCGCCGGGCGCTCGATGTGGCCAGACGCGAAGGTTATGATGTCCTGATCCTCGACACCGCCGGGCGCCTCGCCATTGATGAAGAGCTGATGGCCGAAGTTGCTGCCGTCAAGACCCTGGCCCAGCCGCATGAAGTCTTGCTGGTGGCTGATGCCATGACCGGGCAGGACGCGGTCAATGTTGCCCGTATTTTCCACGAGCGCGTCAGCGTCACCGGCATTGTTCTGACCCGGATTGACGGCGATGCCCGTGGCGGTGCGGCCCTGTCGATGCGGGCGGTCACCGGCCAGCCCATTAAGTTTCTCGGTACCGGCGAAAAGCTGGACGGGCTGGAGCCTTTCCATCCTGACCGCCTCGCCGGACGCATTCTCGGCATGGGCGATGTGGTGTCTCTGGTGGAGCG
>CAYSDE010000208.1:0-2706 GCA_964429685.1 uncultured Pseudobdellovibrionaceae bacterium
GAGGTCTGCTGACCTGACGGGGGAGGGAGAGGATCGTGAGTCTCTTATATATGCGGGTTGGTATAAGTCAGAAAATCCGGGGGCTTTCCCAGCATCCCTCCCCCACCCTAACCCTCCCCCGCAAGCGCGGGAGAGGGGATGATTTCCTGCTACCCCCTCCAACAAAAGCGTAGGGCAGTTTCCAAAGACAATCCCTTAGGGTTCGGGATGCGCTGGGCTGATTTCTCAGTTGGCTCTTTGCAGCAGCAGCACATTCAGGCCGTGCAGTTTGTGCCAGACTTCCAGAGCTTGTTCCCAGAACTTTTCCCAGGACGGGGCGTCGCGGCCAAGGTCGGTTTGCATAAGCTCATGAATCTGCCGCCAACTCCGCTGGCCGTCGATCCGCTGCATGATGGCGCCCGCCAGACGTGGCATGGGCATGGCGACGCTGATGCCGTTGAGTTTGCCGGTCAGGGCCTGTTCCGGCTTGATGGAACGGCCGATTTCCTGCCCGTCAAAGCCGCTATAGATCGGGATCATGTCGGGGCTGTTCTGGGCTTCGGCGCTGGCGGCGCGCTCCTTGAAGGTGATGTAGAAAACATGTTTCAGCAGCATTCCGCCGATTTCCTCGGCTAGAGCGGCGCGCTGGTAACGGTCTTCCGGCAAATGGCTGACGAGATCGGGACTGGTCAGGAAGGTCAGCGGGTCATAGCGCATTTTTTCAACAAAGCTGATGATGTCGAGCCCGCCGCCCTGCACGAATTCCACTACCTCCATGACGCTGTAGGCACGATCCTGACTGTGGAGCAGCAGGTCATAAACCCCGGCGTCACTGCCGGTATGATCGGTAATCAGCGGGTTCCGCTTCAGCCAGTTGCTGGCGGGCAGTTCGGCAATCAGCTTGCGGGCCAGCCTGACCTTGGTCTGACCGTCCATATCAGCAGTCGTAATGCGCCGGAGTGCTGCCTGCATCGGATAAACGCCGGTGCGGCCAAGCGGGGCATAGAGCATAAGGCCCATGCCGCCCTCAGGAGTCAGCGCGGCTTTCAGGGCGGCCAGCCCGGCGGGCGGGCTGTCGAGATGATGCAGCACACCGCAGCAGTCGATATAGTCAAACGGGCCGTAATGCGCGGCGTTAAGCAGGGTATCCTGCACAAACCGTATATTGGTCAGGCCCCGGATTTCAGCGCGTTTACGGGCAATCTCCTGCGAGGCGGCGGAGAGGTCGAGATGCAACACTTCGGCCTTGAGGCCCAGATCAACCGCCTGCTGGGCCATCATGAGTGCGGCATCTCCGGTGCCGCCGCCCGCCGCGAGAAAGCGTAAAGGCCGCTCTGGCAGTTTTCCGCCAAAAATATAATGCTGGATTTGCAGCACAGCTGAAGGAGTGCCGGTAATCAGGCGTTTTCTCTCCTCCTCGGGGTCACGGGAAGGATAGGGGAAGGCTTCATAGTGCTGGCGCAGGGTGTCGGACATGACAGGGAGCTTGCCCTCTCTTGCAACTCAGGGCAAGGTGCTGAAATGACAGATACGCAACGCGGTTATTTCGGAGTGGGAGTCGAGGGCATCAGCAAGCCGGGCAATGTCGGCAATCTGGTGCGCTCGGCCCATGCCTTTGGCGCCAGTTTTGTTTTTTTTATCAAGCCCGAAACCGATGTGCAGGATATTCGGGTTTCTGATACTTCGAATGCGGGCACGCATGTTCCCCACTACATCTACCCTGCCGTTTCCGAATTGGTGTTGCCAGAGGATTGCACATTGGTGGGGATCGAGTTGACCGAGGATGCCATTGAGCTGCCCAGCTTCCGCCACCCGCTGCGCGCTGCCTATGTATTCGGGCCGGAGTTGGGAAGCCTGTCGCCGGAGCTGATAAAGAAATGTGCTTATATCGTGCGGATTCCAACCAGATTCTGTATCAACGTTGGTATGGCAGGGGTTGTAACCCTTTATGACCGGATGATTTCCCTGGGTAAATTCGCGGAAAGGCCGGTGCGGGTCGGTGGGCCGCGCACCAGCCCGTTAACCAAAGGCCGCCCCGGAGGGCGACGTTAGGTTATAAAATCATAACCAAACCTTAACTGGTTTGCCTCACAATAACGCTGGCTTTAAGGTCTTCGAGCGGTCGCAAGATATTTTTGTGGGGCCGGTCTTCGCATTTAACGGGTATGCGAATGCCAAGGAGAGAGTGACAGACAGGCTTCAGCCTCGTCCTGCGGGGTCAGCAAAACAACTCAGAGCGGAGACATAATATGCCAGTAGCCTATATGATTCATGGATTTGTCGGGGTGGGAAAAACAACCTTTTCCAAGAAACTCCAGCAGGAAACTAACGCAATTCGCTTTAGTCCAGACGACTGGATGACGGCTTTGTACGGAGCGAATCCTCCTAGCGACATGTTTTCTGAGTACGAAGAGAGAATCGTTACTCTCATATGGACGATGGTGGAGCAAGCTATCCGTGCAGGTGCCGATGTCATTCTTGACTTCGGCTTTTGGAAGAGGCGGCGCCGTGATGAGGCGAGAAGTCGCCTTGAGGCAGCTGGCGCTAAAGTGATGCTTTACGCACTACACTGTCCTGATGAGGTAATGATTGAACGTGTCTTAACGCGCACTAGGGAAATGCCTGACGGGGCTCTTTTTATCGATAGGAACGCAATAGAGGAATTCAGAATGCGATTTGAAGCCGCTGACCCAGAGAGCGAAGACTTTGTTAGTATTGAAACCTAAC
>CAYSDE010000209.1:0-638 GCA_964429685.1 uncultured Pseudobdellovibrionaceae bacterium
CAACATCAGCGCCACAAACATACGCCACAGATTCGCCGGAACCCGGCCAAATGATTTTGCCCCCAGCCAGTTTCCCGCCAACATGGGTAAAAATAAAATGAGTGAGAGCCAGAACAACCGCCAACTCGCCAAGCCCAATGCAAAGGCAAGATGAAAGAACAGATGGGCAAGGGGATTGTGCAGAGCAGTTGCCTGACGCAGGAACAAGTGGATAAGCCGGGCAGCGATTTCTTCGGAGGTACGCCTGAAGCAAATTGTTCCTTTGACGATTTAAAAAGGTCCGGCGACACGATGAAAGTGGCGATGACATGCAAGCCAGGTGGCAATATGGTCATCAAGAGCAGCATGGACGGCAAATTTGCTGCAGAAACCTATACGATGAAAATCGACCAGAGCACCGAAGGTACGCCGATGGGCACCGTCAAGATGACGGGTAAGATCGAAGGCAAGAGAATAGGGGACTGCCCGGTATGACAAAGCTCAGGGTCGCAGCTGGAGTTTTGGTGGCGTGCATGACACTTATATCCTGCTCGGATAATGGGGCTGACAAGGATGGCAATGGTGTCGTCGATAGCGAAGAGCGTGCTGCCGAGATGGATTATGATGCCTTTGTCCCGATGAAGGCCGGACTGTGGGAA
>CAYSDE010000209.1:648-2669 GCA_964429685.1 uncultured Pseudobdellovibrionaceae bacterium
ATCGCTGGGCAAGGCGCAGAAACAACAGATCATGGACGAAATTGCCAAGGGCGCTTCGAACCGGAGCTGTCTGTCCGAAGCCGAAGCCAAGAAGCCGGGCGCAGACTTTTTTGGCGGTGATGGTGCCGAAAAATGCCTGTACAAGGCCTTCGATGTTTCGGGGCAGAATGTACATATGAAGCTGAGCTGCGGCATGGATGGCATGGGCAGCATCGATATGCAGTTGGCAGGCGTGATGGGCGATACCGCCTTCAACTACGAAAGCGAAGTCGATGTCCGTTTGCCGATGATCGGAAAGGTCAAGATGAAGGGCAATGCGATAGGAAAGCATATCGGGGACTGTCCGGCGCCATGACGGGGTTGGGCCGGATCCTGGCGGGGCTGTTGCTTCTGGGATTTGCCCAAATAGGTCCTGCCCATGCCAAAAGGGCGTCGGACCGGAAAATAGAGCCTGCAGAGGTAAAGGTCGTTTTTACAAAATCGACCATATCGACCGAATATGTCCGGGGAAATGCCGGGGTGTCCGGCCGCAAGGTCACGATAAACGATCCTGTGCGCGTCGCCTCCATTTCAAAGCTTGTGGTGGCTTTGGCCGCTATGCGCCTTGTTGAGCAGGGCAAGCTGGATCTAGACCGGGATATCAACGCCTATCTCGGTTGGTATGTCCGCAACCCCGCCTTTCCCGATGCGCCCATAACCCTGCGGCATCTCTTGTCGCACCGGTCGGGCTTGCGGGATAATGTGAATTATATTGTTCCGCTGGACGGTGATTTGTCGCAGGTGCTTGCCGCGAACAAGGCGTGGGAACTGCGCTACCCGCCGGGTGATTATTTTGCCTATGCCAATATAAATTCGCCGCTGATTGCCGCGGTGCTCGAAGGGGCGACGGGCGAACGGTTTGACCGGCTGATGGCCCGTCTGGTGCTTAAACCGCTAAAACTTGACGCCTGCTATAATTGGGGTGCTGGATGCAGTGTAGGCCGCCGCGCGAAGGCGGTGACTCTTCTCAGGCCCAATGGCGATCTGGCCCGGGATGCCCCGCTGAAGGGCGCGGATCCCTGTGCCGTCTATCCTGCCTCCAATGGCAGTTGCGATGTGGATGCCTTGTACAAGCTAGGCCGCAACGGATCGGCGTTCAGTCCGCAAGGGGGCCTGCGCATTTCGGCCCGCGATCTGGCAAAGATCGGCCAGCTTTTGCTGAAAGACGGCGCGCCGCTGCTTTCGCCTAAATCTTTTGCGGAGATGTTGGGCCCTGCCTGGACCTTTGACGGCAGCAATGGCGACGAGGACAAGGGTTATTACAAAGCCTACGGTCTGGGCGTTCACTGGTTGGACGACGGCAAAGGCGGGCGATGGATCGGTCATGTGGGTGAAGCCTATAGTCTTCGGGCGGGTTTCTGGGTGAACAGGGCGTCGGGCAAGGGCTTCGTCCGCTATGTCACCATGGTCGATGAATTTGCACCGGTAGGCCATTGCTTCGACCAATGCCCGTGATAGAGTTAAGGGAAGACAGGGGGAAAAGAGATGCTGGGATATATTACATTAGGGTCAAACGACCTGGCTGCAGCCCAGGCTTTTTACAGCAATCTGGTGCCGGTGATCGGCGGAAAAGAGCTGATGCGATTCAGCGACAGCTTTATCGTCTACGGCGTCAGCCTCGACAAAGCGGGCATCGCCATTACCACCGCCTATAATGGCGAACCGGCGACGCCGGGCAACGGCAATATGGCGGCGATTGTTGTTCGGGACCGGGCGCAGGTAGACGCCCTTTACAACAAGGCAATCGAGCTGGGCGGCACCTGCGAAGGCCCCCCCGGGACTGCGCGGGGATGAAGGGCCCATGGCCTTTTACGCTGCTTACTTCCGCGATCCCGATGGTAACAAATTATGCGCGTATAGAATGGGGCCAGCATGATGAAAAAGTCGATGATATTGGCGTTGGTTGGCAGTGCTCTCCTGACCGCACCTGTAACGGCGCGCCCGGATTATTCCGCTTCGGTGAAGGCGGATTATGACAAGTC
>CAYSDE010000210.1:0-2632 GCA_964429685.1 uncultured Pseudobdellovibrionaceae bacterium
ATGCGGGTTCGGCATGATGACCTGATGGGCAGTCTCACCGGTATTCGTCTGCAGCTCCACTTGCGGCATGGCATCTGCAGATTGTTGTACTTCAGTCGGGCTCTGGAAGTCTATTATGAACTTGGTCGCACCATGGTCAAATTGTCGCCCTATCCGGGTTGAAACCACGCGGGCCAATGGCGGGCGCGGCCCCTTGCCCCAAGACAGCGCATAGTCAAAGGACAAAGTCTGGCCGGCCACAACCGGAGCCTTTGGCACCCAATACGCCACGATGTTATCGTGAATTTCGCTGTCGGTTGGAATCTCGACCAGTTGAACGGCCCCCTCGCCCCACTGCCCCTTGGGTTCAACCCACAGGCTGGGGCGGGTTTCGTAATTGGCCTGCATGTCTTCATAGTTGGTATAACGGCGGTCGCGCTGAATCAGGCCAAAGCCATGCGGATTGGTAACGGAGAAAGAGCTGATGCCAAGTCGGTCCGGGTTAATCAGGGGACGCCATAGCCATTCACCGCTGTCGGTTTCAATCATGAGGCCGTCGCTGTCATGCACCTCGGGACGGAAATCGCGGGTAATCCGGCGATCATTCTCGCCAAAGGCAAACATCGAGGTCAACGGCGCAATGCCGAGGCGCTCGACATCCCGACGGAGAAAGAGACGGGCCGAAACATCCATCTTGCTCTCTTCTCCCGGTGTGACCTTGAAGCAATAAGCGCCGGTGGCGCTGGGGCTGTCGAGCAGGGCATAGATGGTGATGCTGCGGTCGCGCCCACTCGGGCGTTCGATCCAGAAACTGCGGAAAACCGGGAATTCTTCCCCACGTGCCGAGCCGGTATCAATCGCCAGCCCTCGCGCCGAAAGTCCGTAGGACTGGTGACGGCCAACGGCGCGGAAATAACTGGCCCCAAGAAAAACAAGGAATTCATCAAATACATCGGGCCGGTTGATAGGAGAATGCACCCTGAACCCGGCATACCCGACTTCGGTCGGATTGAAATCCTCCGGCACCTTGAGCGTGCCGAAGCTGAAAAGCGAAGGATCATAAGCCAGCGGCAGCGCCTGCCCGTTCACCACCTCGCTGATTTCAACCGGCACCAGAAAAATGGCGCCGAGGTGAAAGAATTCCAGCCGAAAAGGATAGTTATCGTCCTTCCAGTAGGCGCGATCGTCACGGTGGCGAATGCGCTGATGCTCGTCATAGCTCAAACTGTCCAGCCATTTTGAGGCCGCAGGCTGAGGGGGCCGATAGTCCTGCCCGGACATGGTTTTGGCCATGTCGATCAGATGGTCATAGCTGAACGGCGTGACCACATCCGGGCGTGGCGGCGGCGGTGCCGGGGTAGCCGCGCCCGCCGGTTCGGCAGCCAAGGCCATCCCGTGACCAGCACTAAGGAGTGAAATGACGCCTAATCCCTGAAGAAGTGCGCGGCGGGTAGTGTCCATCTGAACCTCGGCTTTTCTTGTCCCCCGGTCAGCCCCGGCCGACCATTCGGGACCGGATAAAGCCACAGACAGCGGGCAAGGTAAAGCCCCGTGCGTTGTGTGGGGTGCCGCGGAGGTAAGGTCGTCAACCGACGGCGCGGATTCTTTGCATAAAGCCGCCGATTTCGCGGCGGAGACGATCGGCCTCGCTGGCCATCAGGGTTGAAGAAGCGGAAATTTCCTTGACCACGGTGTTCGACTCGTTGGCGGTAGTGCTAACGGTTTCCATGACTTTGGTGACATCGGCAGCGGCAATCGTAACGTCACTGACATTGCTGGCGATAGATCCGGTAACCGCCCGTTGCTCTTCAACCGCACTGGCCACAGTGGCTGACGTCTCACCGATAACCCTGACCTTATCATTAATGGTAGAAATGGAGTCACTGACCTCCTTGACCACCTTCTGGATCGCGCTGATCTGCTGGGTAATTTCTTCGGTTGAGCGGCTGGTCTGGGTGGCCAGATTCTTGACCTCCGAAGCAACCACGGCAAAGCCCTTGCCAGCCTCCCCGGCCCGCGCCGCTTCAATGGTGGCATTAAGAGCAAGCAGATTGGTCTGGCTGGCAATATCACTGATTAACTGCACAACATTGCCGATCCGGGCGGCGGCTTCAGCCAGCGAGACAACGACTTTATCGGTACTGGTAACGGCACCAACGGCTTCAGTAGCATGGCGGGCGACCGCGTTCATCTGCCCGGCGATTTCATTGATTGAAGCAGAGAACTCCTCAATAGCCGCAGCGACAGCCTGCATATTCGCTTGGGTACGAACGGCGGCAGCTGAAGCAATGCCGGACTTATCCTTGGTTTCATCGGAGAACAGACCGATGGTGGTGATGTGCCCGTTCAAGCCGGCAGCAGAGGTGGCGACGGTTTCGGCTACTTTCCGCACGTTGAGATCAACAAACTCACAGACTTCAGCATCACGAATTCTCATCCCGTCCAAAGTGGTGTTGATGGTTCTGGCCGAATGGGAAAAGCTGCCACGCAGACCGTGGGGCAGAATGGTCCGGTAATAGTGGCGGCGACTGACCGCCTCCATAGCCGCCTCGGATTCCTTGATGAAAACCTCGGTCATATCGAGCAACTGATTGATGCCGTGTAACAGCTGACCAATCTCGTCCTCACGGGCAATACTGACATTGCGGACATT
>CAYSDE010000211.1:0-2595 GCA_964429685.1 uncultured Pseudobdellovibrionaceae bacterium
AAGGGTGGCGAAAAGGGCGGTGACAAGGCGCATGATTATTCTCCTGCAGGAATCTCCAGATGCAGCAGGCCGAGGAACCCGCAGCGGAAGCCGAAGCCCAGCGCGGCTGAACTCTCCGGCTCGAAATGGAAGCTGGCATCATTGAGCGCCAGTTTGCCGAGGCTTTCGCGCAGATTTTCAAACTCTGCCGAATCCGCCGGGAACAGCCCGCAGAACACCACCGGCACCGACGGCTTGAAGCCGGTCAGCGGTTCGGCAGCGGGCTTCTTGTCGTCAGTGATGGTATCGCCGACCTTGGTATCATGGATGTTCTTGACGCCAGCGGTAATGAAGCCGACTTCGCCGGGGCCCAGTTCTTCAATCTGTACTTTCTTGGGGGCGAAGAAACCGACGCGGTCAATATCGCAGGCCGCATTATTCGACATGAATTTTATGCGCTGGCCGATTTTCATCACGCCATCCACCACCCGCACCAGAATGACGACGCCGAGATAGGTATCATACCAGCTGTCGATCAGCATGGCCTTCAACGGGGCGTCGCGGTTGCCCTTGGGCGGCGGCAGGCGGGTGACGATGGCTTCCAGCACATCGGGAATGTTGAGGCCGGTCTTGGCCGAAATCAGCACGGCCTCGCTGGCATCAATGCCGATCACATCCTCAATCTGCTGCTTGACGCGGTCAGGGTCGGCGGCGGGCAGGTCAATCTTGTTGATGACCGGCACGATTTCATGATTGTTGTCCATCGCCTGATAAACATTGGCGAGGGTCTGGGCTTCTACCCCCTGCGAGGCATCCACCACCAGCAGTGAGCCTTCACAGGCGGCGAGGCAGCGGCTGACCTCATAGGCAAAATCGACATGGCCGGGTGTGTCCATCAGGTTGAGCTGATAGGTTGCGCCATCCTTGGCCTTGTAGGACAAACGCACGGTCTGCGCCTTGATGGTGATGCCGCGCTCGCGCTCAATGTCCATTGAATCAAGAACCTGCTCCTTCATCTCGCGCAGCTCCAGCCCGCCGCAGGTCTGGATCAGGCGATCCGCCAGCGTGGACTTGCCGTGGTCAATATGGGCGACAATGGAGAAGTTGCGGATATGCTGAAGTTCGGTCATAGCGCCGGAAAATAGAGACTAACGGCGGGAAGTGCAAGCAACTTGTCAATCGGGGCTCTCCGCCCAGATGGCGCAGCAAGACGTCAATGACCAGAGCCCCCCTGGAACACCCACAGAAATGCCAGATTGACCCTGCGGGGTCGAGAGTTAATTGTGGCGCGATGGCAGGCCGGAAAGCTCGGTCGCCCGAGCCGCCATAGCTGTTGGTATTATCCTTACGCCCCCTCAAATCATCGCCATGCCGCCATTCACATGCAGGGTCTGGCCGGTTACGTATCCGGCTTCGCTGCTGGCCAGATAAAGTACGGCGGCGGCAATGTCGTCGGCGGATCCCATTTTTCCCGCCGGGATTTTGCTGTTGATGGCAGCTTTCTGCTCGTCATTCAGTGCATCGGTCATGGCGGTGGCGATGAAGCCGGGTGCGACGCAATTGACGGTGATGTTGCGGCTGGCCAGTTCCTGCGCGAGGGATTTGCTCATGCCGATCAGACCGGCCTTACTGGCGGCGTAATTGGCCTGACCGGGATTGCCGGTGACCCCGACCACTGAGGTAATCGAGACAATCCGGCCCCAGCGGTTTTTCATCATGTTCCGCATCAGGGCGCGGGACAGGATGAAGGCAGCAGAGAGATTAACATCCAGCACACTCTGCCAGTCGTCATCCTTCATGCGCATAGCAAGACCGTCTCTGGTGAGGCCCGCATTGTTGACCAGAATATCCACCCGGCCCCCGAGTTTGGCTTCGGCCTCCTTGGCCAAAGCCTCCACCGAGGCCTTGTCAGCCAGATTGGCGGGCGTAATTACGGCTTTGCCGTTCAGCGTGGCCGCCATTTTTTCGAGCGCGTCAACCCGCGTCCCCGACAGCGCCACCGTTGCGCCTTGCGCCACCAATGTGGCGGCAATCGCCCCACCGATTCCACCGGAAGCGCCGGTTACCAGCGCGGTTTTACCTGTCAGATCGAACATATTTCGTCTCCCTATGATACCGACATCAGTCTTGCCCCAAGTAAAGATGCCAGCTTTCGCTGGCATGACTAGCGGAAGGGAAAAACCTCAACCACCGTCACCCCAGCGAAAGCTGGGGTCTTGGGAATGTCTCCATTCCCCACTCATCCTGCCACAACAGCAAACATATCCTGCCAGTCAGGATTGTCACGCTCAATCAGTTCAATTTTCCACTGACGTTGCCATGCCTTCAACGCTTTCTCCCGTTGAATGGCATCGCGGATATCGTCAAACACTTCATAATAAACCAGTCGCTTGACATGGTAACGGTTGGTGAACCCCTCAACTTCGCCCGACTTGTGTTCGGAGATGCGCCTTAACAGGTCATTTGTCACGCCGATGTAAAGTACGCCGTTCTTTTTGCTGGCGAGAATATAAACATAGGCGGACATGCGGAGAGTTTTCTGTTTTGCCAAACCATTGCCAAGATTCCTTAAGTTCACAAACGAAGTGCAACACCCTGCTAAGGTGTTGCCGTCAT
>CAYSDE010000212.1:0-2577 GCA_964429685.1 uncultured Pseudobdellovibrionaceae bacterium
GAAATGACTCGCGAAGGTCTGGAAACTGAAGCCACGCGCCTGCGCGAAGTGCTGAGCGTGACCGAGGATGAATCCGCCCGCCTCAAGCTGGAGCGTCAGGCTGCCCTCAATGATGCCAAGCTGACCGCTTTGTTGCAGGTGAGAACGCATTAATCATGACCACAGCAGACCACTGGACCCTCGACTCCATCAACTGGGTCGCCTTCGACCGCAGCAAAATTGATCCCGAACTGGCCAAGGTGGTGCGCTCGGCGGCGCTGGTTGAATTCGGTGGCAGCCATTATGCCGACTACCTCTCCAACATCTTTGCCGATGATGCGGCCTTCTGCGAGGTCATCCGCCACTGGGCCGCTGAAGAAGTGCAGCATGGTCAGGCGCTGGGCCGCTGGGCCGCACTCGCCGACCCCACCTATGATCTTGATGCCCGCTATGCCCGGTTCCGCAAAGGCTACTCGCTCAATATCGGCGTTACGGAATCGGCCCGGGGCAGTCGCGCTGGCGAACTGGTCGCCCGCTGCATGGTCGAAACCGGCACCAGTTCCTACTACACCGCTATGGCTGACAAAACCGATGAGCCGGTTTTGAAGGAGATATGCCGCCGCATCGCCGCCGACGAACTGCGCCACTACAAGCTGTTCTACACCCATCTGCAGCGCTATCTGGAAAGCGAGCCGCTGAGCAAGCTGGGCCGCCTTAAAGTCGCTCTCGGCCGCATTGCCGAAAGCGAGGATGACGAACTGGCTTATGCCTATTTCGCCGCCAATGCCGGAGAGGATGCCGCCTATGAGCGCGAACCCTACAGCCGCGCATATATGCGCCGCGCTTTCGGCTTCTACCGGCAGGATCACATTGCCCGCGCTGTCGGCATGATCTTCAAAGCCTGCGGCCTCAGCCCGCAAACCCTGTTCTACAAAGGCGCCGCCCGGATCGCCTGGTGGAGCCTTGACCGCCGGGTCAAGAAGCTGGAAAAGATGGCGGCGTAACAGCTAGAGCTGGAGAGTTTCCTCAATCTCCCTTCACGACAAAACGGGTTGTAAACCAGCTGAGTCCGATCAGGCAGAGGCCAAGGCCGAGGAAGGAGAAAACCCGCCACAGCCCCGCCAGTTCGGCGGCATCGATCAGGAAAACCTTGCCCACCGTAATCAGCATCAGGCCCAGCGCCGCCATCCGCCATTCCTTCCGGTGTTTGCGGGTGCCTTCAACCAGCAGACCCAGAGCCAGTGCCAGCCACAGCACCGAATAGCTGTACAGCTCGGCATTACTGGTTGGGCCACTGGTCAGGTTCTCGCCATGGAAGAGGTGGCAGAGCGTCAGATTGGCAAAGGCAAACAGCAGCACGGCCTTGATGCGGGTCAGCCAGGCAGTCAGCTTGTCCTGTGGCCGGAGCTGGCCAAGCTGGTGTAGCCAGAGTATCGGCAGGGCATAAGTCAGCGTCAGGCCGTTGAGCAGGAACCAGCTGCCCACGTTCTGTGTGGTGTCAGCCATCGGGTTATGGATAAACAGATCAAACCAGAATAGGCGGAATACGCCGATGCCAATCAGGGCCAGTGCGGCCCGGGCAATCGCCGAGCGCTCATATTTTGCGGCAATCAGACGGCAGCCCAGACCAAACAGCATCAGCACATTGGTGATGGTGCCACGTTCGATAAAGCTGGCAGGGGCGGCCAGAAGGATATTTTCTCCCGGATGGAAGGTCTGGCGCATCAGATAATATCCCATCAGACCGGTCAGCGCGATGGCGGCAGTTTCAAACGTGGCAACCAGCCTGGTGTCCGCCCGCTTGCGAAGCAGGAGACTGCCGAGGATGAAGAAAAGTGCAGGCAGTCCCAACTGGAAGACCGGCCAGTTGACTATCGGCACAGAGTGAATTCTGGCTTCAATCAGGACGTTGGCTGAGAGTTGGATCAGCAGCGCGATTTGCGGAAGCAGCAACATGCCAACAAGGAGGGCGGCAACTCCGGCCAGCGAACGTAGAATTCTGACCTCCAGCTTGCTGCCAATCCAGCACAGAGCCAGCATTTCGGCAGCGATGGCAACAGACAGGAACTCGCGCTCCAGTTCAATCGAAAGGGCGAGCGCCATAAAGCCCGAGGCGGCAGCGGCGAACACCGCCAGCAGCTGCTGGCGAAGCTCATCGCTGTCCCAGTTGCGGAGATAGACCCGCCGGGCTCCCTCAACAGCGAAGGCGGCCAGACCCAGCGCCAGCGCCCCCCAGAAGCGCGGTTCGATCAGCGGCCACAGGGTAATGCGTTCGATTTCGGCCCCCATGCGGGCATAGGCGAACAGGTAGAAGAACACTGCAGCCAGCGTCGAGAACAGGGCCCAGAACAAGGGCTGGCGTTTCTGCCAGACCAGAAAGCCCGGTACGGCGATTTGCAGACCGGCAAAGAGGGCGAGGGTCAGGCGGAACGAAAGCTCATCCGGGGCCTGCCATGCGCCCAGAGCGAACAGGTTGATGGCCAAAGTAAGGGGCGGCACAAAGCGGTAGCGGGCATAATCAAACCACGCCAGCCCGATACCGGAAGCTGTCAGAACCAGCAGGAGTCTGCGATCCATCACACCAAAACCAGCCCTGGC
>CAYSDE010000213.1:0-2576 GCA_964429685.1 uncultured Pseudobdellovibrionaceae bacterium
ATGCCGGGGAGTACCAGTGAGGTAAGCAGCCCCGGCAAGCCGAGCAGAAGCTGGGCCCGGCTGACGGTCAGTTTTCCGGCCTGCACTTTCTTCTTCAAGACAACGCCAGTCTCCCAGATCGCGAAGGTCAGGCACAGGGCCAGCAGCAGAACGATTCCAAGAATGATGAAGTGGGCTTGAGTCAGAGGCATGCGTTACTCACTTTCGGCTTTTTTGGTTTCTCCAAAAACACTCTCAATGGTCGGCTCGGCATGGACTTTTTTCTGGGCAGCCTGCGCATAAGCGGCCAGCGCGGCGGCAAACGGATTGGCCTCGGCCGGAGCTTCAGCGGTTTCCCCGTCGGCGTTCTCGTCATCCGTTGCAGCCTGACCGGTCCCCAGCGCGGCCAGCCGCGACGGACGAATGCGGTCGATCTCGGCCTGCAGGTCTTTCTGCGAACACAAACCGGTCAGCACCGGATTCTGCGGCTTGATGTTGGCAATGTTCCAGTGGCTACGCTCGCGGATGCCCTTGATGGTATCCTTGGTGGTGGCGAGCAGACGGCCAATGGCAGCATCGGACAGGGCCGGATAATTTTTGATAAGCCAAGCAATCGCATCCGGCTTTTCAGTGCGCTTGGTCATCGGGGTGTAACGCGGGCCCTTTGCACGCGTCTGCACTTCCGGCAGGTCACGCTTGACGATATTGAGATGAGCCGAAGGATCGGCCTCGCAGCGCTTGATCTCTTCGCTGGTCAACTGACCGGACTGCATCGGGTCCAACCCCAACACCCCGGCAGCCACATCACCATCGGCAATGCCCTTGACCTCCAGCTCGTGCAATTCGCAGAATTTGGCAATCTGCGTGAAAGTCAGGGTGGTGTTTTCCACCAGCCAGACTGCGGTCGCCTTGGGCATCAACAACTTGCTCATCTCGAACTCCTGCGGACAAAATCTTATAGCACCCCGCCGCGACGGCGGCGAGGCCTCACGACACAAAAAATGACGGGAGGGCTACCCATGGGGCGGGCAGCAGGTTATGGTATAGCTGGCTGAGGCGCAGAAAGCAACAGCCAGCTGTCCTCACCCTGATTTCCCGGAGTTATCAATGGATTGGGATGACCTCGACCCCAAAACCAAGAAGCCCAAGCCGAAGGATCTGAGCCCACTCGGTGTTGCCGACCTTCAGGCCTATATCGCCGATCTCAAAGCCGAAATCGCCCGCGCCGAGCTTGAACTGACCAAGCGCGACGCCACCCGCGCCGGAGCGGAAGCTTTTTTCAGGAAAAGCTGACGCACCGAGATGCAATGATAAAACCGGCGTCCCTCTCTGATATCCTACGCTAGAAACAGCTGGCAGGCCGGGTTGCCGGTTTCGTCGCTGTATTCATAGCCCAGCGCTTCAAGGAAAAGCTGGAAAGCAGGCATGTCGCCCTTCGGCACCTGCAGCCCTACCAACACCCGGCCAAAATCGGCGCCGTGATTGCGGTAGTGGAAGAGCGAAATATTCCAGGTTGCGCTCATGCCGTTGAGGAATTTCATCAACGCACCGGGCCGCTCGGGGAAAACAAAGCGGTAAATCAGCTCATCGCCTGCCGGAGCATGACCGCCGACCAGATGGCGCACATGCAGCTTGGCGGTTTCGTTATCGGTGAGGTCCATCACCTGATAGCCGTTGCTCTCAAGATATTCCCGCAGCGCCGAGGCTTCCTCGCGGCCTGAGACCTGTACCCCGATAAAAGCATGGGCCACCGCTTCATCATGATAGCGGTAATTGAATTCGGTGATGCTGCGCGAGCCGAACAACGCCACCAGTTTCTTGTAAGCGCCCTGCACTTCCGGCAGGGTGACGGCGAAAATCGCTTCGCGCTGCTCGCCCAGTTCGGCGCGCTCGGCGACAAAACGCAGACGGTCGAAATTCATATTGGCGCCCGAGGCAATCGCCACCAGAGCCTTGTCCTTGAGGTTATGCTGCCGGGCATATTGTTTCATCCCGGCCACCGCCAGCGCCCCGGCGGGTTCAAGGATGGAGCGGGTATCTTCAAACACATCCTTGATCGCGGCACAAATGGCATCATTATCGACCATCACCATGCCATCAACATGTTGCTGCGCGATGCGGAAAGTTTCTTCACCTACCAGCTTGACCGCCGCCCCGTCGGCAAACAGACCAACGGTGTCGAGCTTGACCCGCTCGCCCTTGGCAAGAGACGCCGTCATCGACGCCGCATCTACCGCTTCCACCCCGATTACCTTGGTTGAAGGCCGCAGCCGTTTAACATAGCTGGCAATCCCTGCAATCAGCCCGCCACCACCAACGCAGCAGAAAATGACATCGATAGGGTCGGGATGCTGGCGGAGAATTTCCATACCAATGGTGCCCTGACCGGCAATCACATCAGGATCATCATAGGGGTGAACGAAGGTCAGCCCGTCTTTGGCTTCCAGCGCCTTGGCATGGACAAAAGCCTCGTCAAACGTGTCGCCCGCCAGCACCACTACGGCGCACCGCGTCCACCTTGATCTGCGGGGTCGGGGTTGGCATGACAATAACAGCGCGACAGCCCAGCTTCTCAGCCGACATCGCCACACCCTGCG
>CAYSDE010000214.1:0-2501 GCA_964429685.1 uncultured Pseudobdellovibrionaceae bacterium
GGCGGAGAGGTTGCCAATATCGGCCAGCACGATCATGGCGACGCCCTGCGTGATTAAGGCGCTGATGTCGCCTTCCCGCACTTCAGCAAAGGGGCCAAGAGCGCGTTTCAGATAAAAGATTTCTCCGAGCAGGGGCTGGTCAGCGCCACTGCTTCCGACCAGACCAACCGGCCGCCGCCGCCACGCTTCATCCAGCAGCACGGTAGCCGCTGCACTGCTTTCGTTTTCAATCTGCAAGCGGGTTACAGTGTTACGCAGTTCGGCGGGCAGCCGAAGATTATGACTGAGGCTGGTTTGACCGGCGGGGAAGGGGATCGTTTCGCGGGCCAGCACCCGGCCATCGGCGGCGGTAGCGCGAAGAGTGATGGTGCTTTCCGGCAGGGGCCCGGCCCGGAGGATTTTAGCCTGCAACCCTTGCGCACTGACGGTCGGCGGCAGTAGAAGCAACGGCAAACGGCCCCCTTCCGGCTGATGTATGGCAATGGCGTCCCGTTTGGCCAGCGCCTGCAGCAGGGCGGAACTGCCTTCACTCTCTGTGCCATCGCTGAAATAAATGGTTTCGCTGGCTTCGGCTTTTTCCAGCGCTGCCGCCGCTCCGGCCCGGTCACCCGGCCAACTAGCGGGACTATGGCTGGCGAGTTGTTGACGGGCATCAGCCGGGCGCAATACCTCGCTGAGGGCGGGAGCGTCCGCGGCCTTGCGCCTTGCGGTGAAGAGCAGACGCACCGGCCGATCAGTGCGGGCGGCTTCACCAATAATCTTCTGCATCATGTTTTCGGTGGCCTGCCAACTGGGGCCAGCGGCCCAGCCATCATCAATCACCAGCAGCAGGGGGCCGGAGAGGCCGAGGCGGGCAGCAGGGTTGAGCAGCGGTCCGGCCAGACCGACCAGCACCAGTGCTACAATCATCATGCGCAACAGTAGCAGCCACCACGGGGTGCGGGCGGGGGTTTCTTCGCTACTCTTCAGCCCCATTAGCAGCCGCACCGCCGGGAAATTGATCTTGCGGGGAGCGGGCGGGGTGACGCGCAGCAACCACCACAGCACAGGCAGACCAACCAGCGGAACCAGCAGCCACGGGGAGAGGAAAGTCAGCGGGCCCAGTATCATGCGCTACATCGCCCCCAAGGTCTGATGCAGGGTGAGCAGGGCCAGTTCGGGCCGGTGATCGGTGCGGTGGGTGCTGATCGTCCAGCCTAGGCGGGTCAGCATTTCCCGCAACTCGGCACGGTGGTTCGCCAGCTTTTCCTGATAGGCGGCCCGGAGTTTCTCCGCCCGGGTGGCGAGAAAACGACCTTCACCCTCCAGCCCGAGGAAAGCAACCCGGCCCTGCCAGGGCGGGGCCTCTTCGGCCGGGTCGAGAATCTGCACCAGATGCCCGCGCAGACCTTGGCCAAACAATCCGCGCAGCCGCGCCGCAATCTCCGGCACCGGATCGAGGAAGTCGCCGAAAATGACCAGACGGGCATTGCGTGGATAGGAACCAGCGGGCGGCAGGGCCTGTTCCTGTTCATCCGGCTTCTGCACTTCAAGGCAAAGGCGGGCCAACATAGTGCGCCCCGTGGTGGGGGGGGGTGAGAACTGCCCGGAACACCGACCCGCTCCCCGCCGCGCAGCAGGACAGCGGCCAGCGCCAGCAGTAACAACTCGCCGCGCTCCCGCTTGGTCGGCAGGGTATGCTCGGACTTCCAGTTAAAGGAGGCAGAGTGGTCGAGCCAGAGCAGGGCGGTTTGCGCCGCCTCCCATTCGCGCTCGCGCAATAGCAGATGCGGGGTGCGAGCCGAGGCGCGCCAGTCAATCAGGGAGGCCGGGTCGCCCGGTTGCACCCGCCGGTATTGCCAGAAATGTTCCCCGGCGCCGCTGCGCTTGCGGCCATGAATCCCCGCCGCCACGCTGGCGGCAATCCGCTCAGCCTCCAGCAGCAGGGCGGGAAACCGTCCTGACAGGGCTTCGGCAAGGGCCTGCTGCCGCGCAGGCGTTATCAGGCGAGCGGTTGACACAGTTGCTCAATGATCTGATCGAGGGAAATACCTTCGGCACGGGCGGCAAAGCTGGTCGCCATGCGGTGACGCAGCACCGGCTTGGCCAGTGCCAGCACATCATCCAGCGACGGCGACAGGCGACCATCCATAAGGGCGCGGGCGCGGGCGCCCAGCATCAGGGCCTGACCGGCACGCGGCCCCGGCCCCCAGGCCACATGCTGCTTGACGCTGGTGAGGTGACTTTCTTCCGGCCTGCCCGAGCGCACCAGATTCAGAATGCCTTCAACCACGCTATCGCCCACCGGCAGCTGGCGCACCAGTTGCTGTGCCTGCATGAGTTCTGCCGGGGTCATAATCGCGGCGGGTTGGGTGTCCTCGGTGCCGGTGGTGACCAGCAGCATCTGCTTTTCAGCCTCGCGGTTTGGGTAGCTGACATCAATCTGCAGCAGAAAACGGTCAAGCTGGGCTTCGGGCAGCGGGTAGGTGCCTTCCTGCTCAATCGGGTTCTGGGTGGCCAGC
>CAYSDE010000215.1:0-2498 GCA_964429685.1 uncultured Pseudobdellovibrionaceae bacterium
GGAAAGAAGTGATGTCCTTCTCCGTTAAACAGAGTGGATGACAATGAGGATATGAATCCAGTTTTGGTTAAAACGCCCCAAAACGGCAACGGGGCCCCCCAGAGAGCCCCGCCGAACCCCACCGGTTTTGTTTTTGTTCAGTCATCATCCTCGGCGAAAACCGAAGTCCGCACCCGCTTGTGTTCCAGCCTGTGTTCCGGCTTGCGTTCCGAGCGGCTTTCCAGCTTGTAGTGTCCGTGTCTGGTCGCAGTCACCCCCTTGGCCGGGGTGATGATGTCGTCACTGGGATCAAGAATTTTCTTGGCTTTGACCTTCAGCGAACTCTCTGACGGCAGATCAACATTGACTTCAAGCGTCGATATTTTCTCGCGGCGATCAAAGCGAACCGTTACGCAATCCTCTTCAATCTCGACATATTTGGCGATGGCGGCGAGAATGTCCTTCTCGAGCATCGGTAGATAGTCGGGACTATGACGGTGACGGCGCTGATGGGACACCGTCACCATCAACCGCTCCTTTGCGGCATTGGCCGAGTTGGTCTTTTCCTTCAGACCGGCTGCGACCAGAAATTTGTCGAGAAAGCTCATGCAGACCTCCGGTTCAGCAGGCGATCAAAGAAGCCCTTCTTCTCCTGCTCAATGAAGCGATGGGGAACCCGCTCGCCGAGGAAGCGGCTGACCGCATCCATATAGGCCTGACCTGCGGCGCTCTTTTCGTTGAAAGTCACCGGGGTGCCGACATTGGACGCCTGCAGCACCGCCGGGCTCTCGGGGATCACCCCGAGCAGCGGCACTGAAAGGATTTCCAGAACGTCATCCACCTTGAGCATCTCGCCACGCTCAACCCGCGCTGGATCATAGCGGGTCAGCAGCAGATGCTCGCGCACTGGCGACAAGCCTTCTTCAGCGCGCCGCGACTTGGAAGCGAGGATGCCGAGGATACGGTCACTGTCGCGCACTGACGAGACTTCGGGGTTGGTGACGATGATCGCCTCATCCGCCCAGTAGAGGGCCATGAGCGCACCCTGCTCAATGCCGGCGGGGCTGTCGCAGACGACATAGTCGAACTCTTCCCGCAGCTGTTCGATAACTGTCTGGATGCCTTCCCGGGTCAAGGCGTCCTTGTCCCGCGTCTGCGAGGTGGGCAGGATGAAGAGGTTATCCACCCGCTTGTCCTTGATGAGAGCCTGGTGCAGCTTGGCCTCGCCGTGGATGACGTTGATGACGTCAAACACCACGCGGCGCTCGCAGCCCATGATGAGGTCGAGGTTACGCAAGCCGACGTCAAAGTCGATAACGACCGTCTTGTGTCCCTTCATGGCAAGCCCGGAAGCGAATGCTGCCGAGGTTGTGGTCTTGCCGACGCCTCCCTTACCCGATGTGACGGTGATGATTTTGGCTGCCACTGTTATGTTCTCCTTCTTGCCCTGCTAACTAATCCCTGAGGCCGGTCAGCAAGGGCCGGATTTTCAGGGTGGTTCCTTCACGATAAACTTGCGCCGGTTTGCCCCGCGCTGCTGGTTCAATATCCTCCGCAACCCGATACAGACCGGCGATCGACACCAGTTCGGCTTCAAGGCTGTGAGCAAAAATGCGGGCGGTGCTATCGCCGGAAAGACCGGCCAGTGCCCGTCCCCGCAGCGAGCCATAAACATGGATGTTGCCATCCGCCAGCAGCTCGGCCCCCGGACTGACCGGCGCCAGCACGATCAGGTCACCCTTCGGTGCATAGACCTGACGGCCCGAACGCACCGGCTCGGTTACAATCAGCGCCGCATTCATCGGTGCGTCGTCCGAGGCAGGAGCAATGGTCGCGGAAACTGCGCCACGCTCTTCACCCGGAATTGAAATCTCGGTCTGACTGGTACGCTGCTGCCGACTGGTGCGAAATACGCCCAGACCAGCGGTCGCCGCCGCGCTCTGCACATCAACCGGCCCGCCCTGAATGCCCACCGGCAGCAGACCCAGTTTCTTCAGGCCGGGAATAAGTGTAGCAAAGTTGATGGTAGAACCGGGGCAGTCGGTCACATCCATCACCACGGGCGCATGACGGAAAAAGTTGGGGGCCTGCCCGACCTTTCCCGCAATCTCGCTGAAGAGATGAGGATCAGCTGCGTTATAGAGCTTAAGGACCATCAGAGTCATGGACTGGCCACGCAGCTGGAATGAGCTGGCGATCTCGATCTCGGGATCCATAACGGTTGCGGTTGCAGGCATGTGCTGCCGAACTCCTTGAATTGCCCTCCAGCTTTCCCAGCCGAATCGGAGCCCTGTCAATACACTAGCCAAGTTATCCACAGATATTTGCGATATTAATGAAGGTTACTGCGCGACATCACCAAAAGCCCCTGTAATTCGGGCAGATCCGTCACATGATGCGTTGCCCCGGCCCACTGGGCAACACCCGGACGCAAGGTCTGCACAGTACAAAGCCCCAAAGCCTGCCCCGCTCTCAGCTCCGATTCGGGGTTGTCGCCGAGAACCACCACCTCATCAGTC
>CAYSDE010000216.1:0-2491 GCA_964429685.1 uncultured Pseudobdellovibrionaceae bacterium
ATTGACCAGACTGGCCAATGCCGACTGGGCCAGCAGCATCAATCTCCCGTTAACCGTGGAGAGTGCGCTGGAACATTTGGGGAAACGGCCAAGCTTCTTTGCTGTTGATGATAATGACCGGATGACAGCGCTAAAACAAATAATTGTAAAGCTGGAGAGTCCTCAGCAACACCAGCGCCCTTCTGCCGCGTTTAGCCTGCTGACAGGCATTGCGAAGAAAAACCCGCTGCTGCCTGAAGTCATGATTGACGCTGCCGAGCAAAACAAATCAGCTATCAGCGACCCCTATCGTTGTCATGAGGTCGAAACCTTTATCAGTGGGCTGCGGCGTCTTGCCCCTGCGGTACCGACGGCGGCGTGACGGAGGCTGAGGCGGTGGGGGCTGTCTCCCCGCCCTGCCCGCGATAGCGCTCGAGGAATTTCTTGAACAGGTCCACTTCGGACACCCGGCGCATGACGGAAAGCTTGTTTTCAAGCCCGCCTGCATTGTCGGCGCGAGTGAGAAGCTGGAAGGTTGCGGCTTCCGGCGTCGTCGCCATCGCTGCGCCGAATTTGACGCGCAGAGCGGTCAACCCTTCAGTATCATCAGCCAGCACCAGCGCCGTTGCCCGGTTAACAACCAGCGGCGACAATCCGTCGGCCAGTTTCTGCCCGTCTGGTGGCGGCGGGCCGATTAATGCGTCAAGAGCGGCGGCGGATTCCGGCCAGCGCTTGGTCTGCCATGTAATGTCGGCCCGCAAACGGGTCGCCGGATCGGTGTAGTCATTGGCTAGTAACGCCAAAGCGTCATCCGGCTTGTTCTGACCGAACAGGGAACGGGCCTGCAGGATGCGGCGTTCATCCCGCAAACTCTCGGGAATCTGGGCGGCTTGGTCTGCCGTATCTGCCAGTGCCTTGATCGCTTCCTGCGGCTTGCCATCGAGCAGGAAAATACCGGAGAGCTGGGTGCCCATCTTGGCCCGGGCCACCGGGTCTTCAACCTTGGTCAGCACATCGGAAACAAATCCGGCCGCCCGATCAAGCAGATCAATACTGGCCGCCCGCTCGGCCAGATAAAGCTTGATGTCATCCAGCTTGACTTCGTCCACAGGGCGGAACTGCGGATAACGATCCCAGATGGCCAACTGGCTGTAGGCCGGAGTCTTGTCGCGGGTATCACCCTCAAAAATGCGGGTGAAGGCGGTACGCTGCTCCTCAGCCAGCCCCGGCGTGCGTGGATCGGCGGAAAATTTCTCGGCCAGTTTGCTGTAATCCTCAAAGGCAGAGGCAAAATCACCATTCTGCAGGCGCAGACCGGCCAGCCGGTAGACGATGTCATATTCCAGCGCATCGCCGCGCCACGCGAAACGCAGCCGCTCCAGCCGTTTAACTGCCTCCGCGGCATCAATCTTGTTTTCCTTGAGATCAGCTTCAATCAGCGCCAACTCGGCACGGACATGCCAGAGCTGGTTGCGGCTGGCGGCGGCACTGCTGAAACGGGCGCGGGCTTCATCCGGCTTTTCTTCCTGCCAGTTGAGCGCTCCGGTCAGATACTCCGCTGCCGGGCTGAGGCGGCGGGTGACAAGCCGCTGCCGGTCGGAAAGACGGTTTAAAGCCCCCTCCGCCATCACATAATCCTGCGTCTGCAGGGCGGTTTCAATCAGCGCCAGTTCAAGCCGGGTGCGATAGGGATCGGGATAATCGCCAATGCGGCTCATCGACTGGCGGAACTGTTCCGAGGCTGATGTCCAGTCCCGCTCCCGCACCGCCAGCATCGCCCGCCACAAAGCTGAATCGGTGGTCGGCTGGGTCAGCGCGGTCACGCGGGCCTTGATCTTGTCAATCGTACCATTCGAGAAGCTGGCAATGGCGCGGTACAGCACTACCTCGGGACGATCGGCATATTCCGGCTTGCTGGCCGATACCATCGACCAGATGGCCGCCGCTTCACTGGGCATCCCGTTGATGAAATAGAAACGGGCCAGATCAATGCGGCGCAAGTCTCGATCATCCGGCGCGGCATCGGCAATCGCCTTCTGCAATTCCTGACGGGTGGCGATGAATTTATCTCCCGCCGGAACGCCGAGGCTTGAAAAATCGAGCAGGGGCGGCAGTACCGGGATCGGTGGGGCTTCCATGGCCGCAGTTTCACCCGTCCCGGCCTCTGCCTGTTCCGAAGTCAGTTTTTCTGCCAGCAGCAGCCCCTTGCTGGCGCTTATTTCGATCCCGGCATTGGTACTCAGAACGGACAGGGTATCCGCCAGCGGCCGCACCGCCACCCCTTGCGCCGAAGGCAACAACTCGGCCTGCACCAGAGAGCGGCCATGCCCGACCCCCAGCCGCGCCGGAGCAACCGGCACCGTAATCAAGGTATCGCCAATCACCGGATCAACAAAGGTCACCGGATTGCTGGCTTTTTCAGTACGCAGCAGAATGCGGGGGCCCAGTGCATAATCGGGCTGCACCTCCACCGGCAATTCAGTCACCGCTGCGGGATCACTGTCGCTGAAAT
>CAYSDE010000217.1:0-2480 GCA_964429685.1 uncultured Pseudobdellovibrionaceae bacterium
GGGTTGTAAAATGTGAGGAGTTTTACCCCAGCACAACCCGCGTCACTACCGGCAGATGGTCGGAGGCGCCGGGATGGGGTGGGGGCGTGGTGATGGGGGTCATCTGCACGGGCGTTCTGCTCCAGACATAGATCCAGTCGATTTTGCGGTCCTGCGCGGGTTCGCTGGCGGCAAGGTTGCCGTCGCTACGATAGCCATGCGCACGCATCAAATCGTGGCGGCTGAGCGGGCGTCCGTCATGCGCCGGGTCTTCGTTGAAATCGCCCGCGATGATGATGCAGTCCACCCTGCGTTTCTGCGCCTCGGCAAATTTAAGGTGACATTTCAGGTCGTTGAAACCGGGCTGTTTGGCGGCGGCCAGTTTAACCGCCTCCGGCTCGGCATGGGGATAACCGGCAATATGCAACGAGATGACCAGCAGACGCTGCGAAGTGGGCAGCAGCGTCAAAAAGGCGGCGGTCGCGGTGCGTGCTTGGGGCTCGGCACCGGGCAGCATCAGGGTTTCGTTTCTCACCAGATTTTCGTCGCGGCTGAGAATGGCGTTACCCGCCGAGGCGCTGTTGGGTGGCGCTCGGAAATGCGTGGGGTAAAAACTCAGCGCCCGGAACTGCGCGCAGAGCGGGGCAAGCGTATCAATCGACACTTCCTGCACACAGGCGATGGTGGTGCCGCTGGCGGCAAGATTTTCGGCCACATGGTGCTGGCGCTGTGGCCAGTTGCTGACGATTTGCCCCTCCGCGTTCTGCATGATGCCCGCCGTTTCGCGGTGCCGCAGCGCATAGTCGGGATGCAGGATGTTGTAGCTGGTCACAATAAGCGTTGCAGAAGCCGTCATGAGTCTGTCCCTGAAATGTGCGCCCCCGGCTGGCAGAATTCAGGCCGACAGAAGACTATGCCTGAAGAGGGCATGGGAGGAAAGGGCTGATCGTTGAAAATTTTCCATTGGACAAAACAAGAACATCTGCTAGGCTGATCCCCATCATGGCTAAAGCAACCTCCCACTTCGTCTGTCAGTCCTGCGGCACCACTTCGGCCAAGTGGGCGGGGAAGTGTGAGGGGTGTGGGGAGTGGAATTCTTTTGTTGAGGAGGCGATTCCGCAGAGTGTGCCCAAGGGGCTGACGCCCGCCAAAGGGATGCGCAAGCTGGAGTTTGTGTCGCTGGAAGGGAGCGAGGCCAGACTGCCGCGCCGGACTTCGGGCATTGCCGAGTTTGATCGGGTGACTGGCGGCGGGCTGGTCGCGGGTTCGGTCTTGCTGGTTGGCGGAGATCCCGGCATCGGTAAATCAACCCTGCTGTTGCAGGTGGTGGGCAAAATGGCCGCTCAGGGTAACGGGGCTGGGGGCGACGGGGCCGGGCGAACCAAATGCACCTATATCTCCGGTGAAGAAGCGACCGCACAGGTGCAGCTGCGGGCGGCACGGCTGGGGCTGGCCTCAGCCAAGGTTGATCTGGCCTCGGCCACTTCGGTGCGGGATATTGTCTCGACGCTGGAAGCCACCGCGCCCGATCTGGTGATTATCGATTCCATTCAGACCATGTATATCGACCAGCTCGATTCTGCGCCGGGGACAGTGGCGCAAGTGCGGGCCTCGGCCCATGAGCTGATCCGCCTCGCCAAACGCACCGGCATGATTGTGGTGCTGGTCGGCCATGTCACCAAGGAAGGCACGCTGGCGGGCCCGCGTGTGCTGGAGCATATGGTCGATGCCGTGCTGTATTTTGAAGGCGAACGCGGCCACCAGTTCCGCATTCTCCGCACCGTCAAAAACCGCTACGGCCCCACCGATGAAATCGGTGTCTTCGAGATGACCGATGCCGGTTTGGCTGAAGTCCCCAACCCCTCGGCCCTGTTTCTGGCTGACCGCACCGGCGATGTCTCCGGCGCGGTGGTCTTTGCCGGAATTGAGGGTACGCGTCCGGTGCTGGTGGAAATTCAGGCGCTGGTCAGCCCTACCACGC
Organism: uncultured Pseudobdellovibrionaceae bacterium; assembly: GCA_964429685.1. GTDB lineage: Bacteria > Pseudomonadota > Alphaproteobacteria > UBA2400 > UBA2400 > CAYSDE01. Next base: position 1,961 of record CAYSDE010000217.1, read on the forward strand.
TGGGCACGCCGCGCCGCGCCGTGGTCGGCTGGGATTCGGCCCGGCTCTCAATGATTATGGCGGTGCTGGAAGCCCGCTGCGGAGTCCAGATCGGCATGAATGATGTTTACCTGAATGTGGCGGGAGGTCTGCGGATTACCGAACCGGCGGCCGATCTGGCCGTCGCGGCAGCGCTGATTTCAGCTCTCACCGGCACCCCAGCCCCTAAAGAAGCCGTCTTCTTTGGTGAAATCGGTTTATCCGGCGAAGTGCGGGCGGTGGGCCAGAGTGAACTACGCCTTAAGGAAGCCGCCAAACTGGGCTTTGGCAGCGCCTTCACCCCCCGCTCCCGCAAAACCCAGAAAGGCGGCGCCGACATCAAGAAAACCGAGCTTGACCGGTTGGCAGATATTCTTCCCCTCTTCGCCCCCCTCCTCGCCAGCGAAACCCCTCAGCGCAAGCGGGCCTGATAACTATACTTTGATTGACTTTGCTCTCCTTGGTTGGTTACCAAGCCCAATGTATACAAGCCTATTCTTCC
>CAYSDE010000218.1:0-2478 GCA_964429685.1 uncultured Pseudobdellovibrionaceae bacterium
TGAGGCAACGCGCACCAGATGCAGCTTGCCGTCGAGATTGCGGCTCCAGAAATCAAGAAACTTTTTAAGCTCGGGATAGCGCGGCACCAGATCCAGCTCCTGCCAGACATAGGTCTGCAGCAGACGCGGAAAATCAGGCATGTGGTAAAGTATCTCGGCGGTGGTGAGCCGGTAATCATATAACTGGCGCGAAAAGTCACTATCAGTCATACGCTTCATTTTGCGGGGAAATAGCTAAAAAGTTCTTAAGAACTAAGGCAGCACCGGCGCCACGCCCAGCGGATACTGGCGCAGGGTTTCGGCGTCAAACAACAACGCGTAGCGCTCGCTGGCGGACAGGGCGGGGATGGCTTCACCGCGCTGGAGGGCGGCCAGTTTGCGGCGGGCTTTGGCCAGTTCGTCCTTGTCGGCAAAGCTCAGCGCGTTTTCGGCCAGCAGTGAAAGATGCAGGGCATTGAGTTGGGGGGTCTGCAGCACCGGCGCAAGGATACCCAGCGGGCCCTCGGCTTGAGGGAGCAACTTGCTTAGGTCCGATTCAATAGCGGCGGCTTGCGTCCATTCAACCGGCGGCGTGGTTTCCTCCGGGATCAGCAGCAACCCGGCTTTCTGGAAAGCTACGCCAACAGCGCGGCGCGACGAGAACACTGATACCGGTACCGCCAGTAACTGTCCGACAAAAACCGGGCTCAGCCAGCTGAACAGGGTGGGGGCAAAAAACCAGCTGACCACGGCCAGCAACGCACCGAACAGCATATGGCCGCGATGGATTTTCCAGGCATCGCTCCAACTGGTGTCGGCATCGCCCCGGTTCTGCTTGCCCCAGCCGGAGTCACGACGGCGCAGCACGTCCAGCACAAAACTGACATGGATCAGCATCAAGACTGGCGCAATCAGGATGGTAAAAAAGTGTTCCAGAATGGCGCTGAGGAACAGGCGGAAGCGCCCCCCAAAACCATGTACGTCCCGTCCCGGCAGCATCGGGATCAGGATGGCTAGCAGCTTGGGCAAGGTCAGCATGACAAAAGTAACCGCCAGCAGGGACAACGCAAGGTCGCCGTTAAAAACCGGCCAGTAGGGAAACAAGGTTTTGTAGGCAAGGAAATACTGCGGCGGCACCAGATAGGCCTGAATGGCGGCAGCAAGACCGATCAGCAAAAACAACAAGCAGGAAAGCGGCATTAAAAAGGCCGTAATGCCCATGAAAAGATGGGTGCGGGAGAGCGAATGCAGGCCACCAGCGGCGAGGATCTTGCTGTGCTGCAGATTACCCTGCACCCAGCGGCGTTCGCGCTTGCCGTTTTCGATGATGGAGGCGGGCATCTGCTCGTAACAGCCTTCAATCTCCGGCACCAGCCACACTTCCCAGCCGCCCCGGCGGATCAGCGCTGCTTCGACAAAATCGTGACTGAGAATGTGACCACCGAAAGGCGCTTTGCCCGGCAGTTCGGGCAGGCCGCAGCATTGGGTAAACGCGGCAACATTGATAACCGCGTTATGACCCCAGTAATTGCCATCGCCCAGATGCCAGAAATTGATCCCGGCCCCAATCACCGGCCCGTAAAGCCGCACGGCAAATTGCTGGGCGCGGGCATAAAAGCTTGAGGCCCCGATAAGAACCGGCATTCCCTGAATGATCCCGGCCTTGGGGTTGAGGTAAGCCATGCGGGACAGTTGCACCAAGGCAGCGCCAGTCAGCAGACTGTCGGCATCCAGCACCACCATATAGTCATACTGGCTGCCCCAGCGGGTGCAGAAATCGGCAATATTTCCGGCTTTGCGCGCCGTATTTTTGGCGCGGTGACGGTAGAAGATGCGGCCACTGCCGCCAAGGCGGCGCACGGTTTCGTTCCATGCGGCCTCTTCAGCAATCCAGGCTTCCGCCTCGGTGCTGTCGGACAGGACATAGAAATGAAAGGCGTCGATCTGGTTCAGCCCTTCAAGGGCGCGGTACATGGCGGCAAGGCGGGCGAACACCGCCGGAGCGTCTTCATTGTAAACCGGCAGCAAAATGGCTACGGGCTTTTTGCCCTGCAATTCCGGAGCTGCTTCGCCCGTGGCCAAGGGTGCGGGATAAGCCAGACCGGGAACGCGACCCTTGATCAGCAAACGGGCCCACCCAAACAGCGAACTCCAGAAGAAAACACTGACCCACAGATAATTGATGAAGAAAAGGGCAATCTGGGCAATGTCATAACCACTGAGGCCGTTCTGGGCCAGCAGATCGCCCCAGACGGTTGCAGCGGTAAGGGCAGTTGCCCAAGACAGAACAAAGATGATGCCACGACGCAGGAAAGCGCTGGGCGGAGAGGGAGCTTGCTGGGCTTGCACGTTCAAAAGACCCGATCAGGCGTGAGCAGCGGCGCTGGCGGGCAGACTGTTGGCAGGCAGACTGGCCGAACGCAGGGCATAGAAGGGGGCCAGAGACTGCACCGGCATGAAGACCGGGGTGTCGGGCGGAGTTACCGGAACAAGTGCTGC
>CAYSDE010000219.1:0-2461 GCA_964429685.1 uncultured Pseudobdellovibrionaceae bacterium
ACCTGATAAAACAGCGCCAGCGAAACCGCGCTTTGCACTACAAAAGGCAGATAGTCCCAGCAGAGCCGTTCATATAGCGTGGTGATCTGCTCGGGCATCAGCATGACGCGGTGTGCGACTTTCCCGGTCAGCATGTCGTCAAAATAAGTCACGTTGTGGCGCTGCACATAGCTGAAGACTATTTGCCGTGCCCGTGCCAGCATCCTGATCCGTCCACGATAGGTACCAAACCATGATGTCCATTCGGCAAGAACCGTTACTGCGAACAGGGCCAGCATCACTTTGAACGGCTCAAAGACCAGCCAGAAAGCGTCCGGACGGCTGAGATCAACCTTCATCGCCGTATCCGCAACATTCTTGGCGGCGTAAATTTGCATGCTGATGACGACAAACAGAACAGTCGACATCAACAACTGCAGAAGAATCGGCCATTTGAACGGACGAGCGAACAGCCAGAACAGGCCGGAAATCCGACGCGGCAGTTCGTCAGGAACTTCGAGCGCGACACCTTTATAGGTGGGAGGAAAGTCCGCACGGGACAGCTGGTCGAGTTTCAGGGGCATGGCGGGACTTTAATAGTCCCGGTCAACCACGAAAGCAACAGACTCGAGCATGGCGGTCTTCAATGGCGCGTCTGCAAACCCGGACAGCAAACCGGAGGCTGTCTTTGCGTACTGATGAGCCCGCTCAACCGCCGTCGCTAAGGCGTTATGCTTTTGCAGCAGCTCAATGGCATGACCGAGATCGGCTTCATTGTAGATGCGGTTTTCCAGCGTGCGTTGCCAGAAGGCTTTTTCGTCAGCACTGCCACGTTCAAAGGCCAATAGCACCGGCAGGGTCATTTTACCTTCGCGGAAGTCGTTGCCGACTTCCTTGCCAAGACGCGCCTGCACTGCCGAATAATCCAGCACATCATCAATCAGCTGAAAAGCAATGCCGAGATTCAGGCCGAAATCATAAAGCGCTTTCTGTTCTGCGGCCGGGCGATCCGCCACCACAGCGCCGACTTCGCAGGCGGCCGCAAACAGCGCCGCCGTCTTGCCGGTGACAACCTCAATATACTGCTCTTCCGTAGTGGCGGTGTTGTTGGCGACCGAAAGCTGCATCACCTCGCCCTCGGCAATCACCTTGGAAGCGTTGCTGAGGATACGCAGCACCTCCAGCGAGCCATCATCCACCATCAATTCGAAAGCGCGGCTGAACAGGAAATCGCCCACCAGTACGCTCGACTGGTTGCCGAAAATGGCGTTGGCCGATTTCTGGCCCCGGCGCATATCGCTTTCGTCCACCACATCATCATGCAGCAGAGTCGCGGTGTGGATGAATTCGACGCAGGCAGCCAGACCGTGATGACGCGCCCCCTGATACCCGCAAAGCCGGGCCGAAGCGAGGGTCAGCAATGGCCGCAGCCGCTTGCCGCCCGCCGCCACCAGATACCCGGCCAACTGCGGAATCATCGCCACTTTGCTGTGCATGTGGTCAACAATCAGCTGGTTGGTCGCCTGCATATCGGGCGCCAGAAGGGAAAGCAGCCGGTCGAACCCCTGCGCGGGGCTCGACAGGGGGGAAGGTTCGGGGCGGAGCATCGGTTGTGCAGTCATAATCCAAGCCGTTTAACACATCTGATGCAATCTTGCATATCTGGAGAATAACGCTAGTCTCTCTCCGCCTGCCCGCTTGGCGGAACTGGTAGACGCACAGGACTTAAAATCCTGAGGCCGCAAGGCCGTGCCGGTTCGATTCCGGCAGCGGGCACGCTCGAGACAGGGGCCTCCGGCCACTGATTAGCGCTTTCCAGAAAAGCGCTACGATTCAATTCTCAGCGGTATTGCCGCTACTGCCCCCATGCTGACCGGTTGTCTAGCGGGTACGTTGTTCATCATATGCAACACTGCTCAGGGCAAAAATAAACCGGGGTTCCATGCTTGCCCTATTAACATCTCATTAACCAAGCAGGGATTACCTGAAACCGGTTGAAATTAATGAGGGGTCAGGACATGTCCGCTGAGAGTAGTAGTAGTCTGAGTGAGCGTCTCAAGTTCCTTGGTATGAATGCAGAAACCTTGGATTCTCTCCGCGCCAACAGATCCGTCGTTGAAAAAGACCTGCCGGGGGCCTTAACCGAGTTCTATAAAGTCATTAGTTCGTGGCCCACCTTGCGCGCCTTCTTTTCGGACCAAGGCCATATGGGTAAGGCCAAGGACATGCAGATACGCCACTGGAACAATATCATCAAAGGCAATTTCGGCGATGACTATGAGCGTTCCATTCTGGCTATCGGTCACGCCCACAGCCGGATTGGGCTGGAGCCGCGCTGGTATATGGCGGATACGCCCATCTTACCTCCATGCTGGCTGGGGCTGTTATCAAGGATGCCCTAAAAGGTCCATTCCTTACAGAAACCAAGAAGAACACCTTGGCCTCCCGCCTTTCCGCCCTGCTCAAAGCGGTTTTTCTGGAT
>CAYSDE010000220.1:0-2388 GCA_964429685.1 uncultured Pseudobdellovibrionaceae bacterium
GGCAAACTCAGTAGGCGTGAAACTGCGCAAATCGTCAATCCCCTCCCCGACCCCAATCGCATGAACCGGTAGCGCATGATGCTGAGCCAGCGCTACCAGCACCCCGCCTCTGGCCGAACCATCAAGCTTGGTGACGATCAATCCGTTCACCTGCACCATCTCGCTGAAGATTTTGACCTGCGAATGGGCATTCTGGCCGGAAGTGGCGTCCAGAACCAGCAAGGTGGCATGCGGCGCCGCTTCATCCATTTTCCTGAGAACGCGCACGATCTTGGCCAGCTCTTCCATCAGTCCACTTTTGTTTTGCAGACGACCGGCGGTATCAATCAGCAGAATGTCAAACCCTTCGGCTTTGGCCTTCTCGAACCCCTTATAGGCCAGAGCAGCCGGATCAGCGCCAGCGGCCCCGGTCAGAATGTCAACCCCGGCCCGCTCGGCCCAAGTGGTCAACTGGGCGACGGCGGCAGCGCGGAACGTATCCCCTGCCACCAGCAGAACTTTTTTGCCCTCGCGCTTCCATTTCAGGGCCAGCTTGCCGATGGTGGTGGTTTTTCCAGCCCCATTGACGCCGACCATCAGGATCACGGCGGGTTTAAGAGCGGGGGCCAGTTCGAACGGCCTGGCCACCGGCTCCAGAATAACAGCAATCTGGCTAGCCAGCGCCTCCCGTACTTCAGTCGCGGTAACTTCCTTGCCGAAACGGTTTTTCGAAAAGTCAGCGACCAGCCGCGCCGCCAGTTGCGGCCCCAGATCAGCGGCAATCAGCAGCTCTTCCAACTCGTCGAGCGCCTGCTGATCCAGCTTGCGCTTGGTGAAAATGGCCGTAATGCCTTCGCTTAACTGCGCGGTACTTTTACTGAGTCCACTCTTAAGACGCTGCCACCAACTCATTTTTCTTCCCTGCGTTGCTGCCAGACGGCAGGATTGCGGCGATTGTGAAAACAGGCAAAGACCAACACCCTGCGGTCTTCAGCCGTGAAAAACAGGCTGTAAGGAAAGCGCCCGGGAAGAAGCACGCGACGCATATCCCCTTTGACACAGGGATAAAGCAGAGGCTGACTGCTTATCCGCAGCAATGTTTGCGCTACTGTTGCAGCAAACCGTGCGGCCAGACCTTCTGACATCTCCCGATACCACAAGGCGGCGTTCTCAATATCATCCCAGGCAGCCGTCGTAACCGTCAGAGTCCACATATCAGGGCAAATGTTTTGAAAGCCGCGTTATGACTTCATCCAGCGGCAAGGCACTGGCTTGATCCTGATCCAGACGGGAGCGGCGACGCTCCAGTTCTTCCAGCTGCGTCGACGAAAGCGGGGACATGTCCGTTTCGGGCGGATCAAAGCTGTCCATCAAGGCATCAAGCAGGGTTATCTTCTCTTCCCGACTCAATTTGGCGATGTCTTCTGGTTGCAGGCGATTCATCTGCTTTCTCCCTCGGGGCAGTCTATCATGACGGCCACTCTCCCGTAAAGCTCTCCGCCCAGTCACCAGTCATCAGAACGTGATTATCGGGCTGCCATTCAATCGTCAGGATACCGCCGCCGGGCTGGATGACGCGGGCTTTGCGCTCGGCCAAGCCCCGCCGCACCGCCGCGACCAGCGAGGCACAGGCACCGGTACCACAGGCTTGGGTCAATCCGGCGCCGCGTTCCCAGACCCGCATCCGCAATTCATTGCGGGAGATGAGTTCGATCACTTCGATATTGGCGCGGTCGGGAAAGAGGGGGGCATATTCCAGCTGCGGCCCCAACTCGGCGAGCGGCACCGCCGCCGCATCCTCCACAAAAAACACGCAATGCGGATTGCCGATACTGACGCCCACGCCATCCTGCAGCGGGCCGAGGGCGAGCGGCAGATGCAGAGTATCGCAAGCAAGGGAGAGGGGAATCTGCTGCCAGTCCAGCCGCGCTTCGCCCATATCCACCGTCACCTGATTTCCGGCGGCACGAGTGGCGCAAACATCCCCGGAAACGGTTTCAATCAGCACTTTGTCCCGCCCGGTTTCCGCCATCAGCAGACCGCCGACGCAGCGGGTGGCATTGCCACAGCCGCGCAGAACACTGCCATCCGCATTGAACATCTCGAGCCGGACATCGGCATGGGCCGAGTGATGGAGCAGAATTATCTGATCGCAGCCGATCCCGGTATGCCGGTCAGCCAGCGCGATGACCTGTGCAGTCGAAAGCGTGAGCGGGCGGCTGCGGGCGTCCATCACCACGAAGTCATTACCAAGGCCGTGCATTTTGCGGAAAGGAGTCTTCATAAAGCGGATATACGCAGACGTACGCGAAATGTCCAGAATGGGAGCATCAGGATTGGAGCGGGTGAGGGGAATCGAACCCGGCGGCGGTATCCTGACGATTGAATGGCAGCCCGATAATCACGTTC
>CAYSDE010000221.1:0-309 GCA_964429685.1 uncultured Pseudobdellovibrionaceae bacterium
GCAATTCCTGGGCCAACGCTTCCTGTTGACGAACCATAGTGGCAGATGATCTCGGCGGCGCCGGTCTGGCTGAACTGGGTCTGGCTGCCTCTGGCGCCACCGATACCAGCCTGTCTGCAGAACTGGTCATTGATGGAGTCACCGCCCTTCGCGCCACCAACAGCGTCAGCGACCTGATCGAAGGGCTCAGCCTTGAGCTGTTCCAGTCCGATGCCGGAAAACCGATGACCATTCAGGTCAGCAACAACCTGACCGGCGTTAGTGATGCCGTCACCAGCTTTGTCACCGCCTATAACGACTTTGTGGACT
>CAYSDE010000221.1:319-2341 GCA_964429685.1 uncultured Pseudobdellovibrionaceae bacterium
CGATAATCTACTGCAGACCAACTACCGCAACCTGCAGGGAATCATGTCCGTAGGCGCAAATGGTATTTCCGCCGGTGCGCTCAAGACCCTGAATGATGTTGGTATTGAACTGGGCGCCGACGGCAAACTGTCTGTCGAGGACAGCACCAAGTTTGAAGACGCCCTGCTGAACAACCTTGATGAGGTCAAGAACCTCTTCGGTTTCGGCTCGGACGCCTCCCCCGGGCTCAGTGTGGTTGACCGGCCTGACTTTATTCCGACCGCTCTGCTCGGCAAGACTATAACCGTCAACGTCACCGCCACGGATGTGGACGGCATGCCCACGGCGGCATCGTTCACTATCGATGGAAACACTGTTGCGGCTGTCATCACCAACGGCTTCATTCGCGGGGCTGATGGGACTGATCTTGAAGATTTCCGCATCGGCTATGAAGGCGGCGTGGTCGGTGGTACGCCCTATACCGGCACTTTCACCCCGACTCAGGGCATCGCCGACCAGATTGCCGGGGCGCTCGAAAACGTTCTCGACCCCCAGAATGGCGACATCAAGAATACCACCAGCACGCTGACGGACACCAACACCCGCCTCAAGGATCAGATCGACACCCTGACCAAGCAGCTGGAAATTTACCGGGCCCGGATGCTCTCGCAGTTTCAGGCGGCGCAAAATATCATTTCCGCCCTTGAAAGCGCGCAGAACTCAATCAAGTCTTATACGGACAGCCTGAACAGCAACAACTGATGATGTCGGAGGATGACAGCATGACGGCACAATATGGCTATAGCAGCTACTCTACCAACAGTGCCCGTTATGCCAGCGCCGGCATTCAGGTAGCCATGCTGCTGGCTGCTGCCGCCCGTCATATGGAAGCCGCCCGGGACAGCATGAAACAGAACGACATTGAGGGCCGTTTCAACGCGACCGAGAAATGCGCGCTTATCATCAGCGGTCTGCGCGGCTGCCTGAACCGCGAGACGCCCGAGGCTGAGCAGATGGCCAAGGTTCTTGATGACTATTACAGCCGCATTCTCGCCTTTCTGACCCAGATCAACGTCAAGAACGACCTGCCACTCTGCGAAAACGTGGTTGAGTCCCTGCGCACGATGTCGACCACCTGGCGCGAAATTCAAGCCCGCGCCGACGCCGAAGCCCGCTCAAGCTTCACCATCTCCCCAGTATCCCCCGGCAGCGCCGACGGTTCAACGGGCGGTCAAATTTCCGCCTAGAAGTCTGCGGTAATTGTTTGTGAATTTCCAGGCTCGTATCAAAACCACTTGAGCAAGCGTTCAAGATAGTCGCGTTCGGACTGGGGGCGGCTCATGTCGCCGGCGCGATTGCGGAGTTCGTCGAGCAGATTCTTGAGGCGGGCAGCTTCGGCGGCGTCAGGAATCTGGATCCGGCTGGTATCGCTGCCGCTGTGACCATTGGGGCGGTTGCCGAACGGATCGGTGCCCTGCATCCGGCCCGCTTCGGCCCGCTCGCGCAGTTGGCGCATGGCGTTCTGCAGGTGATTCAGCGCTTCCCCCTGCGGCCCCATCGCCGCCTTGGCATCGCCCTGCGCCAGACCTTCCCGCGCCCCTTGCATGGCACGACCGCTCTGACCCAGAAGCCCGGAGGCTTCGCCATTTTCACCCAGCCCCCGCCGCACATCCTCCAGACGCTGCCGCAGACTTTCCTGCTCGCTGGCGGTAGGCAGACCTCGTGATTGTGGCAAAGCACCCTGCGCGCCTGAGGACTGACCTTCCTGTCCGCTATTCGGATCAACCGACTGCGACTGACGCCCCTGCCCCGGCGCACTCGGCCCGCCCTGCTGGTGGCCTTCACCGGACTGCGGCTGGCCTTGCTGCTCCCCTTCAGGGGTGGTGCGGAAAGTCCGTTCCATCAGCTGCTGCTGGTCGCGGGTGATCTGGCCAAGCTGGCGCAACGTGGCATCGGTCTGCGGATCACCGGTTGTACTTTCGCCTTGAGGTGGTCGACATCGTGCGCAGGGACTCAACCACGTTTTCGCAGAGTGGCAGGTC
>CAYSDE010000222.1:0-2326 GCA_964429685.1 uncultured Pseudobdellovibrionaceae bacterium
CGGGCTGACCGGCTGACCACAATCGCCACCGCGCATTCAGTGCGGCCGCCGAGGCAACTCCGGTTGATGAGGACTTCACCCGCTTCCGTCAGAACCAGACCGGGGTCAATGCGGGCGGGTTGCTGACGCACATCCTGCTGATAACCGTCGGCAGACTCATCCGTATCGTGGATACCCCAATGATGACAATGCGTTGAGCCCATATTTCCCATCCCCTTGTTCTAAAATTTCTTATCCTGCCTTTGCAGCATGACAGGTTTGGCTTAAAGGGTCGTAAATACCCGATTTCCAGACCTTGCCGGATGACAAAAAATAGCGCAAATACAGCGGCATGAGGAGTTATAGCATTATGACAGCACCACAGAAATTCCCCCGCCCGGTTGTTCTTTGCATTCTGGATGGCTGGGGATACCGGGAAGAGAAGAGTAATAATGCGGTCGCCGGAGCCAAGGCACCCCACTGGAACCGGCTCTGGCAGACCTGCCCGCACGCGCTGCTGGCGACCTCGGGTCTGGCGGTCGGACTACCGGAAGGTCAGATGGGCAATTCGGAAGTCGGCCATCTCACCATCGGGGCAGGCCGGGTGATGATGCAGGATCTGCCCAAGATTGATATGGCGGTCAAGACCGGCGAACTGGCCAAAAATCCGCAGCTGCTGACCCTGATTGAGAAGCTGAAGGTTAGCGGCGGCACCTGTCATCTGATGGGGCTGACCTCGCCCGGTGGCGTTCACGCCCATCAGCTGCATATGACGGCGCTGGCGCAGATTGTTGCTGCCGCCGGCGTTAAAGTTGCAGTGCATGTATTCACCGATGGCCGCGACGTGCCGCCGAAGAGCGGGGCCGAGCAGGTCGCCGAATTTGCCGCCACGCTGCCCGCTGGCGCAAAGATTGTGACAGTGTCTGGCCGTTATTATGCCATGGATCGTGACAAGCGCTGGGACCGGGTGGAAAAAGCCTATCGGGCGCTGGCCTTGGCTGAAGGCGAGAAAGCCGCAGAGGCCGTTGAAGTCATCAAGGCCGCCTATGCCAAAGACGTCACCGATGAATTCGTTCTGCCCACCGTTATTGGCGATTATGCCGGGATGAAGGAAGGCGATGGGATTCTCTTCGCCAATTTCCGCTCCGACCGCGCCCGCGAAATTCTTGAAGCCTTCCTGAACCCGGCCTTTGACGGTTTTGTCCGCCAGCCCATCGCGTTGGCGGGGGCGGCGGGTATGGTGGAATATTCGTCCCGTCATACCGCCTGGCTCTCGACCCTGTTCCCACCCAAGGAGCTGACGGATGTGCTGGGCGAAGTGGTGAGCCGGGAGGGCAAAACCCAGCTGCGTCTGGCCGAGACGGAGAAATACGCCCATGTCACCTTCTTCCTGAATGGCGGAGAAGAGAAGGTCTATCCGGGCGAAGAGCGGATTCTGGTGCCCTCGCCCAAAGTGGCAACCTATGATCTGCAGCCGGAAATGGCCGCCGCCGATGTGACCCGCCATTGTGTCGAAGCGATTGAAAGCGGTAAGTTTGATCTGATCGTTCTCAACTTTGCCAATCCCGATATGGTTGGTCATACCGGTTCGCTGGAGGCGGCCATCAAGGCGGTTGAAGCGGTCGATGCCGGTTTGGGCGCCATTGTTGCGGCGGTCAAAGCCAAGGGCGGTGCGTTACTCGTCACCGCCGATCATGGCAATTGCGAAGAAATGTGGGATGATACGACCAACGGCCCCCATACCGCGCACAGCCTCAATCTGGTACCGGTGGTTCTTGAAGGGGCGCCGGCCGGGGTTGCCTTGCATGATGGCAGTCTGGCCGACATTGCGCCCACCCTGTTGCAGTTGATGGGCCTCAAACAGCCGGAGAGTATGACCGGACGCAGCCTGATCGGATAAAGATGCGCCGCCTGTTTTTCTGTCTGTGTCTGCTGATGGTCACGCCCGCCCAGGCCAATCCGGATCCGGCGGCGCGGCTGGATCGGGTGGAAGAACAGCTGGAACGCAGCCAGCGCCGTCAGGAACAGCTGGAGCAGCAGCAACAGGCTCTGGGGCAGGAGGTCGATACGCTCCGTCCGCGTCTGGTGACTCTGACCGCCGAAAGCGAACGCAGCGCCAATGAACTCGCCAGTCTTGAAAGCGGTCTGGCCGATCTGGAAGGCGCGGCGGCGCGGCGTAGTACTGCTCTGGCCAGCCAGCGGGCTGAACTGTCCCGGACCTTGGGTCTGCTCCAGCGCCTTGCCCTCACCCCGCCGGAAGTTCAGTTGCTGGCTCCGACTCCGCCGCTGGATCGTCTGCATGCCGATCTGCAGATTAAAGCCCTGTTGCCTCTGGTCGAGAAACGCA
>CAYSDE010000223.1:0-2308 GCA_964429685.1 uncultured Pseudobdellovibrionaceae bacterium
GACGCCCCCGAACAACGCTACTGCCCCGCTGCCGTCTATGAAATTCTGCGCGACGCCGACGGCAGCAACCCCCGCCTCGTCATCAACGCCCAGAACTGCGTCCACTGCAAAACCTGCGACATCAAAGACCCCAGCCAGAACATAGTGTGGGTCACGCCCGAAGGCGGCGGCGGGCCGAATTACGGAAGTATGTAAGGGGCAATTTATACCAACAGCTGTAATTCATGACTCACAAAGCAATCGTCATCCCGCCGTACTGTTGGGATCGGCCATTGGCCCGCTGCTTTCCGGCAGGGGGTCATTGCCGGTGTAGAGGTGAGGGGCGTAGCGGGCGACGACCGGGCCGTCGGCGCGGAAGGCGTGGCAGCTGTTGAGCAGGGGATAGTCTTTCGGGGCGGTTTCGCCCGTAGCTTGGCGGCGGGCGGCCTCTTCGCGGCCCAGAATCGGCATGATGGTTTGATAGGCGGTGGTAGCAATCGGCCCCAGCAATTCGAGCAGATGGGTGCAGCCCTGCACCCCGCCCAGCCGCTCCTTCAGGGCCCTCGTCCAGCCCCGTCCAATGGTCAGGCCGACCACGCGCTGATAATTGGGGGCGATATGGGGGCAGACTTGGGGAAAGGGCGAATTGTCGGTGACGGCTTCCACAGCGGTGACGGTCAGGCGGTCATCCACCGTCAGGCGGATCCACATTTCATGCACCGGCTCACCCGTTTTGACTTCGCCGCGCTCTTCGGTGGTGTAGCTGTAGGTTTTGCGGTCGGTAATGTGTCCTTCAATATCCCACAAACCATCCTGCCGCCGGTAGCCTTCGCAGGTGACGGTGCGGGTATGGATATGCCTGCGCAAAGCGGGAGGAGAAAGCGGCATTTCCGGGCCTCAGTGACTAGGCGCAGGGGTTAGCTGGGGGGCAGCGCTCTTGATTTCCGGTGGCCAGACCCGCAGCTGGGTGATCTGGTTGCGCTGACGGCGCAGAATTTCGAAGCGGAAGCCGTGAAACTCGAACGTCTGACCGACTTCCGGCACCCGGCGGGCTTCGAACAGGATCAGACCGGCCAATGTCGAGGCTTCTGCATCCGGCAGCTTCCATTCCAGTTGGCGGTTGAGTTCGCGGATGGTGACACTTCCTTCGACCAGAAAAGAGCCGTTGGGCTGGCGGATGGCACCGGGCAAAGAGCGGTCATGTTCATCGCCGATGTCGCCGACGATTTCCTCCAGAATGTCTTCCAGCGTGACAATCCCCATCAGCACACCATACTCATCCACCACCAGCGAGAAGTGCTCCCGCCGCGCCCGGAACGCCTGCAGCTGCTCGAGCAGGTTGGTCGAATTGGGAATGAACCACGGCTTGGTCATGACCTTGGCAATGTCGATTTTGTCGAGGGCCCCGTTGGCGCGCAGGACTTCCTTCAGCAAGGCTTTGACATGAACAATGCCGATGATGTTTTCGGGATTGTCCTTCCACAGCGGAATGCGGGTAAAGCCGCTTTGCAGACATTGTTCAATAATGTCATGCACCGGCAGCGAGGCTTCCACCGTGGCGACCTTGCCGCGATGGGTCATGATCTCCTGCACATCCACCTCATTGAGGTCAAGGATCGAACGTAACATCGCCCGTTCCTGTGCCACTTCGGCATCGGGCCCGCGGTGCAGGTCAATCGCCCCCTTCAGTTCTTCGACAGAGTTGGAGACACTGACATTATCGGGGTTCGACCCGATCAGGATCAGGATGCCGCGCACGATTTTGACAATGGCCCAGGTTGCCGGTGATAGAATCCAGATGATGACCTGCAGGAAGGGCGCTGTCGCAGTAGCGCTCTCGGTGGCATTATGGATGGCATAGGTTTTAGGCAGAACTTCGGAAAAAATCAGCATGCTGACCGTGATCCCGAATGTTGCAATCAGGGCTCCGGTTCCGGCATCACCCCCAAAAAGCTCGGTCAACATCGCCGTTCCTGCGGCGGCGGCTGCATTGTTGACGAAGTTGTTGCCGACCAGCAGACTGCCCAGCAGTTTCTCCTTTTTTTCCTGAATGCCATAGGCCAGCCGGGCCCGGCGGTTACCTTCCTGAGCCATCTGGTGCAGGCGTGCCCGCGACGAGGTGGTAAACGCTGTTTCCGACCCCGAAAAGAAGGCCGAAAAAAGCTGTAAAACCACAATGATCATTACATAGTGCCAAACATCCATGTTCAGTCTCTCTCTAGTTCTCAGGGGCGAGTGGCCAGAATTGGCAGTACGTCCTGCTCCTCAATACCACGGGCGCAGCAGCATGAGACTGGCCTTAATCCGCGCACGCTGGCCCGCCGCCAGT
>CAYSDE010000224.1:0-2287 GCA_964429685.1 uncultured Pseudobdellovibrionaceae bacterium
GCCTCAAAATCAGCCCCGTTATCCGTGCCAAGATCAGCCGTTGTTGGCTGCAGGCTGGGGCCCAAAGGAGATCCGTCAGTATAGAGCCAGACTTCACCGGTTTTGAAATCAAGCTTGCCACAGGTGCCGTAATCTTCGTAAGGAAGCTTCACCGTCTCACCAGCTTTATGGGCAGCGCGTGACGCCAGCACCTGAAATACCACCGTGCCGGGTTTTTCCCACTCGGCCACCGTCACCTCCAGCACCTTGCCGAGGAAAATTTCCGGATTACTCGCCACCTTCTCAATAAAGGGGATATTGAGCCATTGAACACTCGGGCGGCAGGCCAGAGCCGGAAAACCCGCCAGTAGAAGCCCTGCCAACAAGGGCAAAAAAGCATAACGCATTACTGACGCCTTTCTCAATTGCCGGTCATGACCAGATCATCACGGTGGATCATGACATCACGACCGCCGAGATCACCGAGCAGTTGGTCAATCTCGCCGCTTTGATGACCCTTGATGAGGTTGGCTTCCACGCTGCTATAGGCGACCAGCCCTCGCGCCACCTCGCGCCCGTCGCGGGTTTTGACCAGCACCACATCGCCGCGCTCAAAGACGCCTTCCACAGTGACGATTCCGGCAGGCAACAGGCTTTTGCCACGGGCCAGCGCGCCAAGAGCGCCCTCGTCAATAATCACCTCGCCCTGCGTCGCCAGATGCCCGGCAATCCACTGTTTGCGCGCCGACAGCGGCGTGCCGCCGGGAATGAACCAGGTCGCCTTGGCGCCGCCGTCACCAACTGGTTTCAGCAGACCCGCCAGCGGATGCAGCTTTTTGCCCATCGCAATCGCCATCCGGCAGCCGCCGCTCATGGCGATACGCGCCGCCATGATTTTGGTAATCATGCCGCCGGACGAAAAACCCGGCGGCGGCTTGTCGGCCATCGCTTCAATCTCCGGCGTAATCTCGGTCACGCGGTCAATCAGGCGGGCGTTTTTGTCCTTGCGCGGATCAGCGGTATAAAGCCCGTCAATATCCGACAGCAACACCAGCGTATCGGCAGAAATCATCTGGGCCACGCGGGCCGCCAGCCGGTCATTATCGCCGAATTTTATTTCGTCGGTGGCGACCGTATCATTCTCGTTGATGAGGGGCACAACGCCAAGACGCAGCAGCGCGCCAATGGTAGCGCGGGCGTTAAGGTGACGGCGGCGCTCTTCCGTATCTTCCGTCGTCAGCAGGATCTGGGCGACAGCGAGAGCATGGCGGGCCAGTGATTCCTGCCACGCATGGGCCAGCCGGATCTGGCCGGTGGCGGCGGCGGCTTGTTTTTCCTCCAGCTTGAGAACCCGCCCGACCAGCCCGAGATGGCGGCGTCCGGTCGCAATCGCCCCCGACGTCACCACCACCACATCCACCCCGCGGCTACGCAGGGCGGCGAGGTCATCGGTCAACGCATTCATCCACTCGATCCGGATCGCCCCGCTGGTTTCGTCCACCAGCAAAGACGAGCCGACCTTGACGACCAGCCGCCGGGCGGTCTTCAGGGTTTCAGCAGGGGTGGTCAAAACGGATACAAGTGTATTATTGATCATAGCATGAATCTCCGCTGCAAATTCTAGCACGGGTTTTCTGGCTTGTCTTCCGGCGGCTTAAGGGGTGGGGGCGGAGAGTGACGACAGAGGAGCCCGGCGGATGCCCAACATCTCCATGCTTTGTGGATCATAAGGTAACGCTCGCTCCGACCGGAATACCGCGGGTAATTTCAGACGTTCACGCATATAGGGTTGTTTCCCAACGGAACGAAACAGCATTGCGGGTCCGCTGTCCAAATCCGGCAGAACTTGGTCGGGTGTCATGGGGGGAGGATGATTCATGGTATAACAAAGCTCAGAAAGACAGACACGAGCGTTGAACACTTGCCGAAGGAGATCATGATTGCGTTCATAATCCAGACTATAAGGCGGAGGCGGAATTTCATAAGCCCTGCCTGTGAAAGAAAGTGGCCGCACAAGTTCTCGCAACTCCGGCGGCATCAATCGGCGAGCCCCTGTCTCACATGCCATCAACTCTCCGTCACAGAGGAAATAGGAATCGTAGGCTGCTTCCGCAAGGCACCTAGCCTCTCGGACGAAAGATTCAACAACCGCCGGAACTTCTGGCATACCCTTGTTATCTGTTTCAGGGTCTGAACGGCCAATACTTCTGGCCTTCTGCAGCTCGCCCAGGCATTGGGGGCCGTATTCAGTCAAGGCAATCTCTTCAACTTTATTCCAGAAACCAGAGTGGTCTGTTTGTTTCACTAG
>CAYSDE010000225.1:0-2257 GCA_964429685.1 uncultured Pseudobdellovibrionaceae bacterium
GCTACTTCTGCCGCCGCATAGGCCGCCACTCTGGTTTCATCTGCGGTCGGAGAGGGATGACCGGCGGCTTTGTATTCGTTCAGCCCCCGCTCATGCAAACCACCCGCCACCACATCTCGGGCAATCAGGTTCATCACGAATTGCAGTTCGCGGGCGGCCTTGGCTTCCGGAAGCAGCGCGGGCACATGAAGACCCATATCTTCCGGCACAGCCATGATGCCCAGCCGGGTCAACAGACGGCCTGCCGTGTTGTCGCCCTTCAGGGCAGCGGAGAAGGCCTGTTCGATGGCCCAGTTCACCTGCTCCGTCAGCGTTGCTTCCAGTGGTGAGGGCGTTTGCCCGGCAGCAGTCAGGCGGGCATCCTGATGCGCGGTTGCAATGGCAACCGGCTTGGCAAAATGTGCAACACTGGCGGCAACCGGAGCCGTCTTCAACTGCCTCAGCACGCCGCCCAGCATCCGTTTAACGCGCTGCTGGGCCTCAAGTACATCAAGAAAACCAGCCGGGCCCAACTGGATAACACCTTGTGTATTGTTGAGAGCCTCCATGCAGACGGGCTCAATGTTGTGCAAGACCCGGCGACGAACCGCCTCGGGATTCACCTCATCAGGTATCCCTGCCAGTGCAACATAGCGGCCCCATTTATGTTCAATCGCGCCCCCGGCCAGACCAAGAAAATGAATAGTTGGACCAGCATTGTCACCCAAGCTGTCGACCAATCCAACCAAAGCCAAACCAATATCCGCCATTGTATTGACGGCTGCGACTTTTACCGGACTATGCTCCAATGTCGAACTTGCCATTATTCTGCCCCCCTGTCTTCTTGCCCGCATTAGGCCCTAAAGCGAGGGGGCTTGTCCAGCGGAAGAGTCTTAACATGGTTGCAAAATATCAGCCTGTGGATAGGTTAGGTTGATGTCGACTTTTCCGCCGCCACGGCATGACCATAGCCGCTGCATCAAAGCGGCCCTTATCCGCGCAGAAGGCCTGTGCCTTCAGCGGGGTAGCCGTCTGACTGGCCTGCGCAAGCAGGTGCTGACATGTCTCTGGCAGTCGCATCAAGCCAGCGGGGCCTATGCTATTCTGGAAGAGATTAATAAGACGGCGGCGAAGAAGCTGGCCCCGCTCTCGGTTTATAGGGCGCTTGAATTTCTGGTCAGCGAGGGGCTGGCGCACCGCATTGAAAGCCTCAACGCCTTTATCGGCTGTCCTCACCCGGAGGAAGGCCACGCCTTGCAGTTTCTGGTCTGCACCAGCTGCCATCTGGTGATTGAGCTGGAGGATTCTGCGATCGACAAGGCGCTGGCCAGCGCTGCCACCCGCCAGAAGTTCACCCGCGCCCGCACCGTGGTGGAAGTGATAGGCCAGTGCCGCGCCTGCCAGTCTACATGACCAGACTTCCGCTTTTTCTGATCTGTTCTGATGCAAACCCTGATCTGCCTGCAGGCACCCTGACCTTTGAACTCACTACAGACATAACCAGAAAGCGACCCGGCTGCCTGTGCTGTACCAACCGCAGCGCCCTGGCCGATCACCTGAACCGCCTGTATCTCGACTGGGTGCATGGCCGCCGGAATTTCACCGCCCTTGCCCTGCGCCTGCCCCCACATGCGGAAAGAGCAGAAATAACCATCCATCTTGAAAACGATGTTCTGATACCTGCGCGTTTCAGGCTCTGCGCTGAACGGTAATAATAGTTGGCATTATCGCCAGTACTCGGCAATCCACCGTGCCGGACGCATGAAATGGTGGCCTTTATAGACCCAGCGCGAGGCGGCTTCGGGCGGGTTGGGGTCGCCGTGAAAGACGATGATGCGGGCGTCCGGTGGAATCCGCGCCGGTACCAGCAATTTCAGAACTCCCTTGGGCAGGCAGTGTTTCTTGAAGCTGCGGCACCACGTCTCCGGCCACCACACCGCGCCGTCCTGAGCGTCGATGCGGGCGGTCACATAAATCTGCTCGTTGCGGTTCTCGGCAGCGATTTTGTCGGGGTCGCGGTTATAGTCTTCGAAGACAGCGGGATAGGCTCCGGCTTCAAAGCGGAAGACCGAGGAATTGCCGACCCGGCGGTCAGGGTGCGTCCAGTTGTGGATGATGCAGAAGCGGCCCGGCTCGTACTCAAAAAACGGATCCAGCGACCCGGTAATCACCACATCCAGATCCAGAAACAGGGTCGGCCCGCTCAGGCCCAGTTGCGGCGTAAACAGCGATATTTTGCGCCAGGCTTCGATTTCCGGGCGGGCGGGCACGCGGCAGT
>CAYSDE010000226.1:0-990 GCA_964429685.1 uncultured Pseudobdellovibrionaceae bacterium
GGGGCCGTGCGTTGGCGGGTTAAGTTTGGCGTCAGGATGAGGTGGTTGTTTTAAAAAGCTTCTGTACAATAGGCAACACGCTCCAGCATGGCATCATACGGGATGAACAACAGGCAATGAAAATCGAAGCTGATGCCCTCCGCAATTTCCGTCATGGTTTCTTCACGCGGCGGGGCGGGGTCAGCAGCGGGGCTTATGACTCCCTCAACTGCCGGATTGGCCGGGTGGATGATCCCGCTGCGGTCATGGAAAACCGTCGCCGGGTCATGCGGGCGCTGGACTTGCCTGCCGAGCGGCTGACTTCCCTGTTTCAGGTCCATGGGGCGGAGGTCATCCCCCTCACCTGCCCGCTTGACCCGACCCGCATTCCTGAAGCCGACGCGCTGGTCACTGCAACCCCCGGCGTCGCGCTGGGCGTGCTGGGGGCTGATTGCGCCCCGATCCTGTTGGCGGATCCGGTCAACCGGGTCATCGGGGCGGCTCACTCCGGCTGGCAAGGCACGCTGCTTGATGTCGGCAGCGCCACCGTGCGGGCAATGGAGAAACTGGGGGCAGACCGCCGCAACATCATCGCCGTCATCGGCCCGGCGATTGCAGCCGAGAGCTATGAAGTAAGCCCGGATTTTCCAGCTGCCTTTACCGACAAAACTCCGGCGCTGGCGATTTTCTTTGCCCCGTCCACCACCAAAGCCGGGCATTTCCTGTTCGACCTCAAGGGCTGCATCGCCTGGCAACTGCAGGCCAGCGGCGTCAAGCAGGTCGATATTCTGCCTTATGATACCTATAGCAACGCCGACATGTTTTTCAGCAACCGCCGCGCCACCCACCAGCGGGAAAACGGCTTCGGTTTGCAGATCTCGGTGATTTCCATCCCGGAATAAGTGAATCCACAGCTTTGACATTCAGCCCACTCCGGTTAGAGTACCCCAGCACCTGACCTGACGAGGCCGTTGATGAAGATTATTGCCGGTAACAGCAATCTCCCGCTTG
>CAYSDE010000226.1:1024-2254 GCA_964429685.1 uncultured Pseudobdellovibrionaceae bacterium
CTGCGGAAATGCAGATGGAGCTGACGACGGCGGTCATCCGCCGTTTTGCCGACAATGAAGTCTTTGTGGAAGTGCAGGAGAATGTGCGCGGCGAGGATGTTTTTGTCATCCAGTCCACCTCGTTCCCCGCCAATGACAATCTGATGGAACTGCTCATCCTCATTGATGCACTCAAGCGCGGTTCGGCGCGGCGCATTACGGCAGTCCTCCCCTATTTCGGCTATGCGCGGCAGGATCGCAAATCTGCTCCCCGCAGCCCGATCTCGGCCAAGCTGGTGGCGAATCTGCTGACCACCGCCGGTGCCGACCGGATTTTAACCTTTGACCTTCATGCCGCCCAGATTCAGGGATTTTTTGATATTCCGGTCGATCACCTGACCGCCGTACCCATTTTCTCCAGATATATCAAAGGGAAATACACGGATTCAGACAAGATTATTGTCGTTTCCCCGGACATCGGGGGGGGTGGTTCGTGCCCGTTTTCTTGCCAAAAGGCTTGACGTCGAGCTCGCAATCATCGACAAACGCCGCGAACGTGCGGGTGTTTCCGAAGTGATGAATATTATCGGGGACGTCGCCGGTCGCACCTGCCTTCTGGTAGATGACATGGCGGATACTGCGGGCACTCTGGTGAACGCTGCCGTCGCGCTCCGGGATGCAGGCGCCAAGCGGGTGGATGCGTATTGCTCGCATGGTGTGTTGTCGGGTCAGGCGGTAGAAAAGGTTGCCGCTTCGCCAATCACCGAACTGGTGATTACCGACAGCATTGCTGCGACCCCAGCCGTCAAGGGGCTTGCCAAAATCCGGCAGCTCTCGACGGCACCCATGCTGGCCGAGGCGATTGCCCGGATCAGCAGCGAGAGGTCGGTATCAAGCCTCTTGGACTGACACAGGATACGGCTCAACCGGCTTTGCTGCCCTCCGGTTGAAACCGGAGATCAAGGGGCAGTTTTCCGGCTGTTGCACCCCTGGAGGCACAGCCTTACTGGAGTAGAAGTATCATGTCGCAGACGACGACCATCACCGCCGAACTGCGCGACCGGGCCGGGAAGGGGACCGCCCGTGCCACCCGTCGCGCAGGACAGATTCCAGCTGTAATCTATGGCGGCAAGCAGCCCCCCGTGCTGCTCGCCATCAATGCCAAGGAACTGGAAGCCCTCAGCCGTAAACCCGGCAAGGTTGTCCGCACCGGCAAGCCGGATGCGGCGGCGTAAAACACACGGTGGCCCC
>CAYSDE010000227.1:0-2227 GCA_964429685.1 uncultured Pseudobdellovibrionaceae bacterium
GCGCTGGAGTTTTATATCCGCATTGATTTTCGGCTGCCAAGTCAGCCGCAGTGCATTTAAAATGGCAAGCACGTCAATGACTTCCTGCAGGACGGCCCCCTGCACTGGCGTGATATGCCCGGCGGCGGCAAAGCCCATCCCGAGAAGGGAAAGCAGCATCCCGCCCACCGCGCTCTGGACGGCAACCTGCCGGAGCTTTTCGCTGATATGCAAAAGCTCATCAACTTTCACCAAGGTGTTTTCCAGAATAACGGCGCCGGCCGCTTCTGCGGCAACACTCTGCTGACCGAAGGCAAGACCGACGGTAGCAACGGCCAGAGCCGGAGCATCGTTAATGCCGTCGCCCATAAACAGGGTCGGCGCTTTGGCGGTTTCCGAACGCACCAACGTGACTTTCTGTTCTGGCGACTGGCTGGCATAGGTTTCCTTGATCCCCATTATATCTGCCAGATATGCAACCTCGGAGGCCCGATCCCCGGATAGCAGGATGACTTTCTCGAAGTGATGCATCGGCTTCAGGTGATTGATGAAAGAGTACCCCTCTGCACGTGGGGTGTCCCGAAAGCGGAAGGTCGCCGCCAGTTGACCCTTCACCAGAACAACGCATTCCATGCCGGACTGCGCGGGTGGCAGCTGGTCCAGCAGGTCTGCTGCCAGTTTCTTGCGGTGTGTAACGGTTATTTCCTGCTCGTTAACCGTGCCGGTCAGCCCCTGCCCCGGTTTCTCGAGAACACGGGCCGCCTCAAGCTGGGGCAACCCGGCAACCTCCGCAGCCTTCATGATGGTGGCCGCCAGCGGATGCTTGGAATAGCGCTCAAGGCCAGCCGCCAGTTGAAGCACGACCTGACTGTCAAAGCCTCCCGCCGGAATAATCTCTACCAATTCAGGCCGCCCATAGGTCAGCGTGCCGGTTTTGTCAAAAATGGCCGTGCGACAGGTGGGCAGACGCTCCAGCACAGTCGGATCCTTGATGATGATGCCGCGCCTCGCCGCCAGAGAAATGGCACTGATAATGCTGATGGGAATGGCAATCAGCAACGGACATGGCGTGGCAATAACCAGTACGGCCAGAAAACGGACCACATCGCCGCTGCCATACCAGACGGCAAAAGCCAGCAGCAGGGCCAGCGGCGCGAATATGGCCCCGACCTGATCTCCCAGCCGCCGCAGTTGCGGGCGTTTCTGCTCAGCCTCGGCCATGACCTTCATGATTTTGGCGTAACGGGAGTCCTGCGGCAACTTTTCGGCGCAAACCGTTATCGCCGCTTCCCCATTCACGGCACCGGACAGCACGGTTGTTCCCGGAGCCTTCGACACCAGATAAGGTTCCCCGGTGAGGTAGGATTCATCCATCGCCCCGTGACCTTCGGTCACTCTGCCATCCACCGGACAGGTTTCATGCGGATAGACCACGATGCTATCCCCAAGCGCAATCGCGCTGATAGCAATATCCTCGATATGCGCGCCGGTTTTACGATGCGCCTTGGTCGGCATCCGGGAAGCCAGGGCCAGCAGAACCGCCGAGGCCCGCCGCATGGCATATGTCTCAAGGGCCTGTCCCCCGGCCAACATGAGAATAATCAGGACAGCCGCCAGATACTCGCCGATTGCCGCCGCTGTGACCAGCGCGATTGCGGCCAAAAGATCGGCACCAAAGTTGCCCCGATAAAGTTTGACCGCTATCTGAAGCAGCAGGGGAACACCGCCCACCCCTATGATCAGTTGTAAAGGCAGCGCCGCGCCCTGCAGCACATAATGCACCACAATAGCCAGCAACGCCCCAGCGGCCAGCAGAACCTGCCCGCGTAAGGCATGGGTGCGTAGATCAGACGATAAAGAAGATAAACCTGTCATCATGGCCGTCGGGTTTGCCCCCAGCCTTTCAGTGTTCTGCTTGCACCTCACCATTTAGCACAGCGATGGCTTTAACAAAGCCCTGTACTGAAAAATCTGCGGTGAAAGTGCCGGAAACCAGTTTGAGCGTGGTGGCACGGGCCAGCGCCGCAACCTGCTCCACCGTCAACGGCAGTAGAATCCCGTCTTTCTGGGGAATGGCGAGGAGTTTCAAAGGAGGCTGCTCGGCCGACCAGGTCAGTGTAACCTCGGGCGGATTGGCCAGCGCGGGCAGTCCGCCAAGGGCAGTGACATTCAGCACATAGTCATTGGCGTTATGCCGCCAGAGGCCCAGACCGAACTTGCCCTCCCCGTCCAGCGTTGCCAGTCTGGC
>CAYSDE010000228.1:0-2161 GCA_964429685.1 uncultured Pseudobdellovibrionaceae bacterium
TCCTTCACGCTGGCTCAACGCCTCCTCGAAGCTGAGGGCGGTACTGGCAGGGGGGCAGGGGGGGCAGGGCAGGTTCAGTCATGGCGGCGGACTCTATGCTTTTCCGGGCCTTTCGACAAGACTAGAAGCTTTGTCCCCGCAAGGCGTTAACATGGGCCAGCGCCGACTCAGCAAGGGCAGCCAGATTATAGCCCCCTTCCAGCGTGCTGACGAGGCGTCCGCCGCAGGTTTTACCGGCGATTTTGACGATTTCGGCGGTGACATGGCCAAAATCCTCAGCTGTCAGCCCCAGTGAACCCAAGGGGTCGGCCGCATGGGCGTCAAATCCCGCTGAAATCAGGATGATAGCGGGGGAAAAGGCCAGCAGACGGGGAAATATCTGCTCCTGCCAGGCTCGTCTGAAGATCGTGCTGCCGCACTCGGCTTCGAGCGGAACATTGCAGATATTTCCATAGTTCCCCTGATCCGCTGCCGCACCCGAGCCGGGATAATGCGGCCATTGGTGGGTGGAGGCAAAAAAGAAATCCGGGTCGTCCCATGCCACCTCTTCGGTGCCGTTGCCGTGGTGGACATCGAAATCCAGCACCGCCACTTTCTGCAGCCCGTGAGCAGCACGGGCGTGGAGGGCGCCAATCGCTACGTTGTTAAACAGACAGAACCCCATCGCCCGGTTGGCCTCGGCATGGTGACCCGGGGGACGGACGGCGCAGAAGGCGTTTTTCACCGTGCCGACGGTCACGGCATCAACCGCCGCACAGACGGCTCCGGCGGCTCGCAGCGCGGCTTCGTAACTGTGAAGGCTGAGCGTGGTGTCGGCATCAAGCGGGCCAGGGCTGGCGTTTTTGATTCTCTCCAGATGCAGACGCGTATGCACCCGCAGAATTTGCTCTTCGCTGGCTTGGGGCGCCTCACTACGGGTGAGCGGCAAAGCCGCCAGCGCTGCCAGTACCGCTTGCAGCCGCTCCGCCCGCTCGGGATGGCCGGAACCGGTGTCGTGCTGCAGACAAACGGGGTGGGTAAACAGCGCGGTGGGCAAGGGATTACTGGTCAATACCGGCCAGATGGTATTTGAGGTGGGCAACCAGAGACAGCACCCATTGCAGGCGCAGCTGCAGGTTGACCGAGCTTTCACGGCCGGTCAGGTTGCCGCGATCACGGATTTCCTGCATGCAGCTCTTGATGTGTTCAGCCGGAGATTCGGTACCGGTTTCCTTGAAAATATGAGGCATCACCTGCATGAAGGCTTCCCCGATGATGACATCAGCCTTGCAGGCCAGTTCATACATTTCGCGCAGACGGCCCCGCAGATGATCGGGCGCTTCGTTATCGACAAAGCTGCAGGCATCTTCAATCAGGTCAAGGGCGTGGAAAGCGCGGGCCATCAGCAGACGGCTGGTAATCCAGTTGCGGCCTTCATAAACCTCGGCCGGGCCGTCATAGGAATCAAAAAGGGGGCCGGACACGGTGCTGGGCGGAGGCACTGCGGTTGCAAGCGGCATGTCTGCACTCCCTTCCCATAGACCTGTTGGTTGATCCGGTTAACTGGCTCTACTTCTACTGTTGCTTGGAACTTTGCGCAACAGGGGATTGCGTAGCCAAGGCGCTGATCGTCGCCAAACTCTTGGTAAAATCGCCGAGCAGGGACATCCGGTAAGTGTGACCGGACAAAGTCAGAATCATGTCCGGGGTTGCCTGCAGCTTGTCCTGCAGATCTTCAAGTGTCAGCACGTCAATCTTCTCGCCCAGCACCATGCGGCCAGCCTCGCTTTTCTGCCCGGCAGGGGCGGCCTCAACCGCGACTGCTGGTGCGGGGGGTGTGGGTGGCGTCTGCACACCGACCGTTCCCGGCGGGTTCATATTGGGTTGTATGACTCCGGGTAATGCTGTGGGGGGCAGTTGCTCGGGAGCCGGTGGCGTTGCCGTCGCTACTCGCGGGTCAACAGCTGGAGCAAGAGGGGCGGTGGGTGAGTCGGGTGCAGCATTCCCTTGTTTTTGCTGCATCTCGATTGCGTGGCGATGGGCTGCAGCTGGTGAGCCGGGTGGGCCGCCGGGCGGCAATTGGGCGACGGCATGCTCGCCGAGTACCAACAGGGCAACCGTCACTGCCACGAGGCCGAGGCGGCTGAGGGGACGGATGAGCCGGATGTTCATGCTGGACACC
>CAYSDE010000229.1:0-2160 GCA_964429685.1 uncultured Pseudobdellovibrionaceae bacterium
AGTCTGCGCCTCAGCCGACGGAGCAAGCGGTGCCGGAGCCATAGCCGCGGTATCCATGTTGGTTTGCGGCTGTGTGCCAACCACAGGAACAGCGGAATCAACCGGCCATTGACGGCCCTGTAACTGGGTTTCGTCGGCAACCGGCGGCTCGGCCTGACGGCTGTAAGTAGAGCTGTTGGTGGTCGATTGCTCGGGAGCCAGCCAGATGAATCCGGCCTGAGCCAGCCCCGTGCTGGCCATAAGAACCGAGATCGAGAGAAGAACGGTGGAGGTGTTGCGCAGTGCCATATTTTTCAACCATGAAGGCTAGTGTTTCCGTGTGGGATTGGTTAGCATCGCTTTTCGACAAACGCTAGAGATTTATTGACTTTTTCATTTCACTGAACGACTCGGAGTATGTTAATAATTAGGCACGGCCACCGCAGCAAGGTTTCCTGATGCAGAATGCCCTGAAAGTAGCACTTTCCCATATTGCCGCAGGCCAGCGGCTTGACTGCGCCATGACCGAAGCCGCCGTCTCGGTCATCGTCGAAGGGAACGCGACTCCGGCGCAAACCGGCGCTTTCCTGCTCGGGCTGCGGAGTCGAGGAGAAAGCCGGGATGAAATTCTCGGCACCGTCCAGACCCTGCGCCAGCGCATGAAAACCATCAGCGCTCCCGATGCTGCAATCGACATTGTCGGCACCGGCGGCGATCATTCCGGCAGCTATAACATTTCAACCGCTGTTGCCCTCACGGTGGCGGCCTGTGGCGTTCCAGTCGCCAAACACGGCAACCGCTCGGTATCCTCGCGCTCGGGAGCGGCGGATGTGCTGCAAACGCTGGGAGTTAATCTGGAGTGCGACTTTGCCCGGCTGGAAAAAGCGCTGAACGAAGCCGGGATATGCTTTCTGATGGCGCCCCGCCACCATCCGGCGATGAAAGCGGTTGCGCCGGTACGGGCTGAACTGGGCACGCGCACCATCTTCAACCTCGTTGGCCCGCTCACCAACCCCGCCGGAGTTGAAAAACATCTGATCGGGGTGTTTGACCGCCACTGGCTGCGGCCCTTCGCCGAGGTGCTGCGTCTGCTCAAAAGCACTAGCGCCTGGATTGTGCATGGAGAAGACGGGTTGGACGAAATCACCACCACCGGCAAAACCTTCGTGGCTGAACTCAGAAACGGCGAAATCCGCGAATTCGAGATTCATCCCGAGCAGGCCGGACTTTTTCTTACTCCCGCCACTGATCTCAAAGGGGGCGATGCCGCCACCAACGCCGCCGCCCTGCGCGCCCTGCTGGCGGGGTCACAAAACGCCTATCGCAACATCGTGCTGATGAACGCTGCTGCGGCCCTGATCGTCGCGGGAAAAACCGAAAATCTGAAAACCGGAGTTGAAATGGCCAAAGCCGCGCTCGACAGCGGCAAAGCCCGCAACGTGCTGGATAGATTGGTCAGTATTACCAATGAGGCCTAATGGGCTTACGCTTGCTCTCCCCTCTAGCGGCTGCGGATGATTTCGATGCCGGTCTAGAATTGATATAACGCGGGCTGGCAAGAACGAGAACCTGACCATCCGTCCCAACCGCGATTGCACACAGGCCGATTGACTCGGAATCAGCCATCGTCTGGACAGAAGGAACCGGGCCGTAAACCAGATGAAGATCAATCCTGCGGCCCATATGGTTGAAAAGAAGCTGGGCACTTTGAGTGTCTCTATTTGTAACCGTCGTTATTTCCTCATCAGCGATATCCCTGGACAATCTGCCTACAACCCTGCAAACACCCTGAATAAAGCTGTCCCCCGGCAGTCCGCCAATAAAATTGTAGTCATTGGGCGTCATGCCACAATCAAAATCACGCAGAGCCCTACCAAAACAGACCGGGTTGCGCACCCCAGCTGTAGCCAGCAATTCAAGATCATGCCGGATCGTACTACTGACCTTGGCGTTCAACATAGCATCATTAATGGGCAAGACATCACTGTTGGGGACTTCCGGGAAATGTCCTGAGATTTCACTCATTTTAATGTTTTTCCTTAAAATAAAATGGCTGTCGCCGCATCCTAGTAAAACGCACTCAGCAAAGTCAAACTAAAAAACATAAAGTGTTCCCCGGTTCACACTCTTATGCCCGCCACCATCAACAAGCCCCCCTCCTCCACGCGTCATTCCAGCGGA
>CAYSDE010000230.1:0-2154 GCA_964429685.1 uncultured Pseudobdellovibrionaceae bacterium
AGAACATTGTCGGTGTCGCCGAGCGCTATCTGAGCAAGGGATCAAAGGTCTATATTGAAGGCCATATCGAAACCCGCAAATACGAGAAGGAAGGTCGCGATGTCTACGTTACTGAAATCGTGGTCGGCCCCTTCCGTGGTGAAATGACCCTGCTGGACAGCAAGGGCAGCGGTGCGGGTGCCGGAGCCAGTGAATCCGGCAGTTATGGGGAAGCGTCCGCTCCTGCCGGTCGCCCCGCTCTCGCTGGTGTGTCGGCCAAGGCCGGTGCCATGGATGATGATATTCCGTTTTAAGTAGAGAGTCGGCTTAAGGTCTGTCAAAACTCATCGTAAACTCAGGACCGAACATGGTGTTGCTGCCGCGGCGCTGGACGCCGCCGCGCAGTTGCCACTCGTGGCTGTGAAGATCAAAGCGCAGGCCAAGGCCGATGATGGTGGGGCCCTTGTCGCGGCCCCGGACGAAGCGCCAGTCGCGGTCAGAAGGGGCATAACGGTTGACCGGGGCCAATAGATCCTCACGCAGCCGGGCCGCCCGGGATTCCGGAGCAAAGGCCGGGGCTGGTGCGTCGGGCAGTACGGACATGTTGTGGCTGACCGGGCCGAGGCGCAGCAGCGCCCGTGGCGCTCCGCCATGCAGACTGCACCCGCTGCAGGAAAAAATCAGCGTGACGGCCGCCAGCAGACGGAAATTTTGAAGCAGTTTGCGAAAAGCCTGTCTCACCGCTTTTCTCCTTGATGCAGCCGCCCTCAAGTCGGGAGCCGCGAAGGTTTTTATTTAGACGCAAAAGTAAAACGTAATAAACGCCAACCTTCTCATCTTTCATTATTACAGAATGTTTCAGGGAAGTCGAGTATAAATGTTAATGCAGTGCGGCAACCCGGCGCGTCATGCCCGTAGAAAAGCCATAAAAAGCGGTTAACTTTGCTGCGTGTGCGAATACATGAGTTTTATTCTATTAGTAAAAAGCAGCTTTTGCCCCTTTACACAGGTTCCCGTTTTGTCCATGATGCGCCCGAACTGAATGGGGATTCCTATGGATATTCTTTTGATTTTGGCAGCGGCACTGGTCAGCGCGGCGGCGGTAGCGTTTTATTTCATGACGCGGCAGCGCATAGCTGGTGAACAGCTGGTGCGGGTGACCGAGACGGCGCGGGCGCTGGAGGCGCAACTGGCCGCCGCCCAGCGGCAGCTTGCAGAACGCGACGAGCGGCTGTCCGCCGCCAATGAGCGTCTGCTGAGCGCCAACAACATCGCCGCGCAGGAGCGGGCGGGTCTGACCGCTGAGATAGCCAGCCTGAAAACCCGCGAAGCGGAATACAGGAAACAGCTGGAGGAAAAAGCCGTCGAGATCGCCGCCTTGCACGAAAAGCTGAAGGTGGAATTCGAGAACATCGCCGGGCGCATCCTCAAGGACAGCCGCGAGCAGCTCACTGCAGACTCAAAAGAAAAACTGGATGTGCTGCTCACTCCAGTTAAGGAGCGGTTTGAGGCATTCCAGAAGAAAGTTGAAGAAGCCAGCGGCAAGGGGTCTGAGCAACATGTCGCGTTAGCGACATTAATTGAGCAGTTGCATCAAACCCATACAACCCTGCATGAAGACACTGGAAATCTTACTCGTGCGCTCAAAGGGGAGTCACAGACCAGAGGTCAGTGGGGGGAGCGCAGACTGGAAAGCCTTTTACAGCAGTCTGGCTTGAAAGAGGGAGAGAATTATAGTCGGCAGATGAGCCTTGAGGGCGAGTCTGGCGAACGTCTACGCCCTGATATTGTTATCCGCATTCCTCAGGATAATAAGGTCACGCATATTGTAATCGATTCCAAAGTTTCTCTGGTTGATTATCTGTCATGGTCAGCCGCAGCTGTTGATAGTGACGCGAAATTTGGATGTGAAAAAGCGTTCCTTGCCTCAATCCGGGGACATATAAATGATCTGGGAAAGAAAAAGTATCAAGATAACGGTAAGCTAATAGCCCATGATTATGTCCTGATGTTTCTGCCAAATGAAGCGATGTTTTCATCAGCGATTGATCTTGATGCCAGCTTATTTGACTATGCGTGGGAGCGGCGGGTAGCACTAGTTGGCCCTACTACATTGATGATGACCTTAAATGTTGTTTCCTCAGTGTGGCGCCTTGATCGGCAACAGCGAAATGC
>CAYSDE010000231.1:0-2122 GCA_964429685.1 uncultured Pseudobdellovibrionaceae bacterium
GGGGATAAGGGAGAAAAAGTCCACGGGAGTGCCTCCTACGGCATCGGTCCGCATGTGGTATGCGGCGCTATCTGGGAGAGAGTGAAGCTAAGCGGCGAGTGGGTGAAATCCAGCAGTGCCGTGGCGTTGATGCCGAGCCACAGCACCACGACCGCCAATACGCCGAGAGCAAAAACCTCGCGTTTGTCGGCATCCTTAAGGGCAGCAACCTCGCTATTGGCAACCTCACCATACATCACGCGGCGATAGAGCCACAGCATGTAAGCCGCTCCTAGCACAAGGCCGGTAGTGGCAAGCAGGGCCGCTGTCTGGCTATAGGTGAAAGCGGCGTTGCAGGGCATCACGGTGTTGGCGCGGAACAGTCCGGCCAGACTGAGAAACTCGCCCACAAAGCCACTGGTGCCGGGCAGACCGACCGAGCCGAGCATCATCACCATAAAGAGGACGGCAAAGCGTGGCATGACGTTGGTTACCCCGCCATAGGCCGTAATGCTGCGGGTATGCATCCGGTCATACAGCACGCCAACGCAGAGGAAGAGCGCCGCCGATACCACACCATGCGAGATCATCTGGAACATCGCACCCTGCAGCCCCTGCAGGGTGAAGGAGAACAGACCGATGGTGACAAAGCCCATATGCGCGACGGAGGAATAAGCGATCAGCTTCTTCATATCCTCCTGCACCAGCGCCACCAGCGACGTGTAGATAATGGCAATAATACCCAGTCCCCACATCATCGGCGCGAAATAAAGGGAGGCATCCGGCAGCATCGGCAGCGAGAACCGCAGGAAACCGTAGCCGCCCATTTTCAGCAGCACGCCAGCCAGAATGATGGATCCCGCCGTCGGTGCTTCCACATGGGCATCCGGCAGCCAGGTATGGAAAGGCCACATCGGCAGCTTGACCGCGAAGGAAGCAAAGAAGGCTAGCCATAGCCATTTTTGCACATCAGCGGTGAAGAAATTTCCGGCCTGCAGCGCGACAATGTCGGTCTGCCCGGTCTTCAGATAGATGTAGATCAGCGCAATCAGCATCAGGATCGAGCCGAGCAGGGTATAGAGGAAAAACTTGAACGCCGCATAAACCCGGCGCGGCCCGCCCCAGACCCCGATAATCAGATACATCGGGATTAGCACACTCTCGAAGAAGACATAGAACAGCACCGTATCCAGCGCACAGAAAGTGCCGATCATCATGGTTTCCAGCAGCAGGAAGGCAATCATGTATTCCCGCACCCGGTTTTCCACATGACGACTGGCCAGAATGGTAATCGGCATCAGGAACGTGGTCAGCAACACCAGCGCCAGCGAAATTCCGTCAACGCCCAGATGATAGGAAATTCCCAGTGCGGGCAGCAGCGGCTTCATCTCGACCAGTTGAAAGCCGGACTGGCTGGAGTCAAACAGGAAGAGTACTTTGAGCGACACCGCAAAGGTGATGGTGGTCACCAAGAGGGCAACATTCCGGCAGCTCCGGGCAATGGCGTCCGGAGTGCCCTTCACAAAGACCAGCAGCAACGCCCCCACCAGCGGCAGGAACGTCAGTAGCGAAAGAACAGGCCATGTTGACATTCTGACGAACCTTTCAACCCAACTGTATCCGCCACAGCATCAGCGCTATCAGCGCCAATACGATGACGAACGCATAATGATAGACATAACCGGTCTGGAGCTTGCGCAGGCGGAGAGATACTGTTGCTGCAACCGCCGTCACCCCATCGGGACCGCACCCGTCGATAATGGTACCGTCACCGGTTTTCCAGAACACCCGACCCAACGCCAGCGCCGGACGGCGGATGGTTGCTTCATAAATCTCGTCGAAATACCATTTGTTGAAGAAGAGCAGGTAGATCGGCTTGAACATTCCCGCAACTCTGGCCGGAATTCCCGGTGCCATAATGTAGGCCAGCGTTGCCAGTGCAATACCCAGAACGCCCATGATGGTCGGCAATTCCTTGACCAGACCTTCTACATGATGCGCGGCTTCAATGGGATCATGACCGTCGCGGACAAACAGGGCGCCGTGCCAGAATGCCTCCCTGCCCTCACCGACAAACCAGTCAAAGCCATAAGCGCCGGACAGGCAGGCCCCGGCGGCCAGTACAGACAGCGGCAGCAGCATG
>CAYSDE010000232.1:0-2118 GCA_964429685.1 uncultured Pseudobdellovibrionaceae bacterium
TTCCGGCGAGTAGAACCGTTTGCGGCTGGTCACGCTCAATCAGCACGGTTTGCCCGGCCCCCGTCACCGTCAGCGGCGGCAGCTGGACGGAATCGGCTCCCACGGCCAGATCGGCAAAGACCTGATCAAGGGTAACCGCCAGCGCAGCGGCTGTCATGTCTCCGACTACAGCAATATGCAGACGGTTCTTGACCAGGTGCTGCGGCACGGCAGCGACCAGATCATCACGGGTAATGGCGCCGAGTGTCGCTACCGTTCCGTTAGCCGGGCGACCATAAGGGTGACCGGTCATCGCCACCTGTTCAAAGGCCTGACTGGCCAGCCAGTTGGGATCGGACAGGCCGTATTGACGCTGTGCCACCAGCGAATCCCGCATCCGGCCAATGGCTTCCGTTTCAAAACGGGCATTATGCAGGGCGAGGCGCAGCAGGGCAAAGGCATTGGCCTGTTCGCGGGAAAGCGTTTTGAGCTGTCCGAACAGGGCGTCTTCATCGGCCGAGAAGCCGAGGGCAATGCTGCGTTCAGCCAGCGCCTGCTGGAAAGCGCGGCTGTCCAGATCACCTGCCCCCTCATCCAGCAGGGAGGCCAGCAGACTGGCGCGGCCTTCCTTGCCAGCGGGATCGAGGGCTGAGCCACCTTCAAAAGCAAAATTGACGGTGATGAGCGGCAGGCTGTGATCTTCAATCAGCCAGGCATGCACGCCGCCCCGGCTGACCACTTCCTTGATCTCGGCCTGCGCCATCTGGGGTACCAGCAGCAGCGCCACCAGCAGGAAAAAACCGAGCGGACGGGACAGTGAAGGCCTCTTCATCAGTGAACCCCTCCAGCGGGAGAAAGAACAACGCTACCACCAGCAGACGCGACTGGTGCGGTCGGGTCAGGCAACAACTCTCCGGTGACGGAGGCCTTCTGGTCGAACAGGGCCCGGGCCGCCGTCATCACCTGATCGACCGAAACCGCCATCACCCGTTTCGGCCATTCCTCGACATCGCTGATGTCACCGCCGGTTGCCAAGGTCATGCCAAAAACATAAGCCGGAGCCTGCACAGAGTCACGGGCGAACACCGCGCCGTCAATCAGGCGGCGCTTGGCGCGGTTCAACTCGGCTTCGCTGATGCCGTTGGTCATCAATTCACGGATAACAGCATCCATGGCCGTTTCCACCAGCTTGAGGTCACGGCCCGGCACCGGACTGGCGCTGAGATTGGCCGTTGCAAGGTCATAAGCCATCGGGTCATAGTCAAAGCGCACGGAGGTGGCGAGACGCAGATCCATGACGAGGCGGCGATAGAGGCGGCTGGTCGGTCCGCCGCCCATGATTTCGGCCAGCACTTCAAGCGGCACCACCTGGGCAGGATCACCCTTGCGATAAGAGGGGGCGAGATAGCTGCGCATGATAACCGGTTGGGAGATTCCGCCGTCTTTCAGGAGGATGCGGCGCTCCACCTGCATATCCGGTTCAGCGACCCGTGCCCGTGGCGGCACATTGCGGGCGGCCAATTTGCCAAAGGTGCGCTCGGCAATCGGCTTGAGGTCGTCAGCGGTAATATCGCCGGACACCACCAGCACCGCGTTGGAGGGCGAGTACCAGGTGCGGTAAAAAGCCAGTGCGTCCTCACGGGTCAGCGCCTTGATCTCGTCGGCCCAGCCGACAATCGGACGACCATAGGGATGATGAACGAACAGGGAGGCGCGCATGGCTTCGCGCAGCCGGTCAATCGGCTCGTTCTCGGTGGTCTGCTGCCGCTCGGAATAAACAACTGCCCGCTCGGAAGTCACCTGATCTTCTGAAAGGATCAGGTTGGTCATGCGGTCGGCTTCCATCTGCATCACCATTTCCAGCCGGTCTTTGGCAATGTTCTGGAAGTAGGCGGTGAAATCCCAGCTGGTAAAAGCGTTGTCATTGCCCCCGTTGGCGGCGATGGTGCGCGAGAAGGCGCCATCGGGCACCGTCGGCGTTCCCTTGAACATCAGATGTTCCAGCAGATGGGCAAGGCCGGATTTGCCGACCGGCTCATCGGCCGCGCCGACCTGATACCACAACATCTGCGAGATGATGGGGGCCCGGTGATTGGGGATGACGATGACCGCCAGACCATTGGTCAGGGTAAAGGTTTC
>CAYSDE010000233.1:0-2105 GCA_964429685.1 uncultured Pseudobdellovibrionaceae bacterium
CCTGCCAGCAAGCCGAGCAGTTCTTCAGCCGCGACGGGAATATTGGTGCCCGGCCCGTAGATTGCGACCACCCCGGCTTCAAAAAGGATCTGATAATCCTGCGGGGGCACCACGCCGCCCACCACCACCAGCACATCATGACCTCCGGCAGCGCGGAGTTTGGTGATGAACTCCAGCACCAGATCCTTGTGGGCTCCGGCCAGCGTCGACAGTCCGGCAATCCGGGCTTTCTCCTGCAGCACCCGCGCTACCGCTTCTTCCGGGCTGTCGAAAAGCGGGCCGAGTTTTACCGCAAAGCCGAGATCACCGAAGGCCGAGGCCACCACCTTGGCCCCCCGGTCATGCCCGTCCTGCCCGAGTTTGATGATGCTGAGGCGGGGCTTTTCTGCCAGCGCGCCTATTGCAGCTTTGACCCGGTTGAATTCTGGATCATGGCCCCGCGCACCGGCATACACACCGGACAGGGTGCGGGCAATTGCCTTGTGCCGGGTGAAGACCACTTCCAGCGCTGCGCTGACTTCACCTACGGTGGCGCGGGCGCGGATGGCGGGCAGGGTGGCTTCCAGCAGATTGAGAGTTTTGCTCTGGGCAGCGGCAGTCAGGTTGGCGAGTGCCTGTTGCACGGCACGTTCATCGCGCTTGGCCCTGACAGTTCGCATGTGTTCAATCTGCTGCGTTCTGACCTTGAGACTGTCAACCTCCCGCACGATCACCGGCGCTTCGGTTTCCGGCTGGTGCTGGTTGACGCCGATAATCACGTCTTCGCCGCGATCAATCCGGGCCTGTCGCCGGGTGGCTGATTCTTCAATCCGGGTCTGCACCCAGCCGCTTTCAATGGCGGCTTTCATGCCGCCCTTCCGGTCGATCTCAAGGATCAGGGCTTCAGCGGCTGCGGCTAGCTCTGCGGTCAGGGCTTCGACATAATAACTGCCGCCAAGCGGATCAACGACTTTGGTCACGAAGGTTTCTTCAGCCAGAATCAACTGGGTGTTGCGGGCAAGGCGCGATGAGGTTTCAGAGGGCAGGGCCAGCGCTTCATCATAGGAGTTGGTATGGAGCGACTGGGTGCCGCCCAGTACTGCCGCCAGCGCTTCATAAGCGGTGCGGGTGATGTTGTTGAGCGGGTCCTGCTCGGTCAGCGAGACACCGGAGGTCTGACAGTGGGTGCGCAGCATCAGGGCGCGGGGATCGGTAATACCATAGCGGCTGTTCAGCAATCTGGCCCATAACAGTCGCGCCGCCCGCAGCTTGGCCACCTCCATGAAAAAATTCATACCGATGGCGAAGAAGAACGAAAGACGCGGTGCGAATTTCTCGATGGTCAGACCGCCCGCTTTGGCCGCCTCAATATAGGCCAGCCCGTCTGCCAGTGTAAAAGCCAGCTCTTCCACTGCGCTGGCTCCGGCCTCCTGCATGTGATAGCCGCTGATGGAAATCGGATTGAATTTGGGCAGATGCTGCGCGGTATAGGCCATGATATCGGCCACAATGCGCAGACTAGGGGCAGGGGGGTAGATGTAGGTATTGCGAACCAGAAATTCCTTGAGGATGTCATTCTGCAATGTGCCGGACAAGTGGGCCGGGTCTACGCCCTGTTCTTCCGCCGCTACGATATAGGCGGCCATGATCGGCAGCACCGCGCCATTCATGGTCATTGATACACTGACCTTGCCCAGATCAATGCCGTCGAACAGGCGCTTCATGTCCTCTACGGTATCCACTGCCACCCCGGCCTTGCCGACATCGGCGAGGGCGCGGGGATGGTCGCTGTCATAACCGCGATGAGTGGCCAGATCGAAGGCCACCGACAGACCGGTCTGTCCGGCGGCCAGCGCCTTGCGGAAAAAAGCATTGGTATCTTCCACCGTCGAGAATCCGGCGTACTGGCGGATGGTCCACGGCTTACCTATATACATGGTGGCGCGGATTCCCCGCGTAAAGGGAAACTGTCCCGGCAGGCTGTCAGTCTGACCGGGCGGAAGATCGGCAGAAGTGTAGAGGGCTTTGATGCCAATTCCCTCCGGCGAGGGCCAGATCAGGCCTTCCGGCGAGGGTGTTCCCCGTTCGGCGGCGACCATATCCTTCCACGGGGAAGGGAAATTTTC
>CAYSDE010000234.1:0-2094 GCA_964429685.1 uncultured Pseudobdellovibrionaceae bacterium
CGCCAGCGCAATCGCACCAATCCACACCGGCAGCTTGGCGCCGAAGTTCCTCTCGAAATTACGGTCAGCCTCCGGCGTGGTCGCCGCAGGAATGGTGGAGGAGCCAGAGGGCAGGGGCGCGGGCTCAGGAACCTCCTCAAGTGGCGGGAGGACTGGTGAAGAGGATACGGGCTGAGGGCTAACCGGAGCAGGCGGCACAAAGACAGGCTCTTCAAGAACAGGCTCTTCACGCGGGCGTTTTATCACAGCGCCGCTCAGCCGCTCTACCTCGGCCTCCAGCATCCGCAGACGGCTCCAGCACACCCACGGCATGATGAGGCAGGTAATGAGGAAAAACAGCCCCACCAGCAAACCCAGAATGATTTCCATCGCCGCGCTCCCTGCAACCAGTCCTCAGCCTAACATGACAATACTAACTGAACTATGTTCACTTTGTCAAGCCCACCCTGTGCCCGGCTTGGTTTATTTTGTATTCATACCTCGCTTTTTCTGTTTCCTTTGCTAAAGTACAGCCGGAACAAAACAGGAAAACAGATGATTGCCCATATCCCCACAGTAGCCTTTGCCGGTGTCGAGGTGCAGCCGATTGATGTGCAGGTGCAGATTTCGCCCGGCATCGTGGGGTTTACGGTGGTGGGGTTGCCGGACAAGGCGGTGGCGGAATCGCGGGAGCGGGTGCGGGCGGCGCTGCATAGCATGGGCCTCGCCATGCCGGCCAAGCGCATTACGGTCAATCTGTCTCCGGCGGATGTGCTGAAAGAAGGCAGTCATTTTGATCTGCCGATTGCGCTGGGTCTTTTGGTCAGCATGGGCGTGTTGCCGCTGGAAGAGCTGGCCAATTATACCGCGCTGGGCGAGTTGGCGCTGGATGGCACACTAACCCCGGTGGCGGGCGTGTTGCCCTCGGCGATTGACGCCATGGCCAATAATCGCGGCATCATCTGTCCGGCAGCTTGCGGAGCAGAAGCGGCTTGGGCGGGGGATATTGATATTGTTGCCGCGCCCAACCTGCTGGCGCTGATTAACCACTTCAAGGGCACACAGGTGCTGGCCCGGCCCCAGCCCAGTCTGGAGCGCGATGATATTCCGCTGCCCGACATGCGCGACATCAAAGGGCAGGAGACGGCCAAGCGGGCGCTCGAGATTTCTGCAGCGGGCGGGCA
Source organism: uncultured Pseudobdellovibrionaceae bacterium (assembly GCA_964429685.1). Taxonomy (GTDB): domain Bacteria; phylum Pseudomonadota; class Alphaproteobacteria; order UBA2400; family UBA2400; genus CAYSDE01. The sequence goes on from CAYSDE010000234.1 coordinate 1,164, forward strand.
TAACCTGCTGATGATCGGCCCGCCGGGCTCCGGCAAATCCATGCTGGCTTCCCGTCTGCCCGGCATTCTGCCCGAGTTGTCACCACGGGAGGCGCTGGAAGTTTCGATGGTGCATTCGGTCGCCGGTCTGCTGAAAGAGGGCCGGTTGCTGCGTCATCGTCCTTTCCGCGACCCCCATCATTCGGCCTCGCTGCCCGCCATGATCGGTGGAGGCAGCAAGGTCAAACCCGGTGAAGTTTCCCTTGCTCATGGCGGCGTGTTGTTTCTTGACGAATTGCCCGAATATCAGCGCGGCACGCTGGAGGCGCTGCGCCAGCCGATTGAAAGCGGCAAGGTCATGGTGGCGCGGGTGCATGGCCATATTACCTTTCCCGCCCGCTTCCAACTGGTCGCCGCCATGAACCCCTGCCGCTGCGGCTATCTTGATGATCCCGCGCAGGCCTGTACCCGCGTACCCAAATGCGCGCAGGAGTATCAAAGCCGCATCTCCGGCCCGATTTTTGACCGCATTGATCTGCATGTCGATGTGCCCGCCGTGCGTCCCGCCGAACTGGCGCGACTGCAGCCGGGGGAATCTTCGGCACTGGTGCGTGAACGGGTGCAGGCAGCGCGGGACATCCAGTCGGCCCGCTACGCTGCCCTGCTCAACGCTTCCCGCCCGGTGCGCACCAATGCGGATGCGGAAGGCGAAGTGCTGGAACAGGTGATGCAGCTGGAATTCGGCGCCGAGAAACTGATGATGGAAGCTACCGAACAACTCAAACTGTCAGCGCGAGGTTATCACCGCGTGCTGAAAGTCTCCCGCACCATCGCCGATATGGCCGGGAGCGAAACCACCACACGGGTGCATGTGGCCGAGGCTTTGAGCTATCGCCGCATTTCACCGGCGTTGATGAATGCGGCTTAGGAGAGGAGTATACTGGCCATCATA
>CAYSDE010000235.1:0-2055 GCA_964429685.1 uncultured Pseudobdellovibrionaceae bacterium
CCGCCCCCTTCAGCCTGTTCCTGCCGAAAAACCGCTGACCTATGCGATCTGTGTCTGCGCCTATAATGAAGCCGGGGTTATCGCGGCCAAGGCTGAAAACCTGATGGCGCTGAAACAGGCGGTTCCGGGGCTCGAAATCTTCATCTATGTCGATGCTGCCAGCGATGGCACGGCGGATATCCTGAAGCCTTGGGCCGAGGAGTTCACCCTGCATGTCTCGCCCGAGCGGCACGGCAAGAGCTATGGCATGAATCTGCTGGTTGGCATGGCCAAGGCCGACATCATCATTTTCAGCGATGCCAATGTCATGCTGGATGTGGCGTCCATTCCGGCGCTGGCCCGCTATTTTGCCGATCCTGAGGTTGGCTGTGTCTGCGGTCACCTGATCTATGTCAATGGCGATGAGGCCGCCGGACAGACGGCCGCCAACGGCTCGCTCTACTGGAAGCTGGAAGAATACATCAAGCAGCTGGAGCATGAAACCGGCTCGGTGATGGGGGCAGACGGTTCCATCTTTGCGGTGCGTCGCCGTCTGCATTGTCCGCCGCCTGCCGATATTATTGATGATATGTTTGTGTCCTTCAGCATCCTCTGTGGCGGGTCGCGGATTGTGCGGGCGCCCGATGTCATCGCTTATGAAAAATCGGTGACGGTAGCGCGGGAAGAGTTCCGCCGTAAAATCCGCATTGCCTGTCAGGCCTTCAATGTGCATCGCCTGATGTGGCCGCAGCTGAAGAAACTGCCGCCCTTTGATCTCTACAAATACATCTCCCACAAGCTGATTCGCTGGTTTGTGCTGTACTGGTTGGCGCTGGCCGCCCTGTTCTTTATCGCGGGCCTCGTGGTTGCGGGCTGGGGCTGGCTGGCTGTCCTGCTGCCGCTGCTGGGCGGCGCCGGGCTGTTGCTGGGCAACCGCTACAACATCAAACCGGTGCCGCAGCTGGTCGATATTCTCTATGCCTTCGCCGGGACGGCGCTGGGGGTCTGGCGCTCGGTTATGGGCGACCGCTTCCAGACTTGGTCGCCCGCCCAATCCGTTCGCAAAACACCATGACGACTGTGGCCTCACCCGCACCCCAAACCGAAACCCGGCCCACGGACCGGCTGGCTGAATGGTTGCTGATCGGGTTGATCTTGTCAGCGGTCTATCTGCAGAAGTTTCGAATTAGCGTGCCTGGTGGAGAGGTTATATTTCTTGGTCTCATTGTTCTGATTGGGCTGACAGGAGTCGGATTGGTATTCCGGAGGCTTGAAATTCACCCCATGCGGGCCGTGATGTACCTGCTGGCGGTTTCAGTCATGACCACGATGCAACTCTTTCATCTTTACAATTTTACATTCACATCCCTTATAGGCCTTTTTCTGGTGCATTTTCCTTACATTTGTCAAATTCGTCCGGGACTGGTCAGGCCGCAGATGGAGTTGCATTTCTACCAGAAAACCATGGTCTTCGTGGCTATTCTTGGAATTATCCAATTTCTTTCCCAATACGTGATCGGTGTATATGCCGCTTTTATCTTCGACAATTTATTGATCTCGCAACAGATTGCGCCAGACTACAACAATCTGATTCACATTCGGGCGGGGGATCCCTACTTCAAGAGTAACGGCGTTTTTATGCTGGAGCCTTCTTTCTTTTGCCAGTACCTTTCAATTAGCGTGGTGATCGAAATGGCTGTTTTCCGCAACTGGAAACGGCTGTGCATTTATATCGCGGGGATTATCGTAACATTCTCCGGTACCGGTCTGCTTATCCTTCTTTTCCTGTCGCCGATTTATCTCTTGCAGCGCGGGAAAATCGCTCAGGTGGCACTGATGGGGGCTGGGGTGGTGACCGCGCCAATCTGGGCGCCGTTGGTGGGCTTGGGACGTCTGATTGAGCGTACAGCTGAATTTTCGAATGTTCACTCCAGCGGTTTCGCCCGCTTCATATCGATTTTCTGGATATTTAAGGATTTTCTCTTTCCCGACATCCGGTTGCTGGTGTTTGGGGTGGGGGCCGGTAAAATTAACGATGTGGTTCCTAATGCCGTTGATTATACTAGCTTTGATCCA
>CAYSDE010000236.1:0-2049 GCA_964429685.1 uncultured Pseudobdellovibrionaceae bacterium
CAGACCACCGCAAAACCATAGAAGGGGATATTGTCAACAAAGCGGTCAAACGCAGGGCAATTTCAACCGGATGGTGGCCATAATCGTCAATCACCACTACGCCATTGGCTTCGCCAACGCGGGTGAAACGGCGCTTGACTCCGGTGAAGCTGAGCAAGGCGCTCTGCACGGTCGGGTCGGCAATATTCATTTCGTTGCCGATGGCGATGGCGGCCAGCGCATTCTGCACATTGTGCAGGCCATACATGGGCAGCTGGTAGCCGGTGACGGTACGCGGCGCGCCCATGATCTGCGTGCCCGAGAAAACTACATCAAAGCGGCAGCCCTCAGGGCCGGTGGTCACGTTGACGGCGCGGACTTCCGACTCCAGTTCAAAGCCGTAGGAGATCAGCTTGCGGTCGGTGATGCGGGCCTTGAGGGCGCGCACTTCCGGGTGATCGGTGCAGACCACCGCAAAACCATAGAAGGGGATATTGTCAACAAAGCGGTCAAACGCAGCCTTCAGCGCTTCAAAATTGCCGTAGTGATCGAGATGCTCGGGGTCGATGTTGGTGACAACGGCCACGGTACCGGGCAGACGCAGGAAACTGCCGTCGCTCTCATCGGTTTCCACCACCATCCAGTCCCCATCGCCGAGGCGGGTATTGGTGCCGTAGGCATTGACGATGCCACCGGTAATGACGGTGGGATCAAGTCCCGCCTGCTCGAACAGATGGCCGACCAGCGTGGTGGTGGTGGTTTTGCCATGTGTCCCGGCAACCGCTACCGTCCAGCGCAGGCGCATCAACTCGCCCAGCATTTCGGCGCGGCGCACCACCGGAATTCCGGCAGCGCGGGCTGCAACCACTTCGGGATTATCCGGCTTTACCGCTGATGAAATCACCACCACATTGGCGCCCTGCACGTTTTCACCGGCATGACCGATGGATACTTTCATGCCCTGTGCGATCAGGCGTTTGACATTCTGGCTTTCGGCCAGATCCGAGCCCTGTACCTTGTAGCCGAGGTTATGCAGCACTTCGGCAATACCGCTCATGCCGATGCCGCCGATGCCGACGAAGTGGAGCAGGCCGATGGAAACAGGAAGAGCACGCATGATTATACCTTGGGGTCTTTGGCGACGGACAGCACCAGCTCCGCCAGTTGTTGAGCCGCGTCAATGCGGCCCTGACTGTGGGCGGCTTCAGCGGCGGCCTGCAGCGAGGGCGGATCAGTCAGAATGCGTTTGAGCAGGCTAGCCAGCGCCGGGGCGGTAAATTCGGGCTGCTGCATGATCCAGCAGCCGCCCGCCTGTTCAATCGCCGCCGCATTCCAGCTCTGCTCGTCCAGAATGGCAATCGGCAGCGGTACGTAAATGGCCGGGCGGCCTGCCGCCGTCCATTCGGCCACGGTTGACCCCCCAGCACGGCCCAGACAGAGATGGGCGCGGGCAATCCGCTGCGGCATATCGGTGAAGAAGGGTTGCAGTTCCACCTGTGCCGCCATGCCAAGATCGGCATAGGCTTTTCTGGCGCTGTCAATATCCTCGGCCCGGGCCTGCTGGCTGATAATCAGGCGCTGGCGCAAGGCCGGTTCAAGCAGGGCAATGGCGCCCGGCACCACCTGACTGAAAACCCGCGCCCCCTGCGAGCCGCCGGTCACCAGCAGGTGAATCTGTCCGCCGGTTTGCGGGGCCTGATAGTGAAGGTCACGCAGCGCCGCAATCGCCGGACGGACCGGATTACCGGTCAACCGGCTCGGGACATGTTTCGGCAGGCCAATGACATCCTCAAACGACTTGGCGATGACACGGGCAAAGCGGGCGACCAGCCGGTTGGCCCGTCCCAGCACCGCATTCTGATCATGCAGCACCAGTGGCGTTCCGGTCAGAATGGCGGCCATTGCTCCGGGGAAAGAAGGATAGCCGCCAAACGCCACCACGACCTGCGGCTTGAGGGTCTTGAGCAGGGCTTTTGCTTCCAGTGTTCCTTTGAACAGGGACATCACCGCTTTGACCTTGGTGATAAGGCCTCCGGTTGAGGTGGCAGCCGCGACCCGATGTACCGTGAC
>CAYSDE010000237.1:0-2043 GCA_964429685.1 uncultured Pseudobdellovibrionaceae bacterium
GCCCGGTTTTATCGCGGCGCAAGCCGACCTGATTGCGGAGAAACTTCAACAGGCTACAAAATTCGGCAAATCGCGCCTGCTGCTTTCAGCCCATGGTCTGCCCGAAAAAATCATCAAGGGCGGCGATCCCTATCAGTTTCACTGCGAGTTGACCGCCAAAGCCATCATTGAAAAACTGAACTGGCCTGATCTTGACTGGAAAAACACCTATCAATCCCGCGTCGGCCCCCTCAAATGGATCGGGCCATCGACCGAGGAAGAGATTGAAAAAGCCGGTCACGGCAAAACGCCGCTGGTGGTTGCTCCCATCGCCTTCGTTTCCGAACATTCCGAAACCCTGGTTGAGCTGGATATTGAGTATCGGGAGCTTTATGAAAAAGCGGGCGGGCCGTTTTATGGACGGGTGCCAGCTGTCGGCACTCACCCGGCTTTCATCAAAGGACTTGCCAATCTGGTGCGAGGCCGTATTTCTGGTGTCGCTTGCCAGCGCGTCTGTTCGGCAGAATGGAAACGCTGCCCCTGCAAGCCTGCGGCCTGAGAGGACATGCAATGGCGGATTATTACCTGTGGCTGAAAGCCCTTCACATCATCAGTATGGTGGCGTGGATGGCGGGCATGTTTTATCTGCCGCGCCTGTTTGTGTATCATCATGGCGCTCCGGTTGGCTCGGCTACTTCCGAGATTTTCAAACTGATGGAATTGCGCCTGCTCCGCATCATCATAAACCCGGCCATGATTGCGACCTGGGGCTTCGGTGTGTTGCTGATCTGGGTAGGGGGCGGCGAGAGTTGGGCTGGGGTCAAGGACTGGCTGGCCGCCGCACCATGGATGCACGCCAAACTGGCTTTGGTGGTCCTGCTGCAGCTGGTTCACGCTTTTCTGGCCAATAGTCGCCGCAAATTTGCCCGCGATCAACGCCCCTACAGCGCAAAAGCTTACCGTATCATTAACGAAGTTCCGACCATTCTGCTGATCCTGATCGTTATTCTGGTCGTGATTAAGCCGTTTTGAGCCTGTTTGCTTAAATTAACTTTGACAGCGGGCTGGTTTTTGCGTTACCCTCAGGGTCTACGGCTTCTTGATACTTGTTGATCAAGTTTGTTCCCTTCGCCCTGAAGGGGGTGAAGCCGGAGTTTTTTTCACACCCACAGAAGTCCATATATGCATCTGCACGAACTGAAGTCCAAGACGCCCGCTGACCTGCTGGCTTTTGCTGAAGAACTCAAAATCGAAAGCGCCAGCGCCCTGCGCAAGCAGGACATGCTGTTTGCCATCCTCAAGCAACTGGCCGACAACGGCACCCCGATCTACGGGGAAGGCGTGATTGAAGTGCTGCCGGATGGCTTCGGCTTTCTACGCGCACCGGAAGCCAATTATCTGCCCGGCCCGGATGACATCTATGTTTCGCCGCAGCAAATCCGCAAATTCAGCCTGCGTACCGGCGATACGGTGGAAGGCGAAATCCGCTCCCCCAAGGAGCAGGAGCGTTACTTTGCGCTGACCAAGCTCAACACCATCAATTTTGATAACCCGGACAAAGTCCGTCACCGCATCAACTTTGACAACCTGACCCCGCTCTATCCCGAGAAGAAACTCAATCTCGAGATTCCTGATCCGACCAAGAAAAACTATGTGCAGCGGGTGATTGAAATCGTCTCCCCGCTCGGCAAGGGCCAGCGGGCCCTGATTGTGGCGCCGCCGCGTACCGGTAAAACCGTGATGCTGCAGAACATCGCCAATTCCATCGCCATCAATCATCCTGAAGTCTATCTGATTGTGCTGCTGATTGACGAACGCCCTGAAGAAGTCACCGACATGGCCCGCTCGGTCAAGGGTGAGGTCATCTCCTCTACCTTCGACGAACCGGCGACCCGCCATGTACAGGTGGCTGAAATGGTCATCGAAAAAGCCAAGCGGCTGGTTGAACACAAGCGCGATGTGGTTATTCTGCTCGACTCCATCACCCGTCTGGCCCGCGCCTACAACACCGTCGTGCCGTCTTCCGGCAAGGTGCTGACCGGTGGTGTGGATGCCAACGCCCGT
>CAYSDE010000238.1:0-2042 GCA_964429685.1 uncultured Pseudobdellovibrionaceae bacterium
TCATGCAAACGGTATTCAACCCGTTCGCTGACCAGCTGATTAAGTGACGCTGTCTCGCCTGCCTCGCGCAGGGCAGAAAGGGCATGGCCAAGATCGCGCCCAAGTGTCTCCAGAATGCGGGCTTCACGCTCGTCAAACTCATCGCCGCTCCGGGTATAAAGGGCCAGAACACAATACAGATCAGCGGATTTGACTGACGAAATATAGGGAATGGGCACAGCGACGCATCCACCTACCTTCACCCGTTTTGCCTCAATGCGCCACACCGCCAGCGACGGTTCTTCATCTTCAACGCTCACGCGCACCACCCGCCCGGTCTGAATCGACTGACTGACCGGGCTGTGAACCCGCACCAGATCCTCCCAGCCTATCATCCCTACCGGCAGATAAGCCTCAGCATCACCAAAGCCGGTCAGAAGGGTTACAACCTGATCCTGTTTGGGACAGGCAATCCACGCCATCTTGTAGCTCCCCTCATCCACCAGAAGACGGCAGACATGGGCGAGCAGGGTTTTCTGATCGGTAGCGGCAGCAATCTCACGACTGACCATACCCAAGGCTGACAGCGCCCGCGCACTGCGACGCAGTGCATTTTCGTATTCAAGTTGGGCCCCTCTATCAACACTGGTCAGCAAGTGACGCAACTGAACATTGCTCTTGTCCAGTTCACAGCTGATCTGGCGAATATGCCTAGCTTCAAGCCGCAGCAGAAAGAAAATCACCCCAGATGAAGCAAGGACGAGGAATATCTCTTCAACGGTTTGCAAAACATTTGGATCAGTGGTGAAGAAGAACTGGCTGCCAACCACCACCTCTGACACTACTATCCACACCAGACCAAAAACCAGATAACAAGCCGTCACACGACAAGGCGGGCAACTTTTCCCTGACCGTGAGCGACGAAGGAGATGTTCGAACTTCCGTGCCAAAATGGTCGCCTGACTGCTAGAAAACACAGCCACAAGCCTGACTTACATCCAGAAGAAAATCAATGTTTAATCAGTAATAATGCTGAAAAACAACTATAGGTTATAGTCTACAGAATATTAATTGCTGGACAGTTCAACCATTACGCCCTCAGGTATTTCATAATTGGCATAAATTGACTGTATATCCTCATGGTCTTCCAGCAACTCGACAAAGGCCATGATGGATTGGGCGGTGGGCAGATCAAGCAGCACCGTGGTGGTAGGCCGCCAGACCAGTTTTGACTCGGACGGTTCGCCGAATTTAGCTTCCAGCGCCACGGCCACGGACGACAGGTCTTCCGGTTTGGTGAGGATGGTATGATTTTCCTCGCCGGTAATGACATCATCGGCCCCGGCTTCAATGGCCGCTTCCAGCACGGCATCCGCCGAGCCGGTGGCCAGCGGATAAACAATCTGCCCCCGGCGCTCGAACATGAAGGAGACGGAATTGGTTTCACCAAGCGTGCCGCCATTCTTGCTGAACAGGGTGCGAATTTCGGCGGCGGTGCGGTTGCGGTTATCAGTCAGGATGTCGAGGATGAAGGCAACACGACCGGGGCCGATAGCCTCGTAACGGATTTCCTCATAGGTCTTGCTGTCATCGCCGCCGGGCTGGCCGGACTTGATGGCTTTCTCAATCCGCTCCCGCGGCAGGCTCTGCGCCTTGGCGGCGGCAATGGCGGCGCGCAGACGGGGATTATAGGTCGGATCCGGCAGTCCAAGCCGGGACGACACCATGATTTCACGGGCCAGCTTGTTGAACAGCTTGGAACGCCGGGCGTCCTGCCGCCCCTTGCGATGCATGATATTGGCAAATTGCGAGTGACCAGCCATAACAACAACCTCCAGAAAAAGAAAATCCCCGCGAAACCGAACCGGCCTCACGCTGGCGGAGGCTGAACCCGGCGCCGATGCGCGCCCCATTGCAGACAGATCAACATCAGCCAGATTTAGCGGGGGAATGAATCCGGGTCAACCTGCCCGTTTTGGCTTTTATCTCCTCATACCAATTATCTCCTCATGGTAGATTCACATTTGAAGTGCAACGGGTTGAGGTAGGAGGAGAATACCTCG
>CAYSDE010000239.1:0-2038 GCA_964429685.1 uncultured Pseudobdellovibrionaceae bacterium
TGTGAAAGTGTTCCGGGAGAAGTTGGCCAAGATTGAGGCTGCGGGGGGGCGGTTTAGGGGGTGTGGATGCCAGTGCCCCACTGAATGGAGAGTTTGCACTTAATAATGAGCAGTAGGGAGGCTGGCTGCGTCTTCAGCTGCACGCCCGGCAGCATGGTTATTTTCCGTAACGCTTATTGCGTAAAAGTTGTGTAAATCTCAAATGGCTAGGTGCGATATGTATCTAACATATTGATTTTATTGGCGTCCCCTACGGGATTCGAACCCGTGTTATCGCCGTGAGAGGGCGGTGTCCTGGGCCTCTAGACGAAGGGGACTTAGAGACAGGCGGGTTTTCTAGCCAATTGGCGGAGTAAAAGCAAGTGTTTGCGGGCTGGCTTGTAAAAAATCCCGGCAGCGCCTAGTTTTGCTTCCTGTTCGCCGTCTGGAGAGTTACGGGCATGAGTCACACCGTCAATGTTGTTTGCATGAAGTGGGGCACCAAGTACGGCCCTGAATATGTTAACATTTTACGCTCCATGGTAGCGCGCAACCTCCGGCGTCCGCACCGTTTTGTCTGCTTTACCGAAGACCGCAGCGGCATCGCGGCTGATATTGAGTGCCAGCCCCTGCCCCCCTGTAACGTACCGCACAAGCCGGAAACCGAGGAATGGCGCAAGGTATCGCCGTGGCGCAAGGTATCCCTGTTCGCGCCCAAGCTGGGCGATCTGGAAGGCCCGACGCTGTTTCTGGATCTTGATCTCATCATTACCGGCCCGCTGGATCCGTTTTTCGAGCTGCCGGGCGCGTTCTGCATCATTCACAACTGGACCCAGCGCGACCGCAAGGTGGGCAACAGTTCGGTCTTCCGTTTTACCGCCGGAGCGCATCCGGAAATTTTCGAGAAGTACAACCGCGACCCTGATGAACTGGCCAATGCCTTCGACAACGAGCAGATCTATGTCTCGCACGAACTGGCGGACAAAATCGTCTGGTGGCCGGAAGAATGGGTTCGCAGCTTCAAGCGGCACAGCATGCCGGGCGGTCTGCTCAACTGGTTTGTAACGCCGAAGCTGCCGGAAAACTGCAACATTCTGGTTTTTCATGGCGACCCCAATCCGCCCGATGCCGTCAAGGGCATTTACCGCAAGAAATGGAAGCATGTACGGCCAACCCCGTGGGTGCTGGATTACTGGCATGTTTGAGAAATGGGGAAAAAGATGATTGTTCTTCAGGTCTTGCCGGCGCTGGACAGCGGCGGCGTCGAACTGGGTACGGTTCAGATTGCCGAGGCGCTGGTCAAGGCGGGACATACGGCGCTGGTTGCTTCCAGTGGCGGGCGCATGGTGGCCGAAGTTGAAGCCGTAGGCGGACGGCATATTACCCTGCCGCTCAAGAGCAAAAATCCGCTCACCATGCTCGCCAATATTGACCGGCTGGGAAAGGTCATCCGCGCTAACGGCGTGCAACTGGTGCATGCCCGCTCCCGCGCTCCGGCCTGGAGTGCCCGTTTCGCGGCGCAGCGGGCCGGAGTACCTTTTGTCACCACTTTTCATGCCGCCTACAAGCATGGTTTTGCACTCAAGCGGTTTTATAACGCGGTGATGACCAGCGGTGAGCGGGTGATCGCGATTTCAGAGTTCATTCGCCAGCATGTAACGGACGTCTATGGCGTGGAGGAGGCGCGGATTACCCTCATTCATCGCGGGGCCGATATGAAGCGCTTTGATCCGGCGCAGGTGGATCCGGCCCGACTGGCTGCCTTGCGGGACACATGGCAATTGCCGCCAAATGTGCCGGTTATCATGTGTGTTGGCCGCCTCAGTCGCACCAAGGGACAGGATGTACTGATTAAAGCACTGGGCCGGATCAAGCAGCTGCCGTTCCATTGCGTTCTGGTCGGCTCCGATCAAGGGCGGACATCGGTCAGCGATGACCTGAAACAGCTGGTCACAGAAAACGGACTTGAAGGGCGGGTGGCGCTGGTGGGCGACTGCCGCGACATGCCCGCGGCTTATCTGCTGTCCTCGGTGGTGGTAGCGCCCTCGCTGCTGCCAGA
>CAYSDE010000240.1:0-2013 GCA_964429685.1 uncultured Pseudobdellovibrionaceae bacterium
GAAACGGCTCCCAAAGAATCCAAGGATATTTTGGAATCTTTCCAAAAGAAGTACGGTTTTTTACCAGAGATTTTGAAGATAATGGCTGGGTCTCCAAGTACGCTGAAAGCATACATGGCCTTGTCTGCTGAAATTGCGCAGGGAACTTTGTCCCCCCTTGAACAGCACATAGTACAAATTACAACCAACCGTCTTAATCACTGCCGCTACTGTATTGCTACGCATTCCAAGATTGCAAAAGAAACAGGTCTCGATTTTGCTGTGATTGATGCTGTACGCCACGATAAACCTATTCCCGACGAAAAATTTGAATCACTCCGGCAATTCACGAAGTCTCTTGTAGCCAAGGGAGGCAAAGTGAACGAGTCCGATATGACTGCCTTTGTTCGCGCAGGGTATACACGCGAGCAGGCTATGGAGGTTGTGACGTCTGTGGCTCGAAAAATGCTTTCGAACTATATTGCCCACGTCGTAAAACCTGCATTCGATGAGGAGTTGGAGCCATTCGTCATTGACTTGCCATGCATTTAAGCGTTGTAACGGCCCTCTCCTTCGCGCTTAACCGTCCGGCGGTCTGCGGGATGGTGATAACTCTGTTAGTTGTTTGATGATTCAGGAGAAAAATTAATGACCACACGTGCATTTGTATTTCCGGGACAAGGTAGTCAGGTCGTCGGGATGGGGCGGGAGCTGTTTGAGGCTTTTGCGCCTGCCCGCGAAGTGTTTGAAGAGGTCAACGATGCGTTGGGCCAGAAACTCAGTCAGCTGATGTTTGAGGGGCCGGAGAGTGATCTGACCCTGACCGAGAATGCTCAGCCAGCCATTATGGCGGTCAGTCTGGCGGTGCTGCGGGTGCTGGAGAAAGAGGGCGGTTTTGTGCTGGCCAATGAAGCCCGCTATGTCGCCGGTCACAGCCTCGGCGAATATTCGGCGCTGTGTGCCGCTGGTGCTATCACTCTGTCCGACACCGCCAAACTTTTAAAGCTGCGCGGGCGGGCGATGCAGCAGGCGGTGCCGGTGGGGGTAGGGGCGATGGCTGCCTTGCTCGGCCTCAATTTCGAGCAGGCCCGCGAAGTGGCCAGTGAAGCCGCACAGGGGCAGGTCTGCACCGCCGCCAATGATAATGCCGACGGGCAGGTGGTAGTCAGCGGTCATGCCGAAGCCGTGGAGCGGGCGATTGCTATTGCCAGCGCCAAAGGCGCCAAACGGGCGGTTAAACTGCCGGTTTCCGCGCCCTTCCATTGCCCGTTGATGCAGCCTGCTGCCGAAGCCATGCAGAAGGCGCTGGCAACCACGCAGATAAAAACTCCCTCGGTTCCGCTGATTGCCAATGTCTCGGCGGCGGCTACGGCGGAGGTCGAAACCATTCGCCGCCAGCTGGTCGAGCAGGTCTGCGGCACGGTGCGCTGGCGCGAGTCCGTTCTGACCATGAAGGCGCTGGGGGTTGGCGAGTTGGTAGAGTGCGGGGCCGGTAAAGTACTTGCCGGTTTGGCCAAACGCATTGATAAAGAATTGACCGCCCAGACCCTCGGCACTCCCGCCGAGATTGAAGCTTTCCTGAAAACGCGAGGCTGAACATGTTCGATGAAGAAAATGACATCAACGAGAACCTGAAAGAAAAAATCCGTCTGCTGCCCGCATGGTTCTGTCAGCGCATGGTGATGAAGGAGGGCCGCTATGCCCTTGTTCTCGAAGGCGGCATCACGGTCGGCATGACCCGTATCGTCACCATCCATCAGGATAATTCCAGCCAGATCTGGCTGGACATCAACATGATGCCGCTCAGCGAAGCCGAGGTCTATCTTGGCAATGGCGGCTCCCAGTCGCGCCCGATCATCGGCGCCACGGGCGAAAGCAAAAAGGCTACCCTTAATGCCCGCTCAGTCATGCTGGCCTACGAAATCGGCCGCCTCTACGACGCAGGAGAGAATTAAATCGTCATGCCAGCGAAAGCTGGCAGGTAGATTCACATTTGAAGTGCAACGGGTTGAGGTAGGAGGAGAATACCTCGGC
>CAYSDE010000241.1:0-1983 GCA_964429685.1 uncultured Pseudobdellovibrionaceae bacterium
ACCGATGCCGTAGGAGGCACTCCCGTGGACTTTTTCTCCCTTATCCCCATGCTGCCGGAACTTGCGCTGGCCGTTCTGAGTCTGTGTCTGCTGCTGATTGGCGTCTTCAGAGGCGATGACGGCACTGAAATCCTGACCGGTCTAACGGTTGTCTGTCTTGTCACGGTTATGGCGATGACGATCGGCTCGATGTGGGCGGCAAACATAAAGATGCTTGCTTTTGACGGAATATTTGTTTCCAGCCCGTTTACCGCCTTTATCAAGGTCATTGTTCTGGCAGCTGCCGCCATCAGCCTGACAATCTCGCTGCGCTATATGCAAACTGAAGGCATGTACCGCATTGAGTTTCCGGTATTGGTTGCCCTTGCCACCTTGGGCATGATGCTGATGGTATCGGCGGGCAGTCTGCTGATGCTGTATGTCGGACTGGAATTGCAGAGTCTGGCTCTTTATGTGCTGGCCGCGTTCCGCCGTGACTCTGAGCGCTCCTCGGAAGCGGGCCTTAAATATTTTGTGCTGGGCGCACTGGCGTCAGGGCTTCTGCTTTACGGCATCTCTCTGGTCTACGGGTTCACCGGCTCGATTGACTTTGCCAAGATTGCAACGGCACTAGCTGACGGAAGCGCCAAGAGCCCCGCGATCATTCTGGGCTTTTTGTTCATTCTTTCTGCCATGGCCTTCAAGATTTCGGCAGCGCCTTTCCATATGTGGGCCCCGGATGTTTATGAAGGTGCGCCGACGCCGGTCACGGCTTTCTTCTCGGTAGCGCCCAAAGTGGCAGCGATAGGCCTGTTGCTCAGTCTGCTATATGGCCCCTTTGCGGCGATGATGGATCAATGGAAACCGGTGATTGCAACGCTGGCACTGGCCTCCATTCTGGTGGGAGCCTTTGGCGCCATCGGACAGACCAACATCAAGCGCCTGCTGGCTTACAGCTCCATCGGTCATGTCGGGTTTGTGCTGATGGGTATTGCTGCCGGGTCGCCGCGTGGCACCGAAGCAGCGCTGACCTATCTGGCCTTCTATGTGGTGATGAGCCTTGCCACCTTCGCCATTGTCCTGCTGATGCGCCGCAATGGGCGCATGGTAGAGGGCATTGCCGATCTGGCGGGCGTCTCGCGCACTCATCCGGGCTTGGCGCTGGCACTGGCTATCCTGATGTTCTCCATGGCCGGAATTCCGCCGATGGTTGGCTTCTTCACAAAATTTATTGTGTTGCTGGCGGCGGTTGAGGCCAATCTGGTCTGGCTGGCCGTTGCTGGCGCTTTGGCCAGTGTGGTTGGCGCTTTCTATTACATCCGCCTCGTCAAGGTGATGTATTTTGATGACTCTGCCGGTGCGTTTGACAGTCCGTTCGAGCCGACCCTGTCGATGACCGTGGTGACCGGCAGCGTGCTGACGCTGGCAGGTGTGGCCCTGATTCCGGCAGTTGGTCTATTGGCCCACATAGCCACGCAGAGCCTGATCGGGCCGTGAAGTTTACTACCCACGTTTACGATGAACTGGGCAGCACCAATGACGAGGCGGTAAAACGCGCCCGTGCGGACGCTTCCGAAGGCACGACCATTCTGGCCCGTAGCCAAAGCGCCGGGCGGGGTCGGCAGGCGCGCAGCTGGAAGAGCCTCGCCGGGAATCTCTACACCTCCATCCTGCTGAGGCCGCCAGTGCCATTGGCGCGGGCAGGGGAGTTGTCTTTCGTTGCGGCACTAGCCGCGGGCGAAACAGTGGGGCATTTCGGGGCTGAGTGGAAACTGAAATGGCCCAATGATGTGTTGGTGCGCGGCCGCAAGATTGCCGGTCTGCTGCTGGAAGGTGAGCCCGGCTGGGTGGTGCTGGGCATTGGTATCAATCTGGCCCACTCGCCGGAGTTGCCGGACAAGCCGACCACCAGTCTGATCGCCGAGGGCCCGCTGGTGACGCCGGAACAGGCCGTGCAGGTACTGCAGGAGCGGCTGGCCATCCATTATGAAAACTGGCTGCAAC
>CAYSDE010000242.1:0-1964 GCA_964429685.1 uncultured Pseudobdellovibrionaceae bacterium
TGGCAACAGTCTTTATACCCACTATCTGGTTCCCTTCCAGATTTCCGGGCTGATTCTGCTGGTGGCCATGATCGGGGCAATTGTCCTGACCCATCGTGAGCGGCCCGGTGTGCGCCGTCAAAGTGTTGTCGGTCAAGGGCAGCGCAGTCCGTCCTCTGTTCTGAAAATCAACAAGGTCGCCAGCGGCGAGGGAGTTCAAGATGACGCCAATCGGGCTTGATCATTATCTGGTGCTGGCTGCCCTGCTGTTCTGCCTCGGCATTGTCGGGATATTCCTCAACCGCAAGAACATCATCGTGCTGCTGATGTGCGTTGAGTTGATCCTGCTCGCGGTCAATATCAACTTCGTGGCATTCTCGGTGGCGCTTTCTGACATTACCGGCCAGATTTTCACCATGTTTGTGCTGACGGTAGCCGCAGCGGAAGCGGCAATCGGTCTGGCCATTCTGGTGGTCTACTTCCGCAACCGGGGCAATATCTCGGTTGAAAACATGAACCAGATGAAGGGTTGAGACATGGTGTCCCCTGAACTTGCTGCCGTCTTCCTGCCGCTCCTCGGCTTTCTGATCGCCGGTCTGGGCGGCTACCGCCTTGGCAAGCATGGTGCCGAATATATTACGGTGCTGCTGATGCTGGTGACAACAGCGCTCTCCGTTCACATCTTCCAACACTATGCCTTGGAGGAAAATTTTAAGGTCATTTCTTTGATGCGCTGGATCTCGGTACCCCCGCTGGAGGTCAACTGGGCGCTGCGTTTTGACGCGCTGACTGCCGTGATGCTGGTCGTCGTCAACGGCGTCTCGACAATGGTTCACCTCTATTCCATTGGCTATATGGCGCATGATGAACATCGTCCGCGTTTCTTCGCCTATCTCAGCCTTTTCACCTTCGCCATGCTGATGCTGGTGACGGCGGATAATCTGGTGCAACTTTTCTTCGGCTGGGAAGGGGTGGGGCTGGCCTCCTATCTGCTGATTAATTTCTGGTTCAAGAAGCCGAGTGCCAATGCCGCCTCCATCAAGGCTTTTCTGGTTAACCGGGTGGGGGATTTCGGGTTTGCCCTTGGTATCATGGGCGTGTTCTTCACCTTCGGTACGGTTGAACTGGCCGAAATTTTCCGCTTGGCGCCAACCACGCAGGCCAGCTTCAGCCTGTTCGGCTATCCCTGTGACGCCATAACGATCAGCTGCCTGTTCCTGTTTATGGGCGCGATGGGCAAATCGGCCCAGTTGGGTCTGCACACCTGGCTTCCTGATGCGATGGAAGGCCCGACCCCGGTTTCAGCGCTTATCCATGCAGCAACCATGGTCACTGCCGGTGTCTTCATGCTTTGCCGCCTGTCGCCGCTGTTTGAAACCGTGCCGGATGTGCTGCAGGTCGTGACCGTTGTCGGCGCCCTGACCGCCTTTGTAGCGGCAACCATCGGCATGACCCAGTGGGACATCAAGCGGGTAATTGCCTATTCCACCATGAGCCAGCTGGGCTACATGTTCTTTGCCATCGGGGTATCCGCCTACGGGGCGGCGATGTTCCACCTGATGACGCATGCTTTCTTCAAGGCGCTGCTGTTCCTCGGCTCTGGCTCGGTGATCCATGCCCTGTCCGGCGAGCAGGATCTGCGCAAGATGGGCGGCATCTGGAAAAAAATTCCGGTCACCTATGCACTGATGTGGATCGGGTCGCTGGCGCTGGCGGGCTTTCCGTTCTTCGCCGGATACTACTCGAAGGACATCATTCTGGAAGCCGATTGGGCCAGTGGCAGTTCGGTTGGTCATTTTGCGTGGTATATGGGTATTGCTGCCGCACTGATGACCGCTTTCTATTCGTGGCGTCTGATTTATCTGGCCTTCCACGGCAAGCCACGCGCTGACCATCACACCATGGAACATGTCCATGAATCGCCAGTTGTCATGCTGCTGCCGCTGTCTGTACTGGCCGCCGGGGCCTGCCTGTCCGGCGCTTAT
>CAYSDE010000243.1:0-1960 GCA_964429685.1 uncultured Pseudobdellovibrionaceae bacterium
CGATCAGCACACCAGCAATCGCCCAGCCGAGAAAATCATCCAGCTGAGGCAGGGTCAGCCGGGTTTTGCCGGTTTTGATGAGGGTACGCAGATAGGCCCAGCCGCCCAGAAATCCGGTCAGATAGGCCAGCGCGTACCAGTGAATCTGGACGAGGCCAAGGTCAAGGGCGACCGGGTTGAAATTGGCGGTAAACATTCAGCCGACATGAATGCGGGTGATACGGTTCTGTCCATCAACCTCGATATTGAGGCGCTCCTCGCTGTAATCCATCGTGACAACCTGTCCGGGGCGGACGACCCGCAGCCGCTTGCCGATCATGTCGGCGCTGGTCAGCTGTGTTGTGGGGGCGCTTTCGCCAGCCAGTGCAGCGCGTGACAGGGCTGCGCCGCCCAGCGTCAGTCCGGCAAGGGCAAAGAGCGAACGGCGGGACGGGGCGGTGGGCATCGAACATTCTCCATCGGCAATTTCGGTGGGTTCTTCATAAAATGGTTAGGGCCACTTGAAAAGGCCTGAGTCGGAGTCGCGCCCCCGAGTCAATTCGGAGTCTGTGGATGACTCGGGTTTGGGGATAAAGCTGTTGCTGTATTGTCTCACTTGACAAGGTTTGTAAAGGTTGCCGCGTCGCCTGTGCGCGTCGCCCTTAAAAAGCGGGTTGCGGCAGATTCCTTAATGACTCACCCTCTTCCCAGACGAAATTGATTCGGCCAACTGAGTCATGGCCTTGGCAGAAGCGCCTTGGGGGCACACACGAATGAAGATGATGACCGAGAACGGCAAGCTGTCTTTGCGCAATCCTCTGGATTTGATGGAAGAGATTGTCAGCGCTAATGAATGG
The DNA here is from genome assembly GCA_964429685.1 of uncultured Pseudobdellovibrionaceae bacterium. Lineage (GTDB taxonomy): Bacteria > Pseudomonadota > Alphaproteobacteria > UBA2400 > UBA2400 > CAYSDE01. The sequence continues at coordinate 837 of CAYSDE010000243.1, forward strand.
CTGTTCGACCGCTCCAGCCGGGATGAGCTGGCGATTGAAGTGCAGGGCCGCTGGAGCGATTACCGCATTTTTGCGGTCTGGCAGAACGAGATCGGCGCGTTGCAGTTTTCCTGTCAGCTGGAGCTGAAAGTGCCGCCGATGCGCCGCGCTCCGGTCTGCGAGCTGGTGGCCGAGTTGAATGGCCGTCTGTGGCTGGGTCATTTTGATCTCGGGCCGGAAATGGTGATGCCGACCTTCCGCCATACCCTGCTGCTGCGCGGCGCGTCCGGCGCGTCAGCAGAACAGCTGGAAGATCTGGTGGAGTTTGCCATTGCCGAATGCGAGCGCTTCTATCCCGCTTTCCAGTTTGTCATCTGGGGTGGCAAGTCTGCCGGTGAAGCGGTTTCGGCAGCCATTCTCGATACGGTCGGGGCAGCGTGACCACCTCCCTGCTGCTGGTCGGCTGTGGCCGCATGGGCTCGGCCTTGCTGGCGGGCTGGCAGCGCTCCGGTTTTGCTGATTCAGTAACGGTGGTTGAGCCGCACCCGCCTGCCGCTGTACAGAACTGTCTGGCAGATGCAGCAGCCTTGCCGGTTTCTTTCAATCCCGTTCTGGTGGTGTTTGCGGTCAAGCCGCAGCAGCTTTCAACACTCCTCCCGGCCTATGCCCGTTTCACCCGGCCTGGCACTACTTTTCTGTCCATCGCGGCGGGCCAGCCGATTGCGCTGTTTGAAAAAGAGCTGGGAGCCGAAGCAGCGATTGTGCGCGCTATGCCCAACACGCCAGCGGCGATTGGTCAGGGCATTAGCGTAGCGGTCGCCAATGCGGCAGTCACAGCAGAGGGACGGGCGCTGGCCACCACCGCGCTGGAAGCTGGCGGCAAGGTGGAATGGATAGCGGATGAGAGTCTGCTGGACGCGGTCACCGCCCTGTCTGGCAGCGGCCCCGCTTATGTTTTTTATCTGGTTGAAGTGCTGGCCAAAGCAGGCATCGCTTTGGGACTCGATCCCGCTCTGGCCATGCGGTTGGCGCGCCAGACCGTTATCGGCAGTGGTCATCTGCTCGACCAGTCTTCCGAAACTGCCGAAGCCACTCCTCCCGGCCTATGCCCGTTTCACCCGGCCTGGCACTACTTTTCTGTCCAT
>CAYSDE010000244.1:0-1928 GCA_964429685.1 uncultured Pseudobdellovibrionaceae bacterium
TTGCCGAGCGCGACACGCAGGTTGCCGATCGCCCCAAGCAGCGTGACGAATTCGTCAACACTTGGTCGGTTTACGGCTTCGTCGGCGAAGGCAGCCAGCCCTCCGAACTGGGCTGGGGGACGCATGAACGCCACTGGCCGGAAGATGGCCGCAAGCATCCGCATGGCTGCCAGTCGGCCATTTATCTCGACCGTCCGGGTGTCAGCGTTCAGGTTCGCAGCTGGACTCCGCTGGAAGGCCCTTATAACGGCTTCCTGATTACCCATAACGAGAGCATCTCGATCTCCGACTATTTCACCCTGCGCGACGGCGATCAGGTTACTTATCGTCCGACCGTTCACTATGCCTATCACCCCTGCGATGATGCCGTGCTGTCCCTGCATGAATACAGCGGCAGAGGCTACAAGATGCAGAATCATGTTCGCCTCATGATGAACGAGATCACCTCGGGCATGGACGAGTTGGGCGTGCTGATCGGTGGTAATCAAAAGGGGGCCTACTGGTATGGCTCGCGTCTGACCATCGAGCAGGCGCGTGACCTCGCCCCCTTCAACGGCGCCACCACCCTGCAGACCACCGCTGGCGTTCTGAGCGGTGTGATCTGGGCGCTGGAAAATCCTGATCGTGGCGTCATTGAGCCCGACGAGATCGATTTCCGCCGCATCCTCCAGATCGCCACGCCGTATCTGGGCGACATGGTGGGCGTGTGGGACGACTGGACTCCGCTGGAAAACCGTGAAGTCCTCTTCCCGGAAGATCTGGATCACGAAGATCCGTGGCAGTTCAAAAACGTTCTGGTGGCCTGAGACAATCAGTCCATCTCTGACGGGGAGTTTTTTAGTGTTCCGTTAACCGGAATGGTTTATGTTGGATTCAGTACGTAGTCGCACGAGCGATGGCCGCTTTATCGGCACAGCAACGGCGTAACGCGTCCTGTTGGGTTTGTTCCCTCTGGGAAGTGTATGCAGTTGCGCGGAAGAAGCGGGGGTCTCCCCCAAATCCAAGCGCAGAATTTAGGTGAAGCATCTGGTGTTCTGTTCCCTCCCCGGGCCGGACAGTCTGATGTTTCTACCTTTTTTGACCTTATTCGGGAGAAGCGCCAGATGACCACAGTTATTCCGCCGACCACGCAGAACGAAAAGCTGAAGCGCTTTGTCGCGGAGACGGCTCCCGCCACGCCCTGTCTGGTTTTTGACGTCGATCAGGTTGAGGCCAATTATCGCGCCCTCAAGAGTGCGCTGCCCGAGTCTTCGGTCTTTTATGCCATCAAGGCCAATCCGGCCGCCCCGGTGCTGAAGCGTCTGGCCGATCTTGGTTCCTGCTTTGACTGCGCCAGCGTACCGGAAATTGAAATGGCGCTGGCCGCCGGGGCTACCCCGGATCGTATTTCCTTCGGCAACACCATCAAGAAGCAGCGTGACATCGCCACCGCCTATGAAATCGGCGTGCGCATTTTTGCTTTCGACAGCGAGATGGAGCTGAAGAAACTGGCCGAATCCGCGCCCGGCAGCAAGGTTTTTTGCCGCATTCTCTGTGACGGCGCCGGAGCAGAATGGCCGCTCTCCAAGAAATTCGGTTGCGAACCCGACATGGCCTATGACCTGCTGGTGCAGGCGCAGAGCCTCGGTCTGGTGCCGTGGGGCGTGTCCTTTCATGTCGGCTCCCAGCAGAAAGATCCCAAGCAGTGGGATGGCGCGGTCAAGACCGTGGCCCAGCTCTTCAAGAAGCTCGACAAAAAGGGCATTGATCTCGACATGATCAATATGGGTGGCGGCTTCCCCACCGTTTACCTCAAGCCGGTACCCAGCACGCTGGATTACGGCAAGCGCATTCACGCCAGCCTGACCCGGCATTTCGGCAACCATAGTCCCGGCACCGTCATCATCGAGCCGGGCCGGGGCATGGTCGGCAATGCCGGTGTGGTGCTG
>CAYSDE010000245.1:0-1922 GCA_964429685.1 uncultured Pseudobdellovibrionaceae bacterium
GAAATGATTGCGCGCGGGGAAGGGTCGATAACGATCATTTCGTCGATAGGCGGACTGAAAGGATCATCCGTCATTGGCGCCTATTGCATTTCCAAAGCGGCCGATATGCAGCTCGCACGCAATTTGGCCGATGAATATGGACCCAAGGGAGTGCGGGTAAACTGCATTGCACCAGGACTTATCAAGACCGATTTTGCAAAGGCGTTGTGGGATGACCCCGCCACGCTGAAACGATCAACCGCGACCGCCTCACTCAAACGGATAGGCGAGCCGCATGAGATTGCCGGTGCGGCGGTTTTTCTGGCATCCCCTGCGGGTGCCTTTATGACAGGACAGACAATGGTGATTGACGGTGGTGTTACCACCAGTGGTGGAGGAGTGGGTTAATGGGTGCTTTGGACGGCAAGGTTGCCATCATAACCGGGGCGGGATCAGGAATTGGCCGGGCCTCTGCTTTGCGCTTTGCCGCTGAAGGTGCGAAAGTCATATTGGGCGATATGGCTCCGACTGTGCACGAGACTGCAGGCATGATCGGGCCTGCTGCAACCAGTGTGCAGATGGATGCAGGCGATGAAGCTGACGTCGCCGCGCTTGTCGCAAAAGCGATCGAACTCCATGGCCATGTCGACGTTGCATTCGCCAACGCGGGAATATCCGGCGGGATGGAAGGCATTTTCGACAACACGGTGGAAAACTTCACCAGCGTATTGCGGGTGAATCTGATCGGTCCTTGGTTGATGGTGAAGCACGCAGGCAAAGCTATGGTTGATGCCGGAAATGGCGGGTCGATAATCCTGACGGCGAGCGTCGCAGGAATTCGCTCAGGCGCAGGAGGACCGCCCTATTCGGCATCGAAAGCGGGTGTTATCAACTTGGCGAAAGTGTCCGCGCAGCAATTGTCGGGCACCAATGTCCGCTGCAACGCGATCTGCCCCGGCCTGACCGAAACCGGCATGACGAAGCCGACATTTGATTATGCAAAGGAAAAGGGTGTCACCGATAAAATCGGCAGGCTCAACCCGCTTCGCCGGGGTGCGCAGCCAGAGGAACTTGCCAATGTGGCACTATTCCTGGCGAGCGATCAGGCCAGCTATGTTAACGGACAGGCCATTGCGGTTGACGGCGGCCTATCAAGTTCCCACCCGGTAACCCGGCAATTGACAGGACAAACAGCAGTATGAGCGCGGATGAATTAGGTTTTCTGCCCGACCGGCTTGCCCGGATACCGGAATTTGTACAGGCAAACTATCTCGACAACGGGAAACTGCCCTTTGCTTCTCTACTGGTCGATCACGCAATTACCTTTGGCAGAGGCGATTGGGCTAAGCTTTATCGCCCCTGTTATAGCACTTTACCTCGCGGCGGTATTGTTGGGAGAGAAAATTGGCCGTGAGGCAATCTGGGCATCGGTGGCAGGCATTGCTGGGGTCGCGGTCATATTGGCCGGACGTTTCAGCGGTCATTATACGCTGGGCCAGTTATGGGGAGTTGCGGCTGTGCTCTTCTCTGCGATCGTCTTTGCCTATAATCTGATACTGGCGCGCCAGCAGGCGCAGGTTGCAGGACCGATCGAGATTGCCTTTTTCCAAAATTTGTTCGTGGCCGCAACGCTCAGCTTTGCTGCGCCATGGTTCCTGATGCCAATGCCTGTCGACAAGGCCCCGATGCTGGCCGGCGCGGCGGTGCTGGCGACGATTTCGCTGTTGTTGCTCAGTTGGGCATATGCCCGGGCGGAAGCTCAGATATTGATCCCGGTCGAATATACGGGTTTTGTCTGGGCCGCTCTTTTCGGCTGGGTGTTCTTCTCGGAAAAACTCACCTGGCCGGTACTCTTCGGTACGCTGTGCATCATATGTGGCAGCTGAATGGGTTCAGGATCGTTGGCGATCACGAAATTGGACGCGGCCTGTTCGCTGCCCCAT
>CAYSDE010000246.1:0-1921 GCA_964429685.1 uncultured Pseudobdellovibrionaceae bacterium
ACGGGAAAGACAGAATTATGACCACGCATCATGCCAAGGTTCTGATTATCGGCGGCGGCCCTGCCGGTTACACGGCGGCCATTTATGCCGCCCGCGCCAATCTGCAGCCGCTACTGGTGCAGGGCGTTCAGCCCGGCGGTCAGTTGACCGTGACCACTGAAGTTGAAAACTATCCCGGCTTTGCCGAGCCCGTTCAGGGGCCGTGGCTGATGGAGCAGATGGAAGCGCAAGCCCGCCATGTCGGCACCACCATGATCTCGGATCATATCGCTTCGGTTGATTTCAAAACCCGCCCCTTCCGTGCTGTTGGCGAGAGTGGTGATGACTATGTCGCTGAAACGGTGATTATTGCCACCGGCGCACAAGCCCGCTGGCTCGGTATTCCCAGCGAGGAAAAATATCGCGGCTTCGGGGTTTCCGCTTGCGCCACCTGTGACGGTTTCTTCTATCGCAACAAGGATGTCGCGGTCATCGGCGGCGGCAATACCGCGCTGGAGGAAGCGCTTTATCTGGCCAGCATCGCCAAATCCGTCACCCTTGTCCACCGGCGCGACAAGTTCCGTGGTGAAAAGATTCTGCATGACCGCGTTGCTCGCACGCCCAAAATCTCGGTACGCTGGAATGCTGGTGTTGATGAAGTTCTGGGCGGCGGCACCCCGCCCGGTGTCACCGGTTTGCGCCTGAAGGATACGATCACGGGCGCCCTCAGTGACATTGCGGTTGATGGCGTCTTTGTAGCGATTGGCCACGCCCCCGCAACCGCCCTCTTTGCCGGTCAACTGGATATGGATGAAGGCGGCTATCTGCTCACCGCCCCGGACAGCACCCAGACCAATATTGAAGGGGTTTTTGCGGCTGGGGATGTGAAGGACAAAATCTTCCGGCAGGCCGTTACCGCCGCTGGCATGGGCTGTATGGCGGCGCTGGAGGCCGAGCGCTGGCTGGCCCTGCAGGAAGATGCCCGCCAGTCTGCAAGAACCACCGCCGCATGATTGCCGACTGGGATCGTCTGCGGGTTTTCTACGCGGTTGCGGAAGCCGGAAGCTTCACCCGCGCCGGACAGTTCATCGGCCTCAGCCAGTCGGCTATCAGCCGCCAGATCAGCGATCTGGAAGCCAGCCTCAAGGTACCGCTCTTTCATCGTCATGCGCGGGGTCTGGTGCTGACCGAACAGGGTGAAGTCCTGCAGCGCACCGCCCGTGAAATGATGCTGAAACTCAAGGCCACCGAGGCCCGGATCAGCGACAGTCACGAACACCCGACCGGCGAGTTGCGCGTCACCACCACTTTCGCACTCGGGGCCCTGTGGCTGATGCCGCTGCTGGCCGAGTTCCGCCAGACCTATCCGGATATTTCGGTTTCGCTACTGCTGGACGACCGAGCCCTTGATCTGTCGATGCGGGAAGCCGATGTGGCCCTGCGCATGATCCCCTCCAAGGTTGAGGGCAATCTGCTGCGCCGTCACCTCATGTATATCCAGCTGCGGTTTTATGCCCATCGCGCCTATCTTGAACGGCGGGGGCGCCCCAAAACGCTGGATGATCTGGTCAACCACGATCTGCTCGGCTTCCCGCCGGAAGCTCCCGCACCGACTGAAAACGTCAACTGGCTGCTGGAAGTCGGGATGACCCCCGGCCATTTGCGACCGGCGGCGCTGAAAGTGAATTCCTACCAGGCCCTGCTCAGCGCAACCCTCAGCGAAATGGGAATCGCCAGCCTGCCCGACTACATCGCCCAGCCCCACCGCGAACTGGAAGTGGTGCTGCCGGAAATCGATATTCCAAGGGTGGAAGTCTTCTTCGCCTACACCGAAGACCTCCGCAGCTCCGCCAAAGTCGCCGCCTTCCGCGACTACCTGTTACGCAAAGCGTCTCAGAAGTGAGTGGCAGGACTATCAATGCCTCTTCCTGCCGTAACAGTT
>CAYSDE010000247.1:0-1910 GCA_964429685.1 uncultured Pseudobdellovibrionaceae bacterium
CATACCCGTAATTACGATGCTCATCGGCGTGGCGCTTCGACCAGAGGACAGCAAAGAGAGCCAACCCCAGCGCCGCCGTATCGGTGAGCATGTGGAGGGAGTCGGCAACCAGCGCCAGCGAGCCCGCCCACAAGCCACCAAGGAACTCAACCGCCATAAAGCCACCGGTGAGGGCCAGCGCCCACCACAGGGTTTTCTCATGCATGCCGGCAATGGTCTGATGAGTGGATTCCAGCACCGAGTGAGTGTGGCTATGAGGAAGTTCGGTCATGTGGCCTCGCGGGTTTTAATGGCATGGGCAAGAGCGAGCAAACGCTCGGCCTCGCGGACATGCAGGATTTCTATCAGTTGACCATCAAGCAGGGTAACGCCTGACCCTTTGGCCTGTGCTTCTTTCCAGGCTGCCAGAACCGCCTCGGCATGACTGATGCTGGCAGCACTGGGCGCAAAAATGCGGTTGGCACTGGCGATGGTTTTGGGGTGAATCAGGCTTTTGCCGTCGAAGCCCAGCTCAACCCCCTGCTGGCAGGCGGCTTCGAACCCGGCGTCATCGTCAAGATTCAGATGTACCCCGTCGATGATGGAAAGATCATAGGCCCGGGCCGCCAGCAGACACTGGCCGAGGCTGACCAGCAGGGGCAGACGCCCCGCCACCTGCGCCGCGTGCAGATCCTTGCAGAGATCCGACGTGCCCATGACCAGACATTTCAGGCGCTGGTGACAGCCCGCAATCGCCGCAACATTGAGGATGCCCCGCGGGGTTTCCATCATCGCCCAGATAGCGGTGTGATCGGGCAGTCCGGCTTCGTGCATGTCGCGGGCGGCAAAAAGAATCTCGTCGGCGCTTTCAACCTTCGGCAACACAATCGCCTGTGGGGCCTTGCGGGCAGGCAGTGCGCCCAGTGCCTTGAGGTCTTCACGGCCCCAGTCGCTGCTCAGCGGGTTGATACGCACCGTCACCAGTTTGGCGCCAAAGTCACCCGTGGTCAGCGCCGCGACCAAGGCAAGCCGGGCCTCGGTCTTGCGGGTGGGGGCAACGGCATCTTCAAGGTCAAGGATCAGGGCATCCGCAGGCAGGGTGCGCGCCTTGGCAAGCGCCCGCTCGTTGATCCCCGGCACATACAGCACAGAGCGGAGCGGGGAAATGGTGTCAGACATGCAGGGAACCTCCGCTGGCAGCTTAGCGCAGTCCGCCATGCGGTCAAACACTATCGGTTGTCGGAGCGGCTGTCTGGGCCAGACGGGAAAGCTGGAGGGCGGGAGGAATGAGCAGCAGATAGCAGAGTGCGCCCGTTATGAGTGTAGCTGGTATCGAAAGATTCATGCTGATGATAACGGCAACGCCAGAACCGAAAACACCAGCCGCTCCGTTGACCGACCAGAACCAAGGGGTCGGTGTACTGTCAATCCGCCCTGCCAGTGCCATACCAACCGGAAAGCCAAAGCCCATTAGCAGGGCAGCGGGGGCAATCAGACCAATGGCAACCAGTGCGCGGGTAAGCAAGTCAGCCGGTTCAAAGCTGTGCAGAAGAGTTGGTGCCAACAGGGCAGTGGAGGCCAGCAGGGCCGATAGAACCAGCGCATAACCGACCAACCGCGCCGGACGATGGTCAAGCCGGATGTAATCGGACAGGAAACTGCCAATGCCAGTCAGCAGGATCAGGCTAAACAGCACGATGGCCAGACTGTAGACCGGGTGACCAAGGAAAATCGACATCCGCTGAATGGTGCCAATCTCCACCATCATGAAGCCGAGACCGATCAGGAAGAAATAGGCGGTTCCGGCCAGCGCATAGCGGCGGCTGACCCGCCCCACCGAAGCCGAAGCTGGCGCCAGCAGCACGGCATAGACCGCAATGGCTGAAACCAGAATAACAACGAGGAGAGACATCGTTGCCTTCAAATTGCCC
>CAYSDE010000248.1:0-1589 GCA_964429685.1 uncultured Pseudobdellovibrionaceae bacterium
TTTCAACCGTGCCGGACAGGCGCAAGCGGGAGTCCCGTCCGCCGTAAATCAGCTGATGGAAACCGTCGAAGCAGAGTTCTCCCTGAAACATGGAGGGTTCGGTGCCCCCTCACTCTGTTTGCTGGCGATGGGCAAGCTGGGAGCCGGGCAAATGTCGGTCGGATCGGATGTTGATCTGATTGCCATTTACGATGTGCCGTCCCAGCGCAGCCAGTCAGATGGCATGCGACCCCTGACTCCGCCGGATTACTTTGCCCGGCTGCTGGCCCGGCTGGTGGAAGCCCTGACCGCACTCAGCCCATTGGGGCGCTTATACGAGATTGACCTGCGGCTACGGCCCTCGGGCAATAAGGGCCCATTGGCCGCCAGTCTTGAATCTTTCCGCCGCTACCATCATGAAGCCGCGTGGACATGGGAGCATATGGCCCTGACCCGGGCGCGCCCCATCGCTGGCCCGCCCGCCCTCTGCCAGACCGTCCGCTCGGTTATCCGTGAGGTGCTGAGTATGCCCCGCTCTCCGGACAAGCTGCGGACGGATGTGATTGAAATGCGGGGGCTGATGGCCAGTCAGCATCCGGCGCAAGGTCCGTGGGATCTCAAACACCGGCGCGGCGGGCTGATCGACATCGAGTTCATCCACCAGTTCCTGTTGCTGAAAGCGGCGGCGGCTCATCCGGCCCTGCTTGATGCGTCCTCCCCTCTTGACGGTTTTCCGGCACTGGCAAAGGCCGGTCAGCTGGATCCCGTCTGGGCCGATCAACTGGCTGCCAGCTATGGACGGTTTTTGCGTCTGCAAACCTGGTTGCGGCTGACCCATGACTTTTTCCGGGGCCAGTCCCCGACCCCGACTCAGCTGGCAGGCATGAGCGCCGCCCTGCACCCCCACGGGCCTGAACTGGCCGGTTTTGCCTCCATTACTACCCGAATCGGAGCCGATTCGGTGGCGAATTTTGGCATCTATCGCACAGTGCTGGATGATTCTGCAGGGTTTGACCGATTCGAGGGCGCAGAGTCGCTTGACAGCGGCGCATTTAGAGTCATTTCTGCCTCTGTCACAATTGCAGGAGGCAAGCTGATGCAGCTTAAAGTTGGTATGCCCGCGCCGGATTTCACTCTTCCGCTGGGTACGTTCGGGACGGTCGCCCTCTCCAATATGCGCGGCAAGCCGGTTATCCTCTATTTTTACCCCAAGGATGATACGCCGGGCTGCACCACCGAAGCCTGCACCTTCCGCGACGCCCTGCCTGCTTTCGGCAATCATGACGCCGCCGTGATCGGCATCAGCAAGGACAGTGTGGAAAGCCACGCCGCCTTCGCCAAGAAATACGGCCTCAACTTTCACCTCGCCTCGGACGCGCACAGCAATGTCTGCGAAACCTATGGGGTAATGGTGCAAAAAAGCAATTACGGCAAAACCTATACCGGCATTGAACGCGCTACTTTCCTGATTGATACCCACGGCATCATCCGGGCGATCTGGCGCAAAGTATCGGTGCCGGGCCATGTCGAGGAGGTTTTGCAGTCGGTTGAAGCGCTGCGGCTTGGTCTGCCGCTTCCCGGTCAGGAACCACCCCCGCCGCCGCCCGCTC
>CAYSDE010000248.1:1599-1866 GCA_964429685.1 uncultured Pseudobdellovibrionaceae bacterium
AGCCGGTAGCCGCCAAGCCCCCCGCTGCGCCCAAACCCGCTGCCCCCAAACCTGCCGCTAAAGCGACGCCCGCGCCAAAGGCTGTCACCAAGCCTGCGGCCAAGGTCGCCGCCAAGAAACCGGCTGCCAAGAAGAAACCCGTTGCGGTCAAGAAACCGGTAGCGAAGAAAGCCGTTGCCAAAAAACCAGCGGTCAAAGCCAAAAAGGTGGCCCCCAAGAAAGTCGCGCCTAAAAAGCCCGCCACCAAAAAACCGGTAGCGAAGAAGA
>CAYSDE010000249.1:0-1837 GCA_964429685.1 uncultured Pseudobdellovibrionaceae bacterium
TCACCTTCGCGCAGGAGCCATAAGTTAATGTGATTGAGCCGGAAAGGCAGGCCGCAGCGCAACCAGCGTAAGTTTTCTGTAATGGGAGTCAGGCTGCCAGCAGGCGGCGACTCCGATAAAAATAAATCGAGCGGAGTCGGGCGTGAAGTACTTGTTGCGGCGGGGGTCTGATCCATATATACACCGTGCGCGATTTGCTGCGTGGAGGGAAGTTTCTTTTAACCTCTCTCTGCCAGAAAATCGCTTCAAGTTGCCAAGGAGGGTCATCATGGCCACAGCAACAAAGAGTGTTCTGATTGAAGTGCGCGATGAAGCAGCTGGCGTATTGGTGGAAACACCACGTGGCCATATCTTTCACGCCGTCCATCCCCGTCTGGTGCATATGCATGGTGTGGAATTCCGCTCGGTACAGGCGGCAGAAGCCGCGGTGCGCGATGCCTTGAAGGGCATGGCGAAGGCCGGGTAATTCTTCCTTGTGCATCGCAGCGAGCGCAATGCAGCGACGAATCTGCGTGATTCCGACCTGTTTCACCGTCATAATGAAAAGATGGACACGTTGCTGCCTTCCCGTGCGCCGCCCCTCTTGCCGGTTGATTTTGCGGCGATTGAGGCGGCTGCCGCTCGCATTCGTGGCCATGCCATCCTTACCCCGCTTTTAACCAGTCCTGATCTGGATGCCCGCACCGGTGGCCGGGTCTTTCTGAAGCCGGAGCTGCTGCAGATCGGCGGCTCTTTCAAGTTCCGGGGGGGCGTATAACCGTCTTGCCGCCATGACCCGGGAGGAGCGGGCGCGGGGCGTGGTCGCGGCTTCAACCGGCAATCATGCGCAGGGGATTGCCCATGCGGCCAGACGTCTGGGCATGAAAGCCACCATCGTGATGCCGGATGATGCTGCGCGGGTGAAATATGACAACACCGTTGCGCTTGGTGCCGAAGTCATCACCTTTGATCGCATGAAAGAAGACCGCGACACGCTGGGGCGGCGTATCGCTGAGGAGCGTGGCTGTGTCTTCGTGCCGCCTTATGATGACCCCTATGTAATCGCCGGGCAGGGGACAATTGGTCTGGAACTGACGGCACAGACGCCAGTCAGGCTGGATGATGTGCTGGTCTGTTGCGGCGGCGGCGGACTTTCCGGCGGTATTGCGCTGGCGCTGAAACACTGCAGCCCGCATACTCGCGTTCATGTGGTCGAACCGGTTGGTTATGACGATACCGTGCGCTCCCTTGAACTGGGCGAGCGTGTGCCGATGGACAAAAACGCCAAGTCCATCTGCGATGCCATCGCCGTTGCCATGCCCGGCGCGCTGACTTTTCCCATCCTGAAGAGCTGTGGCGCGGGCGGGGTGGTGGTGACGGATGACGACGTTAAAGCCGCCATGCGCACTGCCTTCTCCACTCTGAAACTGGTAGTCGAACCCGGTGGCGCCGTCGCCCTTGCCGCCGTTCTGAGTGGCGCTTTCCCGGTCAAAGGCCGGAACGTCGCGATCCTGCTCTCCGGCGGCAATGTCGATCCGGCCTTTTTTGCAAAGGTGATTGCAGGATAATCAGGGCTTGCTATGCTAGGGCACTTTCAAACCGAGGTGCCTCATGTCTTCTTTCGATAAATCAAAGTTGCCTTCCCGCCATGTGACCGAGGGGCCCGAGCGGGCACCGCATCGGTCGTATTATTATGCGATGGGTATGACTGAGGAAGAGATTCATCAACCGCTGGTTGGGGTGGCGACCTGCTGGAACGAGGCGGCGCCGTGTAACATTGCCCTGCAACGTCAGGCCCAGTCAGTGAAAGTGGGCGTCAAGGCAGCCAAGGGGACGCCACGGGAATTTACTACCATCA
>CAYSDE010000250.1:0-1836 GCA_964429685.1 uncultured Pseudobdellovibrionaceae bacterium
GCTTTGACCACTTTGTCCGCTGTTACGTCGGCGGCCAGTACGAAGGCAAAATCACGCGCCACCGGCTGGAACGGCGACAGCTTCAGCAGCGGTTTGGCGGTGCCCTTGGCCGTTTTGGGTTGTGGTACGCGATCAACGAAGACTTCACAACCAACTACGGTTGTTTTGATACCAAAGGCCTTCAGCACTTCCGGATGTACCTCGCCGAAATGCGCCACCACGGTGGGGCCGAGACGCAGACAGCCGGAGCGGCCCGGATGATACCAGGCGGGGGCATCAGCGCTGACCTGTGCGCCAGCAACGCCGAGCGCTTCCAGCGCGGCCAGTGCATCGGCCTTGGCGTCGAACACATCAACCATCCGGTCGCCTTTCTGTGGCTGGCGCGGCACGGCCTGACCGTGGCGCAGTGCGGCAATCACCGTGGTTTGCATGTCCTTCTCATTGACTCCGAAAACCGGCCCGCTTTCAAACAGCGCGACCTCGCCACAGCCATGATCGGCGTTGCGGGCGCTGGCGGCGAGCAGGCCGATGAGGCCCGAGGGCCGCATGGTATCCATCTCGCTTGAAATCGGATTGAGCAGGATGAGGCGCGGATCAACCTGACCGAAGAAGCTGGCCTGTTCGCGGCTGACAAAAGTCCAAGTAATCGCTTCCATCAAACCCCGGCCTGCCATGACGCGGCGGGCCTGTCCGAGGCGACGCTGGGCGGCGCTCAGGGCGCGGCTGGCAATATCGCTGAGGCGCGGCAGCGGCGAGGCTTCGATTGTGTCAAAGCCGGTCAGGCGCATGATTTCCTCAACCAGATCAGCCTCTCCGAGAATGTCAGGGCGCCAGCTGGGCGGAGTCACTTTATCGCCAGTGACGGTGCAGCCAAGCGTGGTCAGAATCCTGACCTGCTGCTCCCACGTCACTTCAACACCGCCGAGCGTTTTCACGCGGTCGGGCCGCAGCGTATAGGTACGGGTGGTATCCGGCACTTTGCCCGCGATCGTGAGTTCGCTGGCTTCGCCGCCGCAGATTTCCAGAATCATCTGTGTGGCCAGCGCGGCATAATCGTGCATCGCGGCCGGATCAACGCCGCGCTCGAAGCGGTAACGCGCATCCGAAGTGATGGCGAGCAGGCGACCGGTGCGGGCGGTGCGAACCGGATCAAACAGCGCAACTTCAAGGAAAACATCGGTGGTTCCGGCCTCGCAGCCGGTTGGCCTGCCCCCAACTACGCCGCCCAGCGCCTCAACGCCTGCCGCATCACTGATGATGGTGACGCCTTCAGGCAGGGTGTAGGATTTGTCGTTCAGGGCCGCCATCGTCTCGCCGCCCTTGGACAGTGTGACGGTGAGGGTATCACCCTTGACCAGCGCCACATCAAACACATGAAGTGGGCGGCAGAGGTCGAAGGTAAAATAATTGGTGATGTCTACCAGCGCCGAAATCGGGCGCAGACCGATGGCTTTGAGAGCGTCCTGCAGCCATTGCGGCGAGGGGCCGTTTTTAACCCCCCGGATCACCCGGCCCAGAAAAAGCGGACAGGCTTTCTCATCCTCAATCTTCACGCTCAGCGGACAGGGGAAACTGCCGGGCAGGGCCGGAATGGCCAGCGGCTTCAGCGTACCCAGACCAGCGGCGGCCAGATCACGGGCGACGCCGCGCACCCCGGCGCAGTCGGCCCGGTTGGGAGTCAGCTTGATTTCAATTACCGGGTCGGTACCGCCGAGAACTTCTGTCAGCGGGGTGCCAATGGCAAAATGCTCCGGCACTTCAATGATGCCGTTATGCTCCTCCGATAGGCCCATTTCACGCTCAGATACCAACATGCCGTTGCTGGCTTCGCCGCGC
>CAYSDE010000251.1:0-211 GCA_964429685.1 uncultured Pseudobdellovibrionaceae bacterium
GGCGCAGGATGGCTGATACTTTGGCGGAGGAAATAAAGCTCATACAAAAAACCTAGCGCGAATGGCCCGCGCTGTATAGTCTGCCCGCATGACTCCAGCCACTGTCCGCCAGTTCTTCCAGCGTCTGCAAGCCGAGCGGCCCGAGCCCAAGGGCGAACTGGAATATGTCAATCTTTACACCCTGCTGGTCGCGGTGGTGTTGTCGGCACAG
>CAYSDE010000251.1:221-1770 GCA_964429685.1 uncultured Pseudobdellovibrionaceae bacterium
GTCAAGGCAACCCGGGCGCTCTTCAAGGTTGCGGATACGCCGGAGAAAATGCTGCAGCTGGGTGAAGCCGGTTTGAAAGAGTATATCAAGACCATCGGCCTCTTCAACAGTAAGGCCAAAAACATCATCGCGCTGTCAGACAGTCTGGTCAGGACTCATCAGGGTCAGGTGCCGCCCGACCGTGACGCGCTGGAGGCCCTGCCCGGTGTTGGCCGCAAGACCGCCAATGTGGTGCTGAATATCGGGTTTGGTGAAAAAACCATTGCGGTGGACACCCACGTCTTCCGCCTCGCCAACCGCACCGGCCTTGCCCCCGGCAAAACGGTTGAAGAGGTTGAGAAGAAACTGCTGCAAGTGGTGCCGGATGAGTTTCTGCAACACGCCCATCACTGGCTGATCCTGCATGGGCGCTATACCTGCAAAGCCCGCGCTCCACTTTGCGCGCAATGCTGCGTACGGGATCTTTGCACGTATGAGGAAAAGACGGCCTAGACCATCAGATTGAGCAGGGAGCGATCCATCGCGTTCTGGGCGCGGATAGCACCTGCGTTGGCTTTATAGCCGATAACCGCACTCATCTGCTCAACAATCTCGTTTTCAAGATTGACATTGGGCATGGCCACCAGCCCTTCGGCATTGGCGTTGGGGTCATCGGGGGCATAAGCGGCTGAAGTGGCCGGATTAACCGTCCGGGCTGAGGTGGTAACCCCGCCGCCGCCGAGCGCCACGGTGGTGGTCACTTCCGGCTGATAGGCCTGCTGCGGCTGATCCAGCGGGCCGGAGCTGCGCAAATTGGCAATGTTGTTGGACGCCGTAGCGACACGCGCCGCGTTGGCTTGCAGACCGGAGAGGGCGATTCCAAGGGTGCTGTTCATAACCCCAGTATCATCTCATTCCGGTTAAAGACTTGTCAAGGTTTGAAGAAAACGGCAGATTAATTGCCGGTGATTCTTGGCAAATTAACGACAAAACGCGCCCCGATCACCTGTCCATCCGGCCCCAGGCGGTTCTCGCCGTAAATGCTGCCATTATGGGCTTCAATGATCTGGCGACAGATATTGAGGCCTAGTCCGGAATGGGTGCCGAACTTTTCGGCCCGGGGGCGTTCGGAGTAGAAACGCTCAAAAATCTTCTCTTCCTTGCCCGGCGGGATGCCGGGGCCGTTGTCTTCAACCGTCAGCACGATCTGGCTGGTGATAGCCGTCATACGGAGAGTAACTGGCTGGTCCGGCGGCGAGAAAGACAGCGCGTTGGCAATCAGGTTTTCCAGCACCTGCACCAGCTGACCGGGAATGCCTTTGACCATCAACGCCGGTTCGGTTGTCTCAAACAGCAGGGCGGCTCCGGTCTGGGCGCGGGCTTCCACCAGAGTCTGCACCAGACCGCTCAAGTCAAGTCGTTCCGGAGTAGCGCGGGACAGCTCACCTTCCAAGCGAGCGGTGGCCGCAATGTCTGTAACCAGACGCTCCATGCGTAGCACATCATCCTTGATGATCTGCAGCAGTTTCTGCCGCCGAGCGACGGCATGAAGGACAAGCTCATGCACGGC
>CAYSDE010000252.1:0-1759 GCA_964429685.1 uncultured Pseudobdellovibrionaceae bacterium
ACCCCAAACTGCCCCTCATCCGCAAGGATTGCCCGACAAAGCTTCTGTGCCAAAACCGGATAATCAACCCGTTCCGGAGAGTTTGTTCCCAGATCAGCCACCTGCCACCCTGCCGCTTCAGCTTCGGCTTTCAGAATGGACTTAAGCTCAAGACCGGCATGGTCGGCGGCGATCAGAAGAATCTTGCTCATGCCCGGATAATGGCCGTCCTTTTCGCCTCATGCAAGCCGGATAGTTTTATTAACGAATACTTTTTCCACAAATAATTCTTTCCCCAAGCATTGACTCGCCTGCCTGCCTATGCAAAAGCATCAAGACAAAGATACTTTCTGGAGGATTTGAGCATGACTGACCCGGTAACCGACCCCCGCAAGCCCGATTTGCTGAGCCTGACCGCCGAAGTGACCGCTGCCTATCTGGGCAAAAACACGGTTGCACTGGCCCAGTTGCCGGACGTTATCCGCACCATTTACGCCTCGCTGGGTGGCATCAGCGGCGGCGCTGCCAGCGTTGCTTTGCCTGCCGAGGCCGGGAAACCCGCTGTTTCAATCAAGAAGTCGATTACCGCCGAATACATTATCTGTCTGGAAGACGGCAAGAAGCTGAAGATGCTCAAGCGGCACCTGCGCACCGTCTATAACCTGACCCCTGAGCAGTATCGCGCCAAGTGGGGTCTGCCGAATGATTATCCGATGGTTGCCCCTAAATATGCCGAACAGCGCAGCGTTTTTGCCAAGCGCATCGGCCTTGGCAAGGGCGCGACCGGTCGTCCTGCCAAAAAACGCGCAGCCTAGTCCCCTGTCATGACGATCAAAGTCCGTATTGCCCCCTCGCCCACCGGTTATATGCATATCGGAACAGCACGCACCGCGCTGTTCAACTATCTCTATGCCAAAAACACCGGCGGCCAGTTTCTGCTCCGCATTGAGGACACCGACCGCGAACGCTCGACCACCGAGGCGGTTGACGCCCTGATCCGCGGCATGAAATGGCTGGGGCTGGACTGGGACGGCGAGGTCATTTTCCAGTTTCCCCGTGCTGCCCGCCACGCCGAGGTGGCTCATGAAATGCTGAAAGCTGGTCAGGCTTATTACTGCTATGCCACGCCGGAAGAGCTGGAGGCCATGCGCGCCGAGCAGAAAGCCAATGGCCAACCCACCCGCTATGATGGCCGCTGGCGTGACCGCGATCCCGCCGAGGCTCCGGCAGGCATCAAACCGGTGGTTCGCCTGAAAGCCCCACAAAGCGGCGCCACCATCGTCAAAGATCACGTACTGGGTGAAGTCAGCGTTGAGAACGCCCAGCTTGACGACATGGTCTTGCTGCGCGGCGATGGCAGCCCGACCTACATGCTGGCGGTCGTGGTGGACGACTACGACATGGGCATCACCCATGTCATTCGCGGCAACGACCATTTCACCAACACCTTCCGCCAGATCCAGATTTATCAGGCGATGGGCTGGCCGGTTCCCGAATATGCCCATATCCCGATGATTAACGGGGAAGATGGCAAGAAACTCTCCAAACGTCACGGCGCGGTTGGTCTGCATGAATATGAAGCCATGGGCTATCTGCCCGAGGCCGTGCGGAATTATCTGCTGCGTCTGGGCTGGAGCCACGGCGATGACGAGATTATCTCCGACGCACAGGCAATCGCGTGGTTCAATCTGGAAGCCCTGCAGAAATCCCCCGCCCGCTTTGATACCAAAAAACTGCGGAGCCTCAACGCGCACTATATCCGCGAGGCTGCCGATGACCG
>CAYSDE010000253.1:0-1758 GCA_964429685.1 uncultured Pseudobdellovibrionaceae bacterium
CTTTCAGCGCAAGAACAAACAATGCTTCAACGGCTACACCATCATCCTCAAAATCCGGGGCGCAACACCCCAGCGCTTTGCGGTGGTGGTGCGGGACATGTCGATCCTGATGGCCTCGCATGACCAGCTGCATGGTCTGGCCACGCTTGATCAGTTGACCGGCCTCGCCAACCGCCAGCATCTGTTTGACATGGGACGGGTAGAATACCGCCGCTGGCGCCGCTACCGGGTGCCAATGTCGATGGTGCTGTGTGACATTGACAAGCTGCGCGAAGTCAATGACCGGCACAGCATTGAAGCCGGTGACACCATCTTACGTGATGTTGCCGATCTGCTGCGCCAGTCGGTGCGCGAGGTTGATCTGGTGGCGCGGCTGGATGGTGGCACCTATTGCGCCTTGCTGTTCAGCACCCCGGTTGAAGGTGCCAGCGTATTGGCCGACCGGGCCCGCGCTGCCGTTCACAATACCGTCTTCTCGCACTATGGCAGTAAAATCCGCATTTCGGCCAGCCTTTCGGTCAGTACCGCCAATGAGGGTGTTCTGGATTTCGACGGGTTTTTCAGGCAGACCGAAGCCGCTTTGCGCAGGATCAAGCTGCAGGGCGGCGACCGCATCGTTATCTGCTGACTTCCGGCAGAATGGTCGTTTCTTCCAGTGTTTCAATATTGAGGGCAGCAGCCAGCAGGGCTTTGGTATAGGGCTGGCGCGGAGTGTCATAAATCTGCCGGGTAGGGCCCTGCTCAACCACTACGCCGTCTTTCATGACCAGAACGTGATGGGAGAGCGCCCGTACCACCCGCAAATCATGGCTGATGAAGATATAGGCCAGCTGATGCTTGATCTGCAACTCACGCAGCAAGTCCACCACCTGAGCCTGAACCGACTGATCCAGCGCCGAGGTCGGCTCGTCCAGCACAATCAGCTTCGGCTTGAGGATGAGGGCGCGGGCAATTGCGACCCGCTGGCGCTGACCGCCGGAAAACTCATGCGGATAGCGGTAACGCCAGTCGGGATCAATGCCGACTTCCGCCAGCGCTTCGATCACCCGGGCCTCGCGCTCGGCTTTGGTAAGCTGCGGCTCGTGAATCCCCAGTCCCTCGGCGACAATCTCACCCATCGACAGGCGCGGCGACAGCGAGCCATAGGGATCCTGAAACACCACCTGCAGGAAGCGGCGCAGCGGGCGCATCTCTTTCCAGCTTTTATGGGCAATCTCCTGCCCATCAAAACAGATGGTACCGGTGCTGCGGATCAGGCGCAGAACGGCCTGTCCCAGCGTGGTTTTTCCCGAGCCTGACTCTCCGACCACGCCCAGCGTCTGCCCGGCGCGCAGATAAAAGGAAATATCGTTGACCGCCTTGATGTGCGAGGTCGTGCGGCGCAGCAGCCCGGTTCTGACCGGAAACCAGACCTTGAGATGTCCGGCTTCCAGCACAATCGGCGCGCTGTTATCGGTTGGCACCGGATCCCCCTTGGGCTCGGCGGCCAGCAAATGCCGGGTGTAGTCGTGCTGCGGATTGGTAAAAATATCATGCACCGGGCCGGTCTCGACAATCCCGCCCTTCTGCATGACGGCAATCCGGTCGGCGACCTTGCGGACAATGCCGAGGTCATGGGTAATCAGCAGCAGCGCCATGCCGCGTTCCCGCTGGAGTTTCTTCAGCAGCTTGAGGATTTGCGCCTGAATGGTGACATCCAGCGCCGTGGTGGGCTCATCGGCAATCAGCAGGGCGGGGTCATTGGCCAGCGCCATCGCA
>CAYSDE010000254.1:0-1719 GCA_964429685.1 uncultured Pseudobdellovibrionaceae bacterium
CAGCCGGGCAAAGTAATCCGGCGGAGTCAGGGGACGCATGCCGTCTGACTGGCTGCGCTGGGGCGGCACATCGTAAATGGCAATCAGATCAACATCCGAGCCGACCGACATCTGTCCGGCCCCCAGCTTGCCCAGTGCGAGCAGACAGAGCGAGGGGGCACCAAAACCCCCGTGTTTTAAAGCAAACTCTGCTTCGACGATTTTCAGCAGCTCACTGAGAGTCAATTCGGCAAGAAGGGTGAAAAACGCTGCCGCCCGGTCAGCCGGAGTCAGATTGAGCAGGATATGCACACCGCCCCGGAAGCGTTGTTCCCCACTCCAGCGGCGCAGCAGCTCCAGCCGGTCTTCATAATCGCGGGCGGTTAACTGGGTGTGGGCCAATTCGGCCTCGAGCTGGGGCCGATGAGGCAATGGCCCGAAAAAACCATCTTCCAGCACCGCTTCAAGCAGTTGGGGCGTGCGCGAAAGCTGGTCAGCCAGTGAGGGCGCCGTGCCCATAATCTCGGCCAGCAGCGTCACCAGATTGATATTGGCGGCGAACAGGGAGAGCAATTGCACCCCCGCTGGCAGCCGGGCCAGAAAGCCGTCAAAATTAAGCGCGGCGCTATCGGGATCGGCGGTTCCAGCCAGCGCCCGCAGCAGGGTCGGCAGAATTTCGGCGATCAGCTCTTGGGCGCGGGGGGTACGCAGACAGCGATGACGGGCCTGTTGCCAACCTTCCACCAGTGGTGCCACCTGATCAACCGCATGAAAGCCGAGGTGTTGCAGAGTGGCGGGCAGATTGCCATCATCCAGCCCCCCGGCCAGCACGGTTCTGTTGTCCTGCCCGGCAAAAATCTGGTCGCCATAGGCTGAAACGCGGGCGAGGTGAAAGGCGAGCGCTTCATCAAACTCGGCCAGCGAGGGCATATCCATCAGCCGGGCGATGGTGGTGCGTTCGCCTTCATCCTCGGGCACGGTGTGGGTCTGGCGGTCATCGACCATCTGCAGGCGATGTTCGAGCTTGCGCAAAAAGCGGTAGCTGTCGGAAAGTTCAACGGCAGCAACCGGCGTTATTTTCCCGACTTTGGCCAGCGCCCGCAGGGTTTCAACCGTGCCGGACAGGCGCAAGCGGGAGTCCCGTCCGCCGTAAATCAGCTGCTGGGTCTGGGCATAAAATTCAATCTCGCGGATGCCGCCTTTACCGAGCTTGATGTTATGACCGCCCACGGCGGGGGTTTGTCCGCCTTTGGTGGCATGAATCTGGGCCATAATGGCCTGCACATCCCGAATGGCAGCAAAATCAAGGTGACGGCGCCACAGAAAAGGTTGAATCATGCGGATGAAACTGCGTGCTGCCAGCGGATCGCTGGCAATAGGCCGCGCCTTGATCATGGCAGCCCGCTCCCAGTTGAGGGCCTGCGAGCAGTAATAGACTTCGGCGGCACTGGTGGAAACCGCAGCGGGCGTACTGTTGGGATCGGGCCGCAGACGCAGATCAGTGCGGAAGACATAGCCCTCAGCCGTGCGCAACTCGAGTATCCTGACCAGATCGCGGGCGAGACGGATGAAGGCCGGGGGCAGTCCCTCGGGATCGGGGCTGCGGGCCAGTTGTTGATCCTGCCCGACCCCAAGGCCCCGGAAACCGGCTCGGGTCTGGTCATTCTCGCCATGGGGAAACTGGGAGGGCATGAGCTTAACTATTCCAGCGATATTGACCTTATCATCCTCTACGATCAA
>CAYSDE010000255.1:0-1679 GCA_964429685.1 uncultured Pseudobdellovibrionaceae bacterium
CGCTGTCGAGCGATACGGTGTCGCCGATGGAAGTCACCGCCTATGCCAGCAAGCTGGTCAGTGACCGTCTGCAGATCATTCCCGGCGTTGCCAGCGCGAATATTTATGGCGCCCGTGAATATTCCATGCGCCTCTGGCTGGATCCCGACCGCATGGCGGCGCATCAGGTAACAGTGGATGACATCACCTCGGCGCTGGCGGCCCAGAACGTCGAAATTCCTGCAGGCCGGATTGAAGACCTCAACCGTGAATTCGCCATTCGCAGTGAAACCGACCTCAAAACCGTCGAAGACTTCCGGGCCATTGTGCTGCGCCGGGCCGAGGGGTATCTGGTGCGCCTTGGCGATGTCGCCAAGGTCGAGATTGCCCCGGCTGATGAACGCCGGGTGTCCCGCCGCAATGGCAAGCCGTCGGTTGCGCTCGGCATCATCAAACAGGCGACTGCCAATCCGCTGGAAATCTCCGCCGAAGTGGCCAAGGTCGTGCCGGAAATCCAGAAGATGCTGCCGTCCGGCATCAATATCGATATTGCTTATGACAGCACCATCTTCATCTCGGCCTCCATTGCCTCGGTCACAACCACCATGATTGAAGCGATTGTGCTGGTTGGCGTGGTCATTCTGCTGTTTCTCCGCTCGCCCCGCGCCGCCTTCATTCCCCTCGTTACCATTCCGGTTTCACTGCTGGGCGGACTGGTGCTGATGATGGTACTCGGCTTTTCGATCAACATGCTGACCCTGCTGGCCTTTGTCCTCGCCATCGGTCTGGTGGTTGATGATGCCATTGTCATGCTCGAAAATATTTCCCGCTACATTGAGCAGGGCATGAAGCCGGTGGATGCCGCATTGAAAGGCAGCAAGGAAATCGGTTTTGCCATTATCGCCATGACCCTGACTTTGGCGGCGGTTTACGCTCCGATGGCGCTGGCCCAAGGCAAAACCGGGCGGCTGTTCACCGAATTTGCGCTGGCGCTGGCGGGAGCGGTGATTGTCTCCGGCTTTACCGCGCTTACCCTGACCCCGATGCTCTGTTCTAAACTGCTGCGCCGCCATCCCGGCCATGTTGATGAAAAAGAAGTCTTCTATGTCAAGAAATACCGGGGCTGGCTGACTGCCATCCTCAAGCGCAAAAAGCGCACGCTCGGCGCAGCCGGATTCAGCCTCTTCCTCAGCCTTGTGCTGTTCATGGGGTTGGGCGGCGTCGCCAACCTGCTCAGCTTCGGCGCCTTCTCGGATAAAATCAGTGCCGGGCAACAACAGATCGGCGGCCTCAGCCAGCTCAGCAATCCGGCAGTGCCGCCGAGCGTGATTGCCGGACTGCCGCCCTTTGTGCGGGCCATGATCCCTTATGCCCGCCCGCTCGGCATTATCGCCAGCGGTCTGCCGCGTGAGTTGGCCCCGAGTGAAGATCAGGGCTTTTTCATCGGGGTCGGGCTTGGCCCCAGCGGCGCCACCATTGACGCCACTTCGCGCTATGCCCTGCAGGCCGAAAAGATCTATGCCGGAATTCCTGAAGCCAGAATGTATTTTGTCATTGCCGGGGTGCCGACAGTTTCCGATATGCTGTCCTTCATCGCCCTCAAGGACTGGAGCGAACGGGATCGCAGTATCAGTGAAATTATCGGCAGTATCTTCCCGGCCATGTCGGGGATTACCGGGCTGGCCGCATTCCCGATCCCG
>CAYSDE010000256.1:0-1666 GCA_964429685.1 uncultured Pseudobdellovibrionaceae bacterium
CTTGGACTATTACCGCACCATTCTCGGTTTCGATAATCCCGCTCAGCGCGATAGTCTGATAGGGACCGTTCGCCCGCCTGAAAAGGCGCATATTAACACAGTTCCGCCTGTACCAGCAGTGCCCCCGGAAGTTTTCGGGAATTCTGCTGTGGCATCCCGTCGTCCAAAGAAAAACAAGGTGGCCCTGCCTGCCTGAGATAAAAAGAAGCCCGGCTTCCTTGGAAGCCGGGCCAGTTGCCTTCTGAGGGTTGGGCAATCAGAAGGGTGAGAGGATGTCGAGCAGCTGGCTGCCGTAGCGCGGTTGTTGCACGTCGGTCATCTGGCCGCGCCCACCATAGGAAACTCTGGCTTCAGCAACTTTCTCGTAAGAGATGGTATTGGCCGAAGTAATATCTTCCGGGCGGATGATGCCGGAGATTTGCAAAACCCGGACTTCGTTATTGACCCGCACTTCCTGCGAGCCGTTCAGCACCAGATTGCCGTTGGGCAGTACTTGGTTGATGACGGCGGCCACCTGCAGCTGGATCTTCTCGCTGCGAGCAATGGCGCCAGTACCGGCATTGGACAGCTTGCTGTTGGTACTGAGCAGGCTGGTCGGATCAACCGCATCCGGCAGAACGCTGCCATATTCGGCTTCCAGTCCGAGCAGATTAGGAGCGCCCACGCTGTCGGTATTGGCGCGGGTGCGCTTCGAGGTGTTGTCCAGTTGGGCCTTGTCATCAATCTGGATGAGGACGGTCATGATGTCGCCGACGCGGGCGGCCCGCTGATCCTTGAAGAAAGCGCGGGCGCCGCCGCGCCACAGCGAATTGGGCTGGCGCTCGGTGGCTTGCGCTTCGGGCATCGGCATGGATACCGGGCGATAGCCGGGCTGATGGTTGGGGTTCTCAATCGGGCTGACCGGGGGGGCCTCCCCAATGGTGGCCATACGGTCGGCCATGTTGCCGCAGCCGGTAAGCAGCAGGGGGAGCAGCAGCAGGAGACGGGGCTTTCTCATGATGTTCCTCCTCAGTTCGTGGTGAGGACGCTGGGGGCAGCGGCCACGCTGGTAACGGGGGCAGGGGCCGGACCAACCCTGACCACACCTGATGATTCCGCCCGACCTTCCACCGTGCGCGAACTCATCAGGTTGACTACCCGGATGGGCTCGCCAATCGCGGCGTCGCTCAGGGCCCGGCCCTGGGTGGTAATCTGCAGATTGCCACTCTCGAAGATGAGCGTGACCTGACTGCCGCGGGCAACCGCCGTTGGCGCGACCAGATCGAAGGCCCGCAATGGCAGTCCGGCGCGCAGATTCTGGCGCGGGGTGCGGCCAATCACATCTTCAGCAGCCATGATGATCTGGGCACTGCCGGGGCCCAGTTCAAGATCCTGCCAGCTGACATCAGCGGCGCCAACCACATCACCGCGACGGAGCGGACGGCTGAGAACCGGCACTTGCGCTATCGTTGTGATCCGACCGCTGATTAGTGTTTGGGCATAGGTATGGCGGCCATCTTCAACCTTGATTGTCGCGCTGAAACGCTGGCTGTTGGGATCAAAAGAGACGTTGCTGGCGGTAACACGGGCGGTACTGTCGAGCGGGGCAAAGAGCTGTAGCTGCGTGTTATCAAGCTTGGCGGTACGGGTGCCGAGTTGATCCATCGGGGAGGGAGGCAGGGTCGCC
>CAYSDE010000257.1:0-1643 GCA_964429685.1 uncultured Pseudobdellovibrionaceae bacterium
TCACATGATTGTGGGTGATGATGTCACGTTTGATTTGAATACTCCTTCGGCGGGTGGTTGTTCTTATCCTGCCGGGACTCCCCTTTATCTCAATGCGCGTCCATGGCCGGATACAAGTGGTGGGCGCGCTGCAGTTTCATTTACATCGAAATGGCTTGATGGTACCTGCCTCCCGCCACCGGTTGTAGTACCTCCGGTTGTTCCGAATGTTCCGCCGACAGCGCTGCCACCTCTTGATGTCACTATCGCTGGCTGCGCGCCTGATATTCTTGGGGATATGCGTGATAGCGGTCAGACTACCGCTGGAAATCTTGACTCACTGGTTAATAACTTGATTAAGCTACCTCAGGCATCTGGAAGCTTTGACTGCATGCGCGATCTCTTTAATGTCTGGGAGACTGATCTGCTGGCGTCTCTCGGCGGGGCTGTGGCCTCCTACTTCTCGAGTATATTCCCGTTTACGGCGCTCCTGCCCGGCATCACTTTGACCGAAGCGTCTCTCTACAAGCCGATCATGTCTCTAGTGAACAAGATGATAAACCAGAATCTGGGTCAGCTTGTTTGTAAAGACCTCTGGGGGGGCATTGCCCAGTCAATGACTCCAGTCAAGTTGCTAGGCAATGGCAGTTTCGACTTTGGCACGACGCCCGGGGTTGGGTTGGCTGTTTCCGTTGGTAGTGCCACCATCAGCATTCCCTGACCGGATGTTCAGGCTTGATCCCCGTCTTGAGGCTGACACGATCCCTCTCGTGACGCTTGGTTTGTGCCGCGTGCTGTTGTCCAGAAATGCGGCATGGCCGTGGGTGGTGATGGTGCCGGAAGTTGCGGACGCCAGTGAAATAACCGATCTTTCCGATTCAGATCAGCAGAGTTTATGGCACGAAGTGGCCAATGTCACACGGGCACTACAGACCACAACCAGCGCTCACAAAATGAATATAGCGACGCTTGGCAATGTCGTGCGCCAGCTGCATATCCATGTCGTCGCCCGCTTCGAACACGATCCCGCCTGGCCCGGCCCGATTTGGGGGAGCGGACACAGCAAAGTGTGGGCAACCGAGGCACAGGCTGCACTGATGACGGCTTTGCGCGAGAAACTCTCCGGCCCAACGGCATAGCGCTGACGCCTGTTCAGGCCGCTTTTTTAGCAGGAAGAGAAGACAGACGCTTGAGGCACTCCTCGCGGCCCAGAATCTCGGCCACCTCAAAAATCGGCGGGCTGACCGTGGTTCCGGTCAGGGCAACGCGCAGGGGCTGGGCTACTTTACCCAGTTTCAGGCCCTTACCTTCGGCATAGGTGCGGACGCGCTCTTCAATTGCGGCAGCCAGCCATTCATTCTGACCGCGCAGGATTTCCGTGATGTCGTGGAGCAGGTCGCGGGTGGGGGGATCGAGCAGGGCGGCGGCTTTATCCTCAAACACGGCTGGCCGGTCCGCCACATAGACCAACGCCCCGGCAACCAGGTCAAGCAGGGTTTCAGCCCGTGGTTTAAGGCTGGCCATGCCGCGTTTGACGCGGGCCAAGGCTTCGGGGGCTAGCGCTTGTCCCAGTTTTTCCTCCAGCAGCGGCTGAATCAGGCTGACCAAGCGGTCATCGGCAGCCTCGCGGATATAGTGCGCGTTGAGGCTCCGCAGTTTTTTGG
>CAYSDE010000258.1:0-1611 GCA_964429685.1 uncultured Pseudobdellovibrionaceae bacterium
GACCCAGCTTCGCCGTAAACTGGCCGAGTTGCAGAGCGAGCATCGTGACCTTGATGATGTGATTGCCCGTCTGGTTGAGCGGCTGCCGGTGGACATGCTGCAGATTCAGCGCCTCAAGAAGCGCAAACTGGCCATCAAGGACGAAGTGGCCCGCATTGAAAACATGCTGCTGCCGGATATTATTGCGTAGGTTCAGCCCCGACTCTCCGCGCCGTTCTGCTGCATCCTGATTTCCTGTTTGTGTGAATACATCGCCGAATCCGCAGCATCCAGAACGGTTTTCACGTCATCGCTGCCGTTGAAGGGGGCCGCGCCGAAGGCGGCTGACAGGGTGAGGGGCTGGGTGTTGTCAAGAATCAGCGGCACCCGCTCCAGCAGTTCGGCCAGCCGGGCTCCCCGGGTCAGGGCGCCGGAGGGTGGGGGGTCCGGCATGATAACGGCGAACTCGTCGCCTCCCAGCCGCCCGATCCGGTCGGTGGTGCGGCAGGACAGAATCAGCATTTTGGCGCAACGCTCAATCGCCCGGTCGCCAACCGCATGGCCATAGCGGTCATTGATGGTTTTAAGGCCGTTCAGATCAAGAAAAAGCACGCTGCCGGGTTGGCCATTGCGGCGGGACTGGCTGATGGCCCGGCCCAGTTCCCGCTCAAAAGCGCGGCGGTTGATAACCGGGCAGAGCGGGTCGGCATCAATCAACTGTTCCAGTTCAATCCGCCGGGTTTCGCTGGCTTTGAGGCGGTTTCTGACCCGTTCAATTTCGTTAATCAGGGCCACAATGCCGCCGATATGGGGGCTCTCTTCTTCGCTGCCGATATGGTCAAGCCGACGCAGCCACTCCGCTTCACTCACAGCGGGCTCAAGGCTGAACTGCTTGACGGTCACTGGCGTGACAGGTGCATTAAGCTGATTCAGCAAATCTTTCAGCGACTGGGGATACTCGACGGTTTCAGTCATCGCTGTCCTTCCGGTCAGGCGTAGCGTCAAGGCGGTGCTGGTCATGCGCCTTGCGGCTGCGTGCCTCCTCGGCGGCTTCCAGTTTGGTTTCGTGGAGGGGGCGACCGTAAAGGGCCCGGTTCTCCTTGGCCTGAAGCGCGGCCTCGGCGCGGGTCTTGCGCTTCCTTGCCAGCCTCAGATTGATGAGTTTTCCGGTCATTGCGGGCAGTATAGCAGAAATTTACCATCACTTTTAGCCAAAATTTCAACGTTAAAACTTGATTAAGGGGTTCGGGATGGGGTAAACCTTTCGCCTAGGAAAGCGAAGCTCCCACAACATGCAGACAAGCCGCCTGACAAGGCCTTTGGCCATAGGTATAGCCAGCATCGCTTTTATTGCGGCGGTGCTGCTGCTTGGCATTCCTCCGCTACTGGATGGTACCCGGCAGGGGCAGGCTCTGGCGGGGCAACTGGCCAGCGCCACCGGCCAGCAGGTGCGGATTGAAGGGCCAGTGCGGGTTTCGCTCTGGCCAACGCCCCATCTGGCCATTGGCCGCCTCAAGCTTATCAGTACGGTTGACCAGACCGTTTTGCTGGCGGTGCCCCGGGTTGATCTCAAAGTCAGCCTCGGTTCCCTGATCAGCGGAACTTATGCCGCCTCGGCGATTACTCTGGTCA
>CAYSDE010000259.1:0-1610 GCA_964429685.1 uncultured Pseudobdellovibrionaceae bacterium
CGTAAAGTCTTCAAAAACTGCAGCCAAGACACCGGACGTGCCGTCCTCGCAAGCCTGAGTTCTACACCGACAGACTCTTGAGGCTCCGGCTGGCCATGGCCAGCATGGAAAGGTCGAAGCTGGGTGTCGCCTTGATCTCAGTGAGCAGAAGGTCAACACGCTCCACACTGTCCGCTTCGCGGCTCAGCCAGTTGGCCAGATTACCCCCACCCTGCAGAACCCGCACCGCCAGCCGCTGCTGATCAGCGAACAGGTCTTCGGCCCGCGCCAGTGCTTCCTGACGTTGCCAGTGGCTGCTGGCGCGCAAGGACTGGGCTTGCTGGCGCAGCGCATCAAGACCGAAGCGTTGCCCCACGGCATAATAGACCTGTGCCGCCTCAACTGCCGGTTTGGCCGCTTCGCCCGCCACCACCAGAATATCCGGCAGAGCCGAAAGCGGCACCAGACGGGCGGCCCGCAGCGCCAGAGCTTCCGGCACCCCGGCCAGTTTCCACTGGGCGACCTGTGCCGCAATTTGTCCCTGTATGTCAGACGGCAACAGCTGGTCGAATCCTTCGGACAGACCGGCCAAACTCTGCGACAGCCGCTCGCTCAGCGCTGTCATGTTGAGCGGATGGGTAGCCATGCTGAGAACGGCGCCGATGGTGCGGGCAGCAAAACTCTGGCTGGCCTGCAGCAGATCAAGCTGCACACTGGCCGGCACCTTGTTGTCAAGCGCCTCGACGTCGCTCCAGAACTCCGGCAGCGCAAAAACCTGCCGCACCACCAGATAGGCCCGGATGACATCAATCGGGCTGGTGCCGCTACGCTCGGCCAGCGCGTTGATGAAGGTCGATCCCATGCGGTTGACGAGGTCGTTGACTGCCACCGTGGCGATGATTTCCCGCCGCAGCCGATGGGCCTTGATGGCAGCGGCAAAATCCTTCTGCATGGAGAGCGGGAAATAACCGAAGAGGTCGGCTTCCATCACCGGCTCATCCGGCAGGGTCGAGCGGACGACCTCATCACAGAGGGCCAGCTTGGCATAGGCCATGACAATGGCAATTTCGGGCCGGGTCAGGCCCGCTCCGGCTTGCGCCCGCGTGGCAATCTGTTCATCCGACGGCAGGAACTCTACCGCCCGATCAAGTCGCCCGGCCTTCTCCCATGTCTGCATGACACGGGTATGCTGGTCGAGCAGGACCGCCGCATTCCGCTGTTCCAGAGTCAGATTTTGGGTCTGCAGATAATTATCCCGCAGCACAAGGCCTGCCACATCGTCGGTCATGGTGGTGAGGAACCGGTTGCGCTGTTCCAGTGTCAGGGCCATTTTGGCCAGCTCCGGCTGCAGGGCAATCTTGATGTTGACCTCATGATCTGAGGTATCAACACCCGCCGAGTTATCGATGGCATCCGAATTGAGATGGCCGCCCTTGGTGGCGATTTCAATCCGCGCCCGGGCTGTCACCCCCAGATTGGCGCCCTCACCGATGACTTTGGCGCGCAGCTCGTTGCCATTCACCCGCACCGCGTCATTGGCCTTGTCGCTGACATCGGCGTGGCTTTCGGTCGAAGCTTTTACATAGGTGCCGATACCGCCCAGATAGAGCAGATCAACATTGGCTTTCAGC
>CAYSDE010000260.1:0-1538 GCA_964429685.1 uncultured Pseudobdellovibrionaceae bacterium
GCACTGGCTCACGGCCATCACCATCGTACCCATGACCACCGGATTATCATGATCAGCCGCGATCATGACGATGACAGATATGGAAACCGCGACGATGAGCAGGAGCGCTGGCATGGCCGTGACTACGGTCGTGAGCGGCATCACGAAGACCGCGATCATAACCGCACCTCCATCATTGTAACCGAGCGGGCTCCGGACGTGTCGGTCAGGTTCGGAAGCAGCGACCACAGCATCATTTTGAACTGGTTCCAGCATCAGCCCAGCACTCGCACTGTTGTTCTGGACAGCCTGCCACCGGGAATCGAGCGCCAGATCCGCACCCGGGGTCATGTACCGCCCGGTCTGCGCATGCATGCCATGCCGCATGATCTGGCCCGGCGTCTGGGCCCGGTGCCCGCTGGCTATGACCGGGTCATCATTGGGAATGATGCAGTCCTGATAAATATCAGCTCAGGCGCCATTGCCGACATCATCCGTAACGTCCTCTGATGTCAGTCTGACTGGACTTGTCGCCCGTTTGCCTTATCCTGCGTCGCGTGAAAACAGCGACGACGGGAGAAACAAATGGGCGGCAGTCAGCAGCAGACCTTGACGGTTCTGGGATCAACCGGGTCAATCGGCACCCAGACGCTTGATCTGGTCACCCGCCACCCTGACCGCTTCAAACTTCACGCCCTTACCGCCCACAGCAAGATTGAAGTGCTGGCCGGTCAGTGCCGCCGCCTCCGTCCCCAGTTCGCCGTGGTCGGCAATGCTGATTTTGCTGCCGAACTGAAACTTCTGCTCGGCACCCATACCCCGACAAAAATTCTGCACGGCAAAGCCGCACTGGAAGAAGTCTCCGCCGCCGCCGAGGTCACAACCGTTGTTGCCGGTATTGTCGGCGCGGCGGGACTGCAGCCAATTCTGGCCGCCGCCCGCAGCGGCAAGCGCATTCTGATTGCCAATAAAGAGCCGCTCATCATGACTGGCCCGCTGCTGCTGGCCGAAGCCGCCAGAAGCGGCGCGGTGCTGATTCCCACCGATAGCGAACACAACGCCATTTTCCAGTGTCTGCCCCGTGATTATGCCCGCAATCCCACCGCCCATGGCGTCAGCAAAATCATTCTGACCGCCTCAGGCGGCCCGTTCCGCAGCTGGACAGCCGAGCAGATGGCCAAAGCCACCCCCGAGCAGGCTTGCGCGCACCCGACCTGGACCATGGGCCGCAAAATCTCGGTTGATTCGGCTACCTTGATGAATAAGGCGCTGGAGGTCATCGAAGCGCATTACCTGTTCGGCCTGCCCCCGGAACAAATTGACGTTGTCATCCACCCGCAAAGCATCATTCATTCCATGGTAGCCTTTGCCGATGGATCGACGCTGGCCCAGATGGGGACGCCGGACATGCGCACGCCGATTGCCAATGCGCTGGCTTGGCCGGAGCGTATCACCGCCGGGGTTCCGGTACTGGATCTGGTTGCCAAAGGCACCCTGACCTTTGAAGCGCCGGACAGAAAGCGCTTCCCCGCCCTGCAACTGGGCTATGACGCGCTGAA
>CAYSDE010000261.1:0-323 GCA_964429685.1 uncultured Pseudobdellovibrionaceae bacterium
AAAATAACTTTACACCGTTTTCTGGGCCGGGAAGTCGGCCGCCATATTATTTGGAACTAGGGAAAGCTTCGCCGTGGTTATCAAAAGCTTTACCCAATTCGCCTAGGGAAAGCGGATGAAAGCAACCGGTCCCATACCTTCAGGGTACGATATCATTGATGGTGAACTCGCAATTGGCGGGGTGATGTGCAGTGCATTGGTTGAACAAGCGGGGGATACGCCGCTGTTCGTCTATTCCGCCGGGCATTTGCGTCAGCGTATGGCCGATCTGCGCGCCGCCATGCCGGAAAGGCTGGCGATCCATTATGCGATGAAAGCCAATC
>CAYSDE010000261.1:333-857 GCA_964429685.1 uncultured Pseudobdellovibrionaceae bacterium
TGTCGTTGCTGACCGGATTGGTGGATGGATTTGATGTGGCGTCGGGCGGTGAACTCGAACTGGCACTCGGAGCAGGTGTTGAGGCGGCGCGGATCAGCTTTGCCGGCCCCGGCAAGCGGGATCGTGAACTTGAGCGCGCCATTTCGTTGGGCGTAACGCTGAACTGTGAGTCCGAAGGCGAAGCGGCCCGCGCACTGGCGATTGGTGTGCAATTGGGGATGGCGCCGCGCATCGCGATCCGCGTTAACCCCAGTTTTGACCTGAAAGGGTCGGGCATGAAGATGGGTGGCGGAGCAAAGCAGTTCGGTGTCGATGCCGAACGTGTGCCAGCCTTGGCGCAGCATCTGATTGCCGCAGGGGCGGATTGGCGGGGGTTCCATATCTATGCCGGTTCACAGGCTCTGTCCGCCGACGCGATCATCGCGATGCAGGCGCAGACGCTGGCCTTGGTCGGCGAACTTACGGAAGCAATCGGAGTAGCCCCACCACATGTCAATCTGGGCGGCGGCTTTGGAATTCCCTAT
>CAYSDE010000261.1:867-1524 GCA_964429685.1 uncultured Pseudobdellovibrionaceae bacterium
GGCGCCGCCCTGTCGGCGGCATTTGATGCCTTGCCGGACATTTTGGCAGAGACCGATTTTTGTATAGAGCTCGGACGCTATCTTGTGGGTGAAGCGGGCGTGTATCTGACCCGGATCGTTGACCGCAAGATCAGCCATGGGGAAGTTTTCCTAATTACTGACGGCGGATTGCACCACCAATTGGCGGCAAGTGGGAATTTCGGCACGGTTATCCGGCGCAATTATCCGGTGGCGATCGCAACGCGCTTTGGTGCGGAGCCAGAGGAAGTTGCCTCTATCGTGGGATGCCTTTGCACCCCGCTCGACAAATTGTCCGACAGCGCACATCTGCCACGTGCCGATGTGGGCGATCTCGTCGCGATATTTTGTGCAGGGGCCTATGGGGCCAGCGCGAGCCCTGCCCATTTTCTGGGGCAGGGGCCAGCAAGAGAAATGCTGGTTTAGCCTTTGCCGTTGTCGGCAGGGCCACCGATCAAAATGAAGCGGCGGTCACAATAGCCACAGTCTACATAGCCCTTTTCATCAATCTGCAACCAGACCTTGGGATGTCCCAATGCCGCTGGAATATCACCGCTGCCATCGCAGGAAATGCGGGTTTCGCGGACACGGATTGTTTCAGGCTGAAAAGTGCTCATGCGCGCCGCTTAGCAAAGCGAT
>CAYSDE010000262.1:0-1503 GCA_964429685.1 uncultured Pseudobdellovibrionaceae bacterium
GGCGAGTTTGGCTTGCTTTGAAACCAGCTCCTGTCTGGCGGCGTCATAGCTGAGCGGGCCCTTGGTGAGCGGGCAGACCAGCATCTCCAGCAGCTTGGGATCAACGGTGGGGGTGGAAATTTCGTTGGCCATGATGTTGTTTTCCGGTTCAGTGTGTGGTGCCACAGGGGCCGTGTGAGGCGATTTCTATCAGATTGGTTAGCATATCGGCGCGCTGCTGGCCACAGGCGGCTTCCAGCAGGGCCTGCTGTTCAGTCGGGCTGAGGGGGCAGATCATGGCAAGGCAGGTCGCCAGTTTCTCATCTCTTGAAGCGGCAATGGCCTGCCAGTCGCTGTCCGGGCAGCAACTGCTCAGATAGCGCTTGAGGGCGGGCATCAGCCGCCCGCGATCCAGCACCACCGGGGTGGTCGGCTCTTCAATCCAGTCGGCCTCGATTTTGCGATAGCCCCGGATGGGGGGCAACTCATGGCGGACGCGGAAACGCGCTATTCCTTCCAGCAGAACAATGTAGCGGCCATCACCGGTTTCTTGGGACTGGGTGATGTGTCCAACACAACCTATGGCCTGCAGCGTAATCCCTTCGGCATCCGGCTGGATCATGCCGATCAACCGGTTGCCTGCCAGCGCATCTTCGGTCATTGCCACATAACGCGGCTCGAAGATATGCAAGGGCAACTGCCCGCCCGGCAGCAACAGGATTCCCGGCAGGGGGAAGATGGGGATGGTAGCGGGCAGATCGTCCGGGGTCATGGTTCTGACCTATTTGAACAGGATGGCTGACAGCTTGCGCCGTGCCGCCACCACCAGCTCATGCATGGGGCCCAGCGCCTCAAAAATGACCAGCAGTTGTTTGCGGGCGGCCTCCTCATTCCATGTGCGGTTACGCTTGATGAGGTCAAGCAGATGCTCCATCGCTGCTTCCGGCTGATTGGCGGCATAGAGCGCCAGCGCCAGATCATAGCGGGCCTGAAAATCGTCGGGATTTTTGGCCAGCGCGGCTTCAAGCTCGGCAGAGGAACCGGCATCCTTGGTCTGGGCGGCCAGTTCGAGTTGGGCCTTGATACCAGCCAGTTCCTTGGCGGTTTTGATTTCGTCGGGGGCCTCGTCAAACATGGCCTTGGCCTCCTCCATCTGTCCGGCGGCAATGGCGACGCGGATCAGACCAGCATAGGCAGAGCTGTTATCGGGCTCGCGCTCCAGCACTTGGACAAAAATCTCGTTGGCGGTTTCGATATTGCCCGCTTCCAGCGCGGCGTCAGCGGCGGCCAGCGCTTCGGGAATGCCGCTGCCGCTGCCACCTCCCGCCAGCGCAACCAGCTTGTCGATGAAGGCGCGCACCGTGCCCTCGGGCTGAGCCCCCATGAAACCGTCGACCGGCTGGCCTTTATAGAAGGCGTACACCGCCGGAATCGATTGAATTCCCATCTGGGTAGCAATCTGCGGGTTCTGGTCGATGTCGAGCTTGACCAGTTTGACCTTGCCGCCAGTTGCCGTCACCACTT
>CAYSDE010000263.1:0-1501 GCA_964429685.1 uncultured Pseudobdellovibrionaceae bacterium
GGGAGCAGCAAGGCCAGCCGCAGTCCGGTGAAGGCCACCAGCAGGGCGGGCCGAGATTGAGCGCATCTTCAAGCGCCTGCTGGGCCTCGCGCAGCCGGGACAGTGCCGAGCCAGCGCCGCCGTCTTCAAAATGCAGAGCGGTATCCCACATCAGCGGCAGCACGTCAGGAATGATCGCGGCTTTCCCGTTATAGAGCAGACGTGAGCCAATGGTATTAAGCGCCATATAGCCGAGCAGATCACCCCGGCGGTCATGCTGTACCTCAACCGCCAGATCGAGAATGCTGCCCATCACCGGCATCCGGGCCTTCAGGCCATCACTTACCAGCTGGCGGCGCATCAGGATAACGGCTTTGGCAACCGGATTGCTAAAGCTGCGCTCGGGCAGGCGGAAACTGACCGGGGCGCTTTCACCCAGTTGCCCTTTGGAATCCCTCGCCTGCAGGGTTATCAGCACGCTGCGCCCGGCCCAAGGATGAGCGGTGAGATCAAAGAAGCGGAACCCGTGAGCCTCCTTGGGCGGCGGAGTGCTGAGCGGCAGGGTCAGCGCCAGCGGTTCGCTCTTCATGTCGCTGCTGATGTCTGACGGAACAATCACTGCTTTAACCTCGGCCAGACCGAGATCATCCGAAGCCGTATAGTCCAGCCGCAAGACGCCCTGCGCATTGGCGGTCGGTGGCGTAGTGAAAGCCAGTTGTGGCGCGCCATCCACCAGCAGCCGCAATTTCCAGCGCCCCAGCGACTGCCCGTCCTGCCGGATGCTGACTTCTCCACTCTGGGTCAGCGGGAGGCTGAGGGTGTAGCTGTGTTGCTCTTCTTCTTTCAGGCGATAGGCCGCGCCTCCGGCCTGCACCACCGGCGCGAACCAGCCGCCACTGACCCGCAGTGACAAGGTGCTGCCTTCCGGTACCATGATTTCAGGCAGTCCCGCCCGCAGCGCTATCGGCGGCTCACCGGTATAATCAGGCGGCGTAACCCATGCATCCAGCACCGGCGCGGGCAGAACGGCGGACAGATCGGGTTTGACCGCCTGCCGCAGACGCGGCAAAGCCTGATCCTGTGCCGTCACCAGCGCCAGCAGCAGCAGCGCCAGCGTCCCCAGCCGCAGCCAGGGATGATCGAGTTGCCGCCATGAAAGTTTCGGCCAGGTGAGCCGGGAGGCTGCGACCAGCGCCGCCATCCTCGCCCGGTGCGATTCCCACAAGGCAGGCGCTACCGCCGCTTTATCGGCCAGAGCTTCCAGCGGACGGTGCGGCAGCGCCGAAGCTTTCTCAACCCGGCGGCGCAACTCGGCATCGCTCGGCCCCCGCCCCTGCCCTGCTCCGCGCCACAAGGTTGCTCCCAAAGCAATGGCAAAGACCATCAACGCCAGCGCATGAAAAACCCCGCCCAGACGCGGCAGCACGCCCAGCAGCACCACAATCACAAACAGCTTGAGGGTCAGCACCAGAGCTTCCAGCGGACGGTGCGGCAGCGCCGAAGCTTTCTCAACCCGGCGGCG
>CAYSDE010000264.1:0-1279 GCA_964429685.1 uncultured Pseudobdellovibrionaceae bacterium
AGATAGGTCAGAGCCAGTTCAGCCCCGTCCGCATGGAAAGCTTCTGCACAGCCCCATGCAATCGACTGTGCATTGGCCGCCCCGACGACCAGACCTTTAAGTTTGCGGCTCATGCGGCCTGCTCCTCTTTCCCGTAAAGCAAAGTACGCGCCTGCTGCGCCATAATCCGCTCTTCATCGGTCGGCATGACCAGTATCTCCGGCACCTTGAGGAAGTCAATCCGCTCCAGAATGGCCGCCCGCACCGTATCCGCATGCTGGCCGATTCCGCCGGTGAAAACCAGCCCGTCGATGCCGCCGATGCTGACCGCCATCAGGGCAATATGCTGCGCCACCTTGAGGGCAAAATAATCAAGCGCGAATTTGGCCCGGGGGTCGGAACTTTCCAGCAGCGTCCGCACATCATTGCTGAGGCCGGACATGCCTTTAAGACCGGACTCGCTGTTGAGGGTTTTTTCCACCTCATTGACGCTCATGCTGAGCGAGCGCTGCATGAAGAAGATCGCTCCCGGATCAATACTGCCCGAGCGCGTTCCCATTGGCAGACCTTCGGTTGCGGTCATGCCCATGGTGGTATCGATGCTGCGGCCACCCTTGAGGGCGCAAAGGCTGGAGCCATTGCCAAGATGGGCTACCACCACCCGTCCGGCATAAAGCTGTGGCGCTTGTTCCTGCAGTCGCCGCGCAATCCAGTCATAGGACAGGCCATGAAAACCGTAGCGGCGGATTCCGGCGGCAGTTAGTTTTTCTGGTACTGCGTATTCGGCAAACAACCGTTCATGTCCGGCGTGAAAGGCGGTATCAAAACAGGCCACCTGCGGCAGATCGGGCCGGGTTTCGAGCAGCTGACGAATGGCCAGCAGGTTATGGGGTTGATGGAGCGGGGCCAGCGGGGCGAGGGCAGCTAGCGCTTCCACCACCGACGCCGTGACCCGGGTCGGGCCGGTAAAAGCGGTGCCGCCATGCACGACGCGATGGGCTACGCCGGTCAGTTGGGTATCACTTCCGATGCGGTCAAGAATGGCGGCCAGCGCCACGGCATGACCAGACCCCTCGGCCAGCTTCTTTTCTTCTCCGTCGATCTTGAAGAAGGGGACGGTGCCAATTTTTTCAACCTGCCCTTTGGCCAGCAGCGGCAACGCTGCCTCGTCGCCATACAGGCAGAATTTGAGGCTGGAGGATCCGGCGTTGAGAACCAGCAAGGACGGCCCGCTCATTTCAACCGTCCTTCACGACGGGCGGCGACCAGCAGCACGGCCACAGCGGTTGACAGCAGACGG
>CAYSDE010000264.1:1289-1500 GCA_964429685.1 uncultured Pseudobdellovibrionaceae bacterium
GTGCGCAGACTGTCGGCCCGGCTGGTCAGGATCACCGGCACGCGGGCGCCCAGCACAATCCCCGCCGCGTCGGCATGACCGAGGAAGGTCAGCTGTTTGGCCAGCATGTTGCCTGCTTCAATATCGGGAACCACCAGAATGTCGGCATCACCGGCGACGGTTGAGACAATGTCCTTGTCTGCCGCTGCCGCCAGACTGATGGCATTGTCAA